>NZ_CATNLY010000052.1:0-350000 GCF_950100655.1 Pleomorphomonas sp. T1.2MG-36
GATGCGGTGAACGTGTTCTTCCGGAAAACTTTACCAAGCCAATGGCCTAAGTTGAGAGACTTTATATCCGATGACTTCCATATCATCGATCCGAGAAATTTCCGGGTTTTGATGTAGGCCGGGTATAAAACAAATAGATAGAGTGTTGCGTGTGGGTGTGAGCGGGTGTGCCCTCTACTGGGGCGCGCAATGCGCCAAGTGGGTTGGCGCGCGGTCTATCCCACTGTTCCTTCTATATAAATTGTCATCCTTGCGAAAGCGAGGACCTCAGGCCGGAAGGGGCGATCGGCCCATATAGCGCAGCCTTGTTTCTGGGAGCTCGATAGGGCCGCTGCGCCATCTCGTCCCGAGGTCCAAGGGGGAGCCGGGATAGGGGGCGTGAAGGGGAGCGCTATATGGGCGTGGTGCTCCATTCGGCCTGAGGTCCTCGCTTTCGCGAGGATGACAGTTAATTGATATAAAACAAATAGATAGAGCGTTGAGTGTGGGTGTGAGCGGGTTTGCCCTGTTGGGGTACGCAATGCGCCAAGCGGGTTGGTGCGCGGACTATTCCACTGTTCCATCTATATAAATTGTCATCCTTGCGAAAGCGAGGACCTCAGGCCGTAAGGGGCAAGGGGTTGATATCGGGCTCCCTGTTTCTGGGAGCTTGATAGGGCCGCTGCGTCATCTCGTCCTGAGGTCCAAGGAGGATCTCGGGAGGATGGGCGATCGGGGAGTGTCCGGCGCTGCCCTACCCGTGGACGGCGGGCAGTGTCGCGGCCGTCCGTCGCGTAAGGTTGGAGGATTGGCCGTCGCGTGCTAGCAAAAGCAACCGTCGGCCGCGCCGAGTGCCTGCCGGCCCCATGCCCCGGCGCCATGTGCCAGGGCTCCCGCGCACCCTATCGTTCGAACATGGATTGCCCGAGGAGACATGAGCCGCACCTTTCGATTTTACTGCGTCGCGGCCTCGGTGGCGCTCTCTGTCCTGCTTGCGAGCGAGGCGGCGGCGGCCGGGTTGCGCGGGCCGTCGGGGCTGCCGCTGCCGCGCTTTGTCAGCGTCAAGGCGGCCGAGGCCAATGTCCGGCTCGGACCCGGCGCGAGTTACGGCGTGAAATGGACCTTCGTCCAGCACGGCCTGCCGGTGGAGATCTACCAGGAATTCGGCCACTGGCGGCGCATCCGCGACTGGACCGGCGAGGACGGCTGGATTTTCGGGCCTCTCTTGTCGGGCCGAAGGACGGCGCTGGTGGAGCCGTGGTCGGACGGCGACGCGGCCAAGCTCAAGACGCGCCCCGGCGGCCGGGTGGCGGCGGTGCTGGAGCCGGGCGTCGTCGTCCGCCTGCGCGGCTGCGACGGCACGTGGTGCGAGGTGGCGACGTCGGCGGTGTCGGGCTTCGTGCGGCAGGACCGCCTGTGGGGCGTCTACCCCGGCGAGCGGTTCGACTGACATGGCGGCCTCCTACTCCCCGCCCTGGGGCCCGCTTCGCCGTGCCGCGATGATCGTGGCGGTTCTCAACCTCGGCTACTTCGGGGTGGAGTTCGCCGTGGCCCTCGCCATCGGCTCGGTGTCGCTGTTCGCCGACAGCGTCGACTTCCTCGAGGATACCGCGATCAACCTCCTGATCGTGCTGGCGCTGGGCTGGTCGGCGCCGGCACGGGCGCGGGTGGGCATGGCGCTTGCCGCCATCATCCTGGTGCCGGGCCTCGCCACGCTGTGGACCGCCTGGCAGAAATTCATGGTGCCGGTGGCGCCGGAGCCGCTGGCGCTGTCGCTCACCGGGCTCGGGGCGCTGGCCGTGAACCTCGGCTGCGCGCTGCTGCTCGCCCGCGTGCGCCACCACGGCGGCAGCCTCGGCAAGGCGGCCTTCCTGTCGGCCCGCAACGACGCTCTCGCCAACGTGGCGATCGTCGCCGCCGGCCTCGTCACCGCCTTCCTGTGGCCCTCCGCCTGGCCCGACCTGATCGTCGGCCTCGCCATTGCGGCGATCAACGCCGACGCCGCGCACGAGGTGTGGGAAGCCGCGCGGGAGGAGGGGAAGGCGGGGTAGGGGGGGAGGGGGAGAGTTGGGGCCCTATATTGGCGTGGGTGCCTTCTCGTCCTGAGGTCCTGGCCTTCGCCAGGATGACAGTATTATGGTGACGTTTCAGTGGGATAGGCCGACCGCGAGCCGCACCATCGCAGCGTATGCCTCAACAATAAAGCGCGCAACCTCAGCCCGAAAACCCAGCGCCTATCACGACGCCCTATGAAAGCACACAAACTCTATCCGATTGATTCCCATACATAATGCTGGCCTCCTTGCGGGTGCGAGTATCTCGGGCAGAACAAGGCTCTCGGCCGATATCAGGCTCCCTCTCGCCGTGGCCTGACACCACCCTCTCTGCCTTCGCGAGGGCTTCCGCGAAGGGCCACCTGCCCCCTGTCCGTATTTCCATGGGGGTCCGCAGGACTGCGGTTGTGGGACCCATGATGCCAACATAGATTGCTACCTTGGGCTGCTGACACGGCTTGGCTCGCCTCTCTCTTGGGGCATGACGACGGTGTCGTTTCGTCGACGGTGGATGGAGGCCACGCCGGAGTGCGGCGTTTGGGGGCATTGAAGAGATGGACGATTACGAGGTTTGGCGGTGGGCTGTCACCGGGGCACTGTCGGGCTGTGCCGGCGCCTACATCGCGATCCTGAACAAGCGCCAACCGGTGATCTGGGGCGTGATCTGCTTCCTGACCGCCGGGCTTGGCTTCATCGCGCTGATGCTCCTCGGCAAGGCGCCGGAACCGAGGCCGCTTCGGGGCGCGGCCTGGGACATCGATCTCAACAAGGCACCGGCGCCCGTCCCCGCGAGCTCTGCGAACCCCACGAGCTCCGTCAGGCCCGAGCAGGCCTGGTGGGATCACCTCAAGGACATCGACCCCGACGTGAGGCAGGCGGCCGACGAGGTGGCGCGGCTGTCGCCAGCCTATGAGGACGTGCTGGCCGACCGGTTCCTCACGCCGACGGACAAGAAGGACCATCTCCGCTCGCTGGTCGAGGAATTGCGTGCGGAGCATGCCGCGCGCGTCGAGCCGCCGGTTGGCGAAGAGGACGCCGGTTTGCAGGCCAAGCGGAAGCTGGCGCTGGAAAAGCGACTGGAGCGCTCGAAGGCGATGATGGCCGAGATCGCCGCCAACGGCATGGTCTGCCGGCAGACCGGCAAGAAGGTGGCGTTGATGCAGCTCTATGCCGGCCGGCATGTCGACGATCACGGCTACGCCTACCTCCGCTACGAGGACGGCACCCGCGAGCTGAGGTCCGGCGACTACTTCACGCAGGCGCCGAGCGACGAGCCGTAGCTTCGGCTGCGCCCGGGGCGGGGCGCACTGCGATGGGGTGCGGAGACGCCGTTTCGTCGGGGCTTTGGGGACGTTGTGAAGGGGGCAGTCCGTTGGAAGAGCTGGCCGTAAAAGTCGTCATCAGTGGGCCGTATAATCTTGTTTCATATGGCTTGTTGCCGTTCGTGGCAGGGGCGCTTGCTGCGATCTTCGTACCCAAATCCGAGTTGAGGCTCGCGAGAGGGACTTACGTTTTCGCTATCGGGCTGGCCGGGCTTGTCCACGCACTGTGCTTTTTCTCCTGGGCGCATACGGCCGAGGCGATCGTGGCCGGAAGAGCCTGGATGCTGATGCTGGATGCGGCGAGCGCGTGGTTTGCCTTAGGACTCGTCCTGGCTTTGCTGGCGGTCGCAAGGTCGTACGATGCATACGGCCATGCCCAGGGCGCCGTTCTCGCCTTTATCCCCATTGCGAACCTCTGGCTTATTTTCTCTCGGTCGAGAGACAAAAGCGGCGCGGTGTTCCCATGGTTCGCGAAGGGCTTTGTCGGCGTCGTGCTCGGTTTGGTGCTTGCCACCTCGGGTAATGCCGTGACGAAGCAGATTCTCGAGGATAGGGTTAGTTCTATACTCGACAGTAAAACTTTTCCTGGAGAGACCTATGCGCAGTTTCTTGTCAATAATTGGGGGCTCAGGGATGCTCTAGATAATATTTTCAACTTTGATGGGAAGCCCTTCGACGTGGATTTCACCACCACTCTTGTCGATATGGATGTCGAAGGGACGACGGTGTCGTTCTTTTACAGATTGGGTGCGCTGGGGACGATGTTTGGTGTCTCGGAGAGTTCGATCAAGGCGAATGCCTGCGACACTCCTCTGGTTTTGACCCTTCTGCGCGCCGGGGCGACCTTCAAGCATGTCTTTAAAGATAAGAACGGCCGCGATGTCAGTGTCGTGACGGTGAGGCGCGGCGATTGCGAGAGCTGACCGGCTGGGCGGGAGTGGAGACACGGTGACGGTGGCGGGGTTCAACGATTTCGCATTGGGTTTCATGGTGATGGGCAGTGGCCGGATCGCGCTCGCCAGCTTCGGGTTGCTGATCGCGGGCGGCGCGCTGTCGGCCTTTCTGTTCGTTTCGACGGCGCGGACGGAGCGGCCCCGCTACGTGCTGGGAAACGCGGCGCTGTTGCTGGCGGCGACGTTGTCGGGGGCGATGCTGATCCCGGCGCCGGGGGTGATCGAGAAGGGCCTTGCCGGCCCGCTGTGGCTCGTCTGGGCGCTGGCCCAGATTGCCTGCGGCTTCGCCCTGTGGCGCCTTGCCGAAACGCGCTCGCGCGACGCCTACGGGCATGCCGGCGCGGCGCCGCTGGCTTTCGTGCCGCTGGTCAACCTCTGGCTGATCTTCGCGCCGCGGCGGCTGGAGAGCGGAGAGGCCGACCGGCCCGGAGCGCAGATGGGCGACATGGCGGCGCTGGTCGTCGGAATCGGGTTCGTCTGCCTGTCGCTGGTGGTGACGAGGATTGTCGCCGAGCGGACGGAGGCGGCCCTGCGCGGGGGCGGGGCGCCGTCCGAAGAGGCGTGGGTGCGATACCTTCTCGACGGGCACGGCCTCGAAAGGACGATCGAGGTGCTGGCGGCCGGCAGCCTGCCGCCGGCCGAGCCGGGGGCAAGCAACCTCACGCGCAGGGAGGCGGTGGGGACGGAGCTGCGCGGCACCTATGTGATCGACGGCGAGGGCTACACCTTCAGCGACGGCTTCCGCCAGGTGTTCATCATGACCGAATGCTCCGCCGGCACCGACCTGTTGCTGCTGAAGGCCGGCGCCACCATTCGCCACGACTATTTCGACAGGACCGGCGCCAAGCTCGGACAGCAGGCGATCACCATCAAGGATTGCCAGAGCTGACGCGACGGCTCATCGCGCGGGTCCTTGGTGCAAAGAAAGCCGCAGGGCGAAGGCTTGATATCGAGTCCGCCTTTCCCCTGTCGCCATCGTTGCGCACTGCATCCTTGGGCGCTCTATATCAGCGTTGCACTCCGTTCTGCCTGAGGTCCTCGCTTTCGCAAGGATGACAGTATTATATATAGGAAACAATCGGATAGCCTTGTGTACCCTCATGTAGCGTCGTGATCGGCGCTTGGCTTTGGGGCTGAGGGTTGCGCGCTTCAATTTTGGGGCATGCGCTGCGATGGTCAGTTCGCGATTGGCCTATCCCACTGAAACGACACTATAATACTGTCGTCCTTGCGAAAGGCGCTTGAATTCGCGTGCGAATTCAAGGTGTACCTCGGGCAGAACAAGGCTCGCGGCCCATATCGCGCTCCCTGTCATCGGCGCCGGACATTGGTCTCCGTCGTGGATCGTGCCGGAAGAGTTGTGCGGTTCGGGGACTCCCGCGAAGGGTGGCGGGTAACCTTGTCCTTATTTCCAAGGCGAGTCTGCAGGATTGCGATTGTCGGGCCCATTGGGGCTGCCTAGATTGCCACCTCAGGCTGCTGACACGGCTTGGTTCGCTCCGCTCTTATAGCGTGGCGTCGGAACCGGCGGGCGGGGTTTGGGGGCATTGACGACATGTACGATTACGAGATCTGGCGGTGGCTCTTCGCGGCGTGCCTGACGGGCTTTGTCGGCGGTTACATCGCGACGCTGAACGGGCGGAATCCCTGGATTTGGGGCGTGGTCTGCTTCTTCACGGCGGGGCTGGGCCTCATCGTGCTGATGATCCTCGGCAAGGGGGCGGAACCGAAGCCGCTGCCCCGCGCGGCCTGGGAGGTCGACCTCAACGCCGCGCCGGCGCCCGTTCCCGTGCGCCCCGAGCGCGCCTGGTGGGACCACCTGAAGGAGATCGACGCCGACGTTCGGGAGGCGGCCAGCGAGGTGGCCCAGCTGTCGGACGACTATGAGGACGTGCTGGCCGACCAGTTCGTTTCGCCGACGGACAAGAAGGACTATCTCCGCTCGCTGGTCGAGGCGCTGAAGGCGCAGCATGCCGCGCTGGTCGAGCAGCAGGCCGGCGAGGACGAGGCGGCGCTGCCGTCGATGCAGGCCAAGCGCAAGCTGGCGCTGGAAAAGCGCGTCGACCGCTCCCGGGCGATGATGGCGGAGATCGCCGCCAACGGCATGGTCTGCCGGCAGACCGGCAAGAAGGTGGCGCTGATGCAGCTCTATGCCGGCCGGCAGATCGATGACCACGGCTATGCCTACCTCCGCTACGAGGACGGCACCAGCGAGCTGAGGTCCGGCGACTATTTCGCGCTGGCCCCGAGCGACGGGCCATAGCCTCCCGCCCTGTCGGGAGCGACTGTTTGCATGGGAGAGGGACGTGACGGACGAGTTGGCGATCGACTTCATCGTGCGGAGCGAGTGGCAGATCTGGGCCACGGCCTTTGCGCTGGCCGTGCTGGGCGCCGCGATGTCGGCGCTGCTGTTCATTTCGAGCGCGCGCATGGCGAGGGCGCCGTATTTCCTCGGTTGCTGCATCGTGCTTGTGGTGATGGCGTTCTCCAAGGGGATGCTGGTGCCGACGCGGAACGCCATGGAAAAGGGCCACATGGCGGAATGGCTGGCGCTCTGGGGGCTGGTGCAGGCTGGCTGCGGCTTTGCGCTGTGGCGCCTCTCCCTGGCGCGGGTGAACCACGCGGGCCGCCATTGGGGACTGGCGGCGCTGGCCTTCGTGCCGCTGGCCAATCTGTGGCTGTTCCTCACCCCCGGGCAGGGGGAGACCGCGCTCGCGCAGGAGGCGCCCGGCCCGATCCGCCGCGAGCGCTCGTCCGGCCCTGCCGCCATCCGGCTGGTCGCGGGAGTCGCGGTCATCGCCGTGGCCCTGACGGCGCTGGTTGAGATCGACAAGCTGAAGCGGTGGGCGCTGGTCTCGGCCAAGGGGATTCCGTTCGGCGTGCTGGTTCAGTACGTGCTGAACAGGGATGGCGTGGAGAAGACCATCGAGCTGATCGCCGGCGTGCCGGTGGGGGCGGAGGCGCAGAGCGGCATGATCAGGAAGATCGACCACAGCGCGGATGGCACGACGCTCAAGCGGACCTTCCTCATCGACTCCGACGACCCCAAGCTCGTCGATCCCTCCGACCCCGAACTGGGCAAGCTGATCCGGGGCGCGGTGGTGCAGCGCGCCTGCGAGGAAGAGGATCTGGTGCCCTTGATGAAGGCGGGGGCCTCCATCGAGGAGACCTATCGGGACCGGCAGGGCCGGGAGATTGAGACCGTGACGATGACGTGGGGCGATTGCGAGAGCTGACCGACTGGGCGGGAGTGGGGGAGACATGACCTTGGAAGCGGTTGCCACCGCCTATCTCATCCAGGTGCCGGACGACCTTTGGATGGGGGTTTATGGCCTGGCGTGCGTCGGCGGGCTGGTCGGGTCGATCGCCGGCTTCTGGCTGACCAAGCCGCTGCGGCGGCCGGCGTATTTCTTCTGGGCCAGCCTTCTGGTCATGGCCATCAGCGGCTCCCAGTATTGGCTGACATCGGGGCCGGCGGCGATCGTCGCCGGGGCGGCCTGGCCGCTGATGATCAAGCTGATGCTCGGGCCGGTGGTCGGCGGTTTCCTCATCGGCCTCCTGTCGGCGGCGCGCTCGCTGGATGCCTTCGGCCACCCCAAGGCGGCGCCGCTGATCTTCGTGCCGCTCGTCAACCTGTGGCTGGTGCTGGCGCCGTCGCGGATACCCAAAGAGCGACAGGAGGATGTGGGGCCTGTCAGCGGCGCCGGAGTGGCGTCCGCGTTGGCCGGTTTCTTTCTCCTGACGGGGGCGAACATTTTCGGCTCGCTGCTGGTCAACGACGTGGCGCGCGCCTTTGGCGATGCCGAGGGCGTGCCGCTGGACGTCAGCGTTCAGTACCTCGTGAACGTGAGGGGGGTGAACGGTGGGGCCGTGTTCATCGCCGACCTCGCGACGCCGCCCTACCAACTGTCCGACACCCTGACGCTGTCGGACATCGAGGCATCGGGCAGCGAGCTCACCACGACCTACACCTACACCGGCGACGCGCCGCTGACGGAGGCTTTCTGGAACGAGGTCCGGTATCAGGCGTGCTCCAATGAGCTCAAGGCGCCGCTCGTCAAGGCCGGGGCGACGGTGCGCGAGATCTATGTCGACGGCGGCGGGCGGCGGCTGTGGGAGGCGACCGTCACCCGGCAGGACTGCCATCTCAAGCCGGAGGTGGGGGGCTGGTCGCGCCTTGCCGGGCTGATCGGCGGCTGGCCGAAGGCGATGACGCTGGAATACCGGGCGGTCGGCTTCAGCCTCGATGCCGATTGGCGGATCCAGACGGCGGGGCTGTGTCTTCTGGCGATCGGCGGGCTGTTCGCGGCGCTGTTCCAGCCGCGCGGCGGCACCGCGCGCCTGGGGCGGGGGCTGTATTTCCTTGGCAACTGCGCGCTCATTCTGGTGGCGGCGGCCTCTCTGGCCCTGCTGATCCCGACGCGTGAGGCGGTCTTCGGCGGTTACGTCGGCTGGAAGGTGGCGCTTTGGGCGCTGGCGCAGGCCGCCTGCGGCTTCGCCCTGTGGCACCTTGCCGTCCTGCGGTCGCGCAGCGCCTGCGGCCACGGCAAGGTGGCGGTGCTGGCCTTCATCCCGATCGCCAATGTCTGGCTGCTCGTCGCGCCCGAACGCCAGACGGGCGAGGGCGGCGACGCGGCCGAGGTCGTCGTGCGGTCCCGGCCGACGCCGATCCCCGTCGTTTCGGGCCTCGCCGGGCTGGCGGCGCTGGGGCTGGCCTATGTCGTGGCGGAAGAAATCGACACGCGCACCATCGTGAGCCTCGTGGTCAACGAGGATTTCCCGCCGGAGATGCGTGTCGAACACATGCTGGGCCGGATCGGGCTTGAGAAGACGCTGGAGGCGGCGACCGAGGCGCCGCCGGAGCCCGATGGCGACAAGCTGGTGCCGCAGCTCGCCCACTCGGCGCAGGGAACGGAGCTTCTGAGGACGTTCCTGATCACCCCGAGGGTCGTCGCGGAGATGGAGGCCGGCAATCCGATCTTCGCCACCTTCTTCACCCAGATGGCGCGCAACGAGATCTGCGACGGCCGCACCTTCATTCCGCTGTTGAGAGCCGGCGCCACGGTCATCAACAGCTACGGCGATGGCGCGCGAGAGAGGGTGAAGATCACGCTGACGGCGGCCGATTGCGGGCTATAGGGCGCCGGTCGATCTGATTGAATCAGATCGGCGCCCTAAGCTTTTGTTTGCAGCGCATCATCTTGCCGATCCTCGTTTCACTCCGGTCGGATGATGCTTTAGAGCGCTGTTCGATCTGACTGAATCAGATCGGCGCTCCAAGCTTTTGTTTGCAGCGCATCATCTTTTCGATCCTCGTTTCACTCTGGTCGGATGATGCTGTAGGGCTCTGGTCATGGAAGAACTTGCATCCGCTTATCTCATGCAGGACGGGCTTGCCTACTGGCTGAGCGTCTATGGCCTGATCGTCGCCGGCGGGCTCGTCGGCTGGATCTGGTCGGCGCTCGGCAGGCGGCGGGCGCGGCTGGGGCAGGCGCCGTTCTTCGTCCGGCTCTGCCTTGCCACCTTGTTCCTCTGCGTGGCTCAGATGGCCTCCTTCAAGTCGCCGGAGGCGATGGCGTGGATGGTTGAGACGCGGTTCGCCGCATGGCTGACGGCGTCGTCGCTGATCGGCGGCGTCTATATCGGGCGCATCGCGGCGGCGCGGTCGCTGGATGCCTTCGGCAACATGAACGGGACGCCGCTGGTCTTCATTCCGGTCGTCAACCTCCTGCTGGCGCTGATGGCGTCGGAGGAGGCGCGCCCCGCCCGGCGTTTCGGCCTGATGCATGGGGAGGAGGGGGCGGTGTTCGGCGTGATCCTTCTCGTGCTGGCTGGCGGGAGCTTGTGGTTCGCCAGCATCCCGAGCGGCGACCTCGAGGAAGTGCTCGTCTTGATGAAGGCCATGAACGCCACCGCGACGCAGAAATCCATCCGGGAGGACGGCCTTCCGAAGGCGCTGGAGTGGCCGGCCGAACTCGCCAGGAGATCGCCCGATTACGACGACACCTATGTCTACACCGCCGCCGAGATCGACCGGGAGACCATCACCTTTACCCTGAGGGCGCAGAAGCCGGGGGGCTCCGCCGACGCGGGCGTGCTGCGAGGGCGGCGGGAGAAGCTGTGCGACGATTCCGTGAATGCCGAGTTTCTCAAGGCCGGCGCCACCTACCGGACCGTTTTTCTCGACAGCGACGGCCGCGAACAGGCAACGGAGACGACGACGGCCGCCGATTGCACCTTTCCGCCGCTGCTCCGGCCGTGGTGGGCGGCGCCGCCATCCGAGATCCGCCTGTCGGACGCCCTCGGGCTCGACGGCGCCACGCCGAAGGAGAAGGCGCTGAGCTTTCTCATCCTGCCCGACAGCCGGATATGGCTTGTCAGCCTCGCCCTGACCGTGCTGGGCGGGCTGGGATCGGCGCTCGTCCGGTCGACGGGAACGGTGGGCCGGGCGTCGTATTTCCTTGGCAACTGCCTTCTCGCGATGGTGGCGGTGGGGTCCTGGGTCCTGCTCATTCCGACGCCGGTGGCCATGGTCGGCGAGCGTCTGGCGGCGATGGCGGGGCTTTGGGCGCTGGTGCAGGTGGCCTTGGGCGTCGTGCTGTGGCGGCTGGCCGCGCGGCGGTCGCGCGATGCGCATGGTCATGCCTGGGCGGCGCCGCTGGCCTTCATACCGATCGCCAATGTCTGGCTGCTGATCGCCCCGGCGCCGTCCCCGTCCCTGGGCGAGAAAGCGCCCGATGCCATCGTCGTCCGTCCGGTCTATTCGCGGCGACAGGCCGTGAGCGTTCTGGTCGGCCTGATGCTGCTTGGCGGATCGTACCTGGCCGCGGTGGAGATCGAAGAGGCGATCAGCCGCGCCCTGCTGGGAGACGAGGCGCCGCCGGAGCTGTGGATCCGACTGGCCATCAACAAGGAAGGCATCGAGACCGTTCTCAAGGGGCTGGCCGACGCCAGGAACCCGGACCCGCTGCCGGGCGAAGCCTTCACCCTGACCAAGATGCGGGCCGACGGGCTCGATCTTTATGAGACGTGGACCGTCAACGAGGCAAGCGGCCGCTTCACCCTGCGCCAGAAGGCCCAGTTCAAGGACTACCATTGCTCGGTCGAGAACGACGTTTCGTTGATGAAGGCCGGGGCGGTCCTCCACCATGCCTATGTCGCCCCAAGCGGCCGCACCCTCGGCACGATCAAGGTTTCCAAGGATATCTGCGGGCTATAGCGCGCTATTCGATCTGATTGAATCAGATCGGCGCCCTAAGCTCTTGTTTGCAAAGCATCATCTTGCCGATCCTCGCTTCGCTCCGGTCGGATGATGCTGTAGGGCGCCGTTCGATCTGATTGAATCAGATCGGCGCCCTAAGCTTGTTTGCAAAGCATCATCTTGCCGATCCTCGTTTCACTCCGGTCGGATGATGCTGTAGGGCGCGGGGTGGGCGACTTCCCCGCCGGCTCTGTTGTGGGTATACGTGCATAACCGACTGTCGCGCCGGGGATCGGTGGCGCATATTATGGGTGCATTCCCAAAACGGAGTCCGGATGGCACGACCGCAGAAGCCCCGCACCGTCAGCGACGATTTGCCCGCCAGCTACTTCAAGCCGCAGGGCATTCCGCTGGTCTCGCTGAGCGAGATCGTGCTGACGCTGGACGGCCACGAGGCGCTGCGCCTCGTCGACGTCGAGGGGCTGGACCAGCAGGAAGCGGCGCTCAGGATGAACGTGTCGCGGTCGACGCTGTCACGCATCCTCGCCGAGGCGCGGCGGGTGACGGCGACCGCCATCACGCGCGGGCTGGCGCTGCGCATCGAGGGCGGCGCCGTGGCGCGGCCCAAGGATGGCGGCTGCGGGCACAGGCCGAAGGACAGCTTCGTTGCGGGAGATACGCCGATGAACCTGAAGGACGAAGACCGATCATGACCTTGCTTGCCGTTCCCTCCGACGCCCCCGGCGGCTTCGATGCCGACATTTCCGGCCACTTCGGCCACTGCGACGCCTTCTCGCTGTTCCGCATCGACAACGGAACCGTGGTGGAAACGGCCGTGCTGCCGGCCCTGCCGCACGACAACTGCCTCGCGCCGGTGCGGCAGCTGGCCGAGCGCGGCGTGACGGCCATCGTCGCCTACGGCATGGGCGCGCGGCCGCTCAACGGCTTCCTCGCCTCGGGCATCCAGCCGTTCCACGCCGTCGAGCACCGCAAGGTGGGCGAGGTGGTCGACGCCTTCCTGAGCCAGCAGCTCCCCGCCTTCAGCCAGGACCACACCTGCGCGCATCATGCGGAAGGCGAGGACTGCCACCACTGAAAAAGCCGGCCTGAGAATTCTACTGGGGTGGGGCATCTAGCTTAGAGCGCTGCGCTTCCGGTGCTCACGAACCGTAAGTTCGCTCCGCTCCGGTTCTCGAACGCGTCGCCATCTACCGCACCCCAGCGAATTTTGAGGCCGGCTTTTGGGAGCGAGCTGGAGGGGAGCCCGATAGGGACCGGGGAGCCACTTCCTGCCTGAGGTCCTGGCTTTCGCCAGGATGACGGGAGGGGGATAGGGGCGGGAGTCTCTGCTGGTTGCGGAAGCACGTCGGAGGCACGACGCATCTCTTTGTTTTATATCACTCTCCTGTCATCCTCGCGAAGGCGAGGACCTCAGGACGAGAAGGCGCGGCGGCTTGTATCGGGCTCTCTCGGTTCATGGAGCACGATATTGGCCGATTGCCTTGTTCTGCCTGAGGTCCTGCGCCTCACGCGCAGGATGACAGCATGATGGTGGTGGGAGCCTCTTCTTGTGCCGGAGGCGCGGTGGAAGCGCGGCGCATCTCTTGTTTTATATCCCCCTCCTGTCATCCTGCGCTTCATGCGCAGGACCTCAGGACGAGAAATCGCAGCGGCTGATATCAGGCTCCCTGAACAGGGTGCGTGATAAGGGCCGATTGCCTCTTTCTGCCCGAGGTCCTCGCCTGCGCAAGGATGACGATTTATATTTAGGTTTCAGTGGGATCGGCCGGTCGCAAGCTCATTGAGCGATGCGGATGCCTGCGATAGCAGGTGCTCCTACAGCCTTGCCCGATACTCCGCCACCAGCTTGTCGAGGAAGGCGAACAGTTTCTCGTTCATCGCCGTGTAGTCGTTCTCGCGCAGGGCGGCGGGCTGCTGGACGAAGCGGTGGGCGGTGAGGGTGGCGAGTTCGGATTCCGAGGCGGCGATGAGGAGGTCGATCACCTCGGGGGTGAACTCCATGTGGCACTGGAAACCGTAGGCGAGCGGGCCGTATTCGACGATCTGGCGCGGGCAGCCTTCGCTGGTGGCGATCACCACGGCGCCGGGCGTCAGGCCGGGCATGTCGGAGTGCCAGTGGCCGACCTCGAGGGTGGGGCCGAAGTGGGCGAACTTGTCGTGGGCAAGGCCGGCCGGCGTCAGCGCGATGGGGAACTTGCCGATTTCCTTCTCGGGGCTGTGCTCGCAGGCGGCGCCCAGCGCCTCGCCCATCAGCTGCGAGCCGAGGCAGACGCCGACGACGGCCTTTTGGGCGGCGACCGCCCGGGCGATCAGCGCCTGCTCGGCGCGGCTGTCGAAATGCGGGCATTCTTCCAGCGTGGTGGCCGGCGACTGCGGGCCGCCCATCACCAGCAGCATGTCGAAGCCATCGACGGAGGCCGGCAGCGCGTCGCCGACATAGACGCGCGAATAGGCCACCCTGTGGCCCCGGCTCGCCGCCCAGGTTTCATAGGCGCCGGGCGCCTCGAAGGCTTCGTGGACGACGATGTGAATGCGCATGGCTCGGTTCCTTTCAATCGGTGGGCGACTGTATCGGCAGAGGGCCGGCGAGCGAAAGCCCCGACGAGGCGCAGCGGACATTTGTAACGAGGCGTATCGCCGGCCCTGCCGCCGCGACGGACGATTACAAAGCATCGGTATATTCGCGATTGCCAAAATACAGGCGTTGGCAACAGTGGCGGCAGGGGCGACGGGCCGCAGCTCGGGATTTGCGGCGCCGACGCCGGTGGCTGGAGGCAATGATGAGCGAGATGACGAGCGGCCGGCGGTTCAGCTGGCGGGCCATGACGTCGATGATGACCACGGGTGGCTTCCTGATCATGGGCGCCACCGGACTGATGCTGTTCGCGACGCCGGAAGGGCGGCTCGCCTACTGGGTGGACTGGTCGCTGGGCGGCCTGACCAAGGAGGAGTGGGGGGCGATCCACGTCACCTCCAGCCTGTTGTTCCTGATCGCCGGCTTCGTCCACCTGTGGTTCAACTGGCGGCAGTTCGTGGCCTATCTGCGCCATCGCCTGGAGCGGAAACTGTCGATCCGGCCGGAGGCACCGGCGGCGACGGCGCTGCTGGCCGTGCTGGTGGCGGGCACGCTCTGGGGCGTGCCGCCGTTCACCTGGGTGCTCGACCTCAGCGCCGCCGTCAAGGCGTCGTGGTCGGTGGATGCCAGCCTGGAGCCGCCGTTCGGCCACGCCGAGGAAGCGAGCCTCGACACCATGGCGCTGCGCACGGCGACGCCGGTGGGGGCGATCGTCGGCGCCATCCGCGCGGCCGGCTACACGGTGGAGAGCACGGCCGACACGCTGCGGCGGGTGGCCGACCGCAACGGCGTCAGCCCTGCCGAGATCTGGGTGGAGGTGGTGCGGCGCGTGCCCTCGGCGGCGCCGGCGCCCATCGATGCCAACGCCGCCTGGACGCCGGATCTGGTCGACCAGCGCTTCGAGGGCGCGGGCTTCGGCGCCAAGAGCATCGACGCCGTGGCGAAGGAACTGGCGCTTCCGACCGACGAGGTGGTGGCGCGCCTTGAGGCGGCCGGCATCGCCGCCACGCCCGGCGACCGGCTGAAGGCCGTGGCCGAAACGGCCGAGGCGACGCCGACGGAACTCCTGAAGGTGATCCTGGTGCCGGGCTTCAAGCTGCCCGAATGAGGACGGGTGGCGCGCCGCTCGGAACCGGGCGGCGTGCGCGCCGTTGTCCGGTCAGCGTCGGGCGTTCTGCCCGCGCGGCTTATGGAAGGGGCGGCCCCGCCGCCATCACCGACATGTTCCTTTGCTCCCGCCGGAACGGGCCCCTGCGCCGGGCCGTGAAGATCGCCATCCTCTGGACCGCCGTGGCGCTGGTCGTCGCGCCGGTGGTCGGCCGGATCATCGACGAACAGGGGAAGTAGGGTTGCGCGCCATCAAACGCCTTCGTTCGCCGGTCGCCGCGCTTCGAAGGTGATGATCTCGTCGTCCTTCTGCGGCGCACGTCCGTGCTGGTAGTTCCCCGACACGATCACGTCCTCAAAACCGGCGGCCCGTAGCGCCAGCGAGAACTCGTTGACGCCCCACCAGCGCAACTTGAACAGATCGAGTTCGGTCGCCACCAGGTTTCCGCCCTGCCAGTGCTCGTAGCGGAGGTGGGAGAGGGTGGTCTGCGCGATATAGTCGGTTTCGACCCGGTGATCGGTCAGCGTCAACAGGTCGCCGTCGTCCGTCATCCATGAGCGGATGGAGCCGGACCGGCCAAGGAAGCCGCCGATGGGGTCGAGGTCGACGATCAACCGGCCGTTGGGGGCCAAATGATCGTAAAATCGCCTCAGCACGGCGTCGGCCGAGGCGACATCGGTCACCAGTTGGAATGACCCCACGGGAAGGATGATCGCTTAGAAGCGCTTGTCGTAGGAGAACTCCGCAAACGTCTGCCGCGTCAGGCTGGCGGAGAGGTTTCGCGCACGGCACGCGGCCCGGCAATAGTCGAGCATCTCCTCGGAAGCATCGAACCCTTCGACCGCGTATCCCGCTTCGAGCAGCGGGATGAGAATGCGGCCGTTGCCGACGGCGGGCTCCAATATGGGGCCGGCGTCGCAGTGTTCGAGACGCTGCCGATAGTACGCCTGATCCCCGAACGAACGGCCGACCGGCTTGTCCAGGTTGTAGACCCAGGACGCAAGCTTTCCGTACCGATTCTGCATGTCATTCCTCTGGAGATGGAGCCGAAAAGACGGGGGCGGTTGCCGACCGGGCGTTCTATAGACGGTCGGCCGCGAAACGGGAAACACCCCGGCAAGGTGGCGAGGATGTCGCCGCCGCTTCCCTCGGCGGCTCCCGCGCGTCCGCTCCCAGGTTGATCGTGGCTTGTGCTGCCGTGCTGGGGCTTCCTACGCCCGCTTCAGCCGTTCCAGCTCCTCCGGATGGCGGTCGAGCAGGCGGAACAGATTGACGACGGCTGGCGCAGGGACGACCTTTCCGGTCTCGTAGCGCGAGAAGGCATTGTGGCCGCCGCCGGTGAGCTGTGAGGCTTCCGTCTGGTTGAGCTTCAGCTTCTTGCGGATGCGGCGCAGCTCCTCGCCGGCCGCCCGGCGGGCCGCCAGCACAAGGGCATCGCCGGCCGCCGCGTAGCGCTCGGCGCTTTCCGCGTCATATTCGGTCTCGCCGCATGCAGGGCAACGGAAGCCTGACAGGCCTTCGACCTCGGCCGTGGCGCCGCGATAGTCGACCCGGTGCGTCTCGCCCGAGAAAGGCGCCATCTCCGCGCCGGCATCGCAGCTCATGCAAATTCGGCTCATGGCTCCAACTCCTTGAACTGAATGACCGGAGCGCCATCGGCCCTGAGCGTCAGCTTGACGTAGGCTTTCCCGGCAGCGGTGTCGACGTGGTAGACGTCTTGCCAGATGGCGCTGTCCGCATAGGTGGTCATCGACTTGTAGAGGCAGTGTGGCGTAAGCCGACATACCGCCTCGATCATTTCGGAAAGCGTGAGAAGGCAGCTGCCCGTCGTTGCCGAACGAGGACGAGGATGGCCGACAGGTCGTAATGGGCTGTCCGCTTTTCCATGGGCAGATATTACCCTTGTAGGGTAAATCTTCAAGGGCTGGTTCTACAAGGTTGACGCCGTGCTTCCGCTGGCGACCGGGGGAGGCCGACGGATGTCCACGACGCTTTCCCGAGCGGGATATTTGGCCTGCCGGATGCCTGGCAATCTCCAGTTTATTCCCGCTCGGGAAATCAGGCTCGCCGCGTGTGGCTCCAAGTCCGCACGCACTGCTCCGGGCGATGTCCGTTTCTTCGTTCCGGCCGCCTGCGCAGCCCAACGAAACGCACCTCACGGTCGTCAGCATGGAACCGGCAGGGCCTCTCCGGAATTTGGTTAGGGTGGATCGATATTTCTCGCGGGGGACAGTCTCTCCGCGTCCCTCAAGCCACGGAGGTCGCACATGACACTCGGCACAATCCTGATCATCGTCCTCATTGTCATTCTGCTCGGCGCCCTGCCGACCTGGCCCTACTCCTCGCGCTGGGGTTACGGCCCCTCCGGTGGCCTCGGCCTGATCCTGCTGATCCTCGTGATCCTGATGCTGATGGGACGAATCTAGCGTCTCGGAGTCCGTCACTTGACGGCTGGAACGAATACGCCGCCGCGATGGAGAGATCCGTCGCGGCGGTTTCTCGTTGATGCCCCGCGCCCTACGGGTCGCCGTCGTGGTTCACTCGGGCAGCAGGCTGCGCAAGTCTCTCCGACCATCAACCACGCGGACGATCTCTACGGTTTCAATGGGGCCATCGTCCGTGTCCGGTTCGGTTTCGTAGAGCAGCACAAAGGGGCTTTCGACGAGCATGCGGGCCGCCGGATGGATGTCTGGGCGCCTTGCGCCGAGGCGTGGCTGATCGACCAGGAGCTGCGCCTTATGCTCCATTCGCGCCAGATAGCGATCGGCTGCCGCTGGCTGTTCCGCGCCGATCGTCAGGTAATTGTCGATGAGATCGGCTCTAGCTTGGGGCGTCCAGGTGAGTCTAGCCGCCATGACGCGAGGCGCTCTTGAGCTTGGCGCGCGCCTCTTTCCTCAGCTCGCCGAAATCGAGCGGTGCCGCCGGGCCGCTGGCCTTGCCCTCATCCCACAGCGCCTTGAGGCGACGGATTTCCTCGGAGCGGGCCAACCACTTGGCTTCCCAGTCGCGCATGGCCTCGCGGACGATCTCGCTGGTGGTGGCATAGGCACCGGTGCCGACGGCTTCGCGCATCATCGCGGCCTGCTGGGCGGTCAGGGCGAGGCTCATTTTCACGACGTTGGGCATTGTCGCCTCCTGCTCGTTGGTAGGAAAGTTTACTACCACCATCGCATCCTGCCAAGATGATCGATCGCGGGCGGGTGGAGTTGAGACCTATATCCACCTTCCGCTTCATTCTGCCCGAGGTCCTGCGCCCGCGCGCAGGATGACAGAATTATATAAATAAAACAGATAGATATGTTGTCTTCCTGCGCGAAGGCCGCTTGAATTCGCGCGCGAATTCAAAGTGGACCTCGGGCCGAAAGGGGCGAGCGACGCCTATCGGACGCCGTCGGTCCGCCGCCGCGCCGTCACCGCGCAAACCACCGCCTGCCTAGAGTGCGGCACGGTTTTCGAGGTGGTCCATGGCATCGACGGTTTCCATTTGCAATCTGGCCCTTGGCCATCTCGGCGCCGACAAGATCGACGCGCTTTCCGAGGCGAGCAGCGAGGCGCGGGCGTGTAATCGCTTCTATGGGCAGACGCTGGACGCGCTGCTGGCGGCCGGTCCGCCCTGGCGGTTCGCCCGCCATGCGACGGTGCTGGCCGAGGTGACCGGCACGGCGGCTGACGCGGGCAGTCTCGGCCGCTGGGCGCATGCCTATGCGCTGCCGGTGGACCTGATGCGGGTGCGGGCGCTGCGGCCGTCGGACGGGCCGCTCTCGGCCGATGGCTCGTACCCTTACGAACTCTCCGGCGACCGGCTCCATGCCGACGTGGCGCCGGCCGTGCTCCACTACATCCGCCGGGTCGACGACCCCTCGAAGTTTCCGCCACTGTTCGTGGAGGCGCTGTCCTGGCACCTCGCGGCGCGGCTGGCCATGCCGCTGACGCGCGAGCCCGGCCAGCGGCAGGCGGCCTTCCAGATGGCCTTGCAGACGCAGGCGGCGGCCGGCGCCGCCGACGCCAACGACGAGCGGGCCGAGGTGAGCTTCGTTTCCGACTATGAAAGGGCGCGCGGGGCATGACGCTCAGGGCCTATCAGCCGGCCTTCGTCGGCGGCGAGCTGTCGCCCGCCCTCTGGGCGCGGGTCGACACCAAGAACTATGCCGTCGGCCTGAAGACGGCGCTGAACCTGACCATCCAGGCGCACGGCGGGGCGAACAACCGCGCCGGCCTGGAGTTCGTGGGCGAGGTGAAGGCGAGCGGCCACCGAACGCGGCTGATCCCCTTCCAGTTCAACGAGAGCCAGTCCTACGTGATCGAGTTCGGCGAGGGCTCGCTGCGCTTCTGGCGCAATGGCGGGCTGATCGTCGCCCCGGGCGGCGGCGCCCTTGAGCTGGCCTCGCCCTATTCCTCCGCCGACCTCGACGAGCTGGTGTTCGCCCAGGAAGCGGACGTGATGTACATCGTCCACCCGCGCCACCCGGTGAAGAAGCTGTCGCGCTATGCCGACGACACCTGGACGCTGACGGAGCCGACCTTCGCGCCGGCCATGACGGCGCCCACCACCGTCGCCGCGGCGGCGCAATCCAGCACCTCCGGCCAGACCGGCTACAAGGCGCACACCTATCGCTACAAGGTGGCGGCGGTGAGCGAGGCCACCGGCGAGGAGAGCCTGCCCTCGGGCGAGGCCTCCTGCGTCAACGACCTTACGGTCGACGGCGGCATCAACCGTGTGACGTGGAGCGCGGTGACCGGCGCTTCCAAATACGTGGTCTACAAGTTTTCCAACGGCTCGTTCGGCTACATCGGCTCGACCACCGACCTTCTCATCGACGACGAGAATATCACCGCCGACACGGCCGACGGGCCGCAGATCGGCCGCAACCCGTTCTCGGGGCCGGGCAACTACCCGCGCGCCGTCACCTTCATCCAGCAGCGGCTGGCGCTGGCCTCCACCGACAGCGAGCCGCAGGCGGTCTATCTCTCCCAGACCGCCAACTACGAGAATTTCGGCTACGCCTCGCCGGCCAAAGACAGCGACGCCATCACCTTCCGCATGCGGGCGCGGCAGGTGAACATCGTCCGGTCCATGCTGGCGGCGCGCTATGGCCTGCTGCTGCTCACCTCGTCGGCCGAATGGGTGGTGACGGGCGGCTCGGCGTCGGACGCCATCACGCCCAGCGCCATCGTCATCGCCAACCAGGGCTACCGCGGCGCGGCGCCGGTGCAGCCGATCAACGTGGGCGAGACGGTGCTGTTCGCCCAACGCTCGGGCGGGGTGATCCGCGACTTCTCCTACAGCTACGGCGACGACGCCTGGGTGGGCAAGGACCTGACCATCATGAGCCGCCACCTGTTCGAGAACCGCTCGATCAAGGCCTGGGCCTATGCGCAGGCGCCGAGCTCCATCGTCTGGGTGGTGCTGGACGACGGCTCGCTGGTGTCGCTCACCTACATGAAGGAACACGAGGTGTGGGCGTGGACGCGGCACGAGAGCGGCGCCGGGGCGATCTTCGAGGACGTGACCACCATCGCCGAGAACGGCGAGGACGTGCCCTATTTCGTGGTCAAACGCACCATTGGCGGCGTGGCGAAGCGCTATATCGAGCGGCTGCATACCAGGGCCTTCGACCGGGTGGAGGATGCCTTCTTCGTCGACTGCGGCCTCACCTATTCGGGGCCGCCGGTGACGCGGCTGATCGGCCTTGCGCACCTCGAGGGCTGCGAGGTGGTGGCGCTGTCCGACGGCAACGTGGTGCGCGGCCTCACCGTGGAACATGGCGCGGTGAGCCTGCCGGTGGCGGCCGCCAAGGTGCATGTCGGCCTGCCATATTCGGCGGTGCTGCAGACGCTGGATCTCGACCTCGGCATGGTCCAGGACATCGGCTCCGTGCAGGGGCGCTTCAAGTCCGTCTCGCGGGTGGTGCTGCGCGTCGAGAAGACGCGCGGCATCTTCATCGGCCCGCGCGACGAGGCGCGCGACGGCGAACGCACCGTCGAGTTCAAGCAGCGCTCCACCGAGGCGTGGAACGAGGCGATCGGCCTTTACACCGGCGACATCGACATGGTGCCGCCGGCCAGCTGGAACCGGGCCGCCGGCATGTTCGTCAAGCAGTTCGACCCGCTGCCCATGTCGATCCTCTCGATCATGCCGGAGGTGACGCTTGGGCGTTGATATTCGGATCGTGCCGGCGCGCGGCAAGCACTGCCGGTCGATCGCGAGGCGCATGCGGGCGGAGGATGCCGAGGAGTGCCGGGCGATGGCGGGTCTCTCGCCGCTTGTCGGGCTCAGGCTGTCCATGAAGCGCTCGCAAGCATTCACGGGGCTCTATGACGGCCGACCCGAGGCGATGTTCGGCACGTCGGATCTCAACGTGCTCGCCGGCATCGGCTCGGTTTGGCTCCTGGGAACGGACGAGATCGCGCGGCACCCCAGGGATTTCCTGAGTCTTTGCCGTGAGTGGCGGCCGAAACTGTTCGAGCGCTATTCCGTGCTGAGGAACGTGGTCTCAGAGAGCAACGCCGCCTCGCTCCGCTGGCTCGTCTGGCTGGGCGCGCACTTCTACGAGCGGATCGAAGTCGGTGGGCGGGGCTTCTTGTTATTCGAGCTGAGGAAATAAACATGTGCGTCGATCTCGGAACCGCATTGATGATTGGCGGCGGGCTGTTGGGCGGCGTCAGCCAGATCGCCAGCGCCAATGCCCAGTCGAAGGCCGCCCGCTATAACGCCGAGGTGCAGCGCAACAACGCCATGCAAGCCGAGCGGCAGGCCAAGAACGTGCTGGAAGCCGGCATGCGCGAGGAGCAAAAACAGAAGGCCATGACGCAGCAGCTGATTGGCAAGCAGCAGGCGACCATAGCCGCCAGTGGCGTCGACCCGACCTTCGGAACGCCGCTCGACCTGATGGTGAACACAGCCATGCAGGGCGCCATCGACGACCTGACAATCAGGGTCAGCACCTACCGGCAGCACGACGACGTGCGCAATCAGGCGGTCAGCTACCGCAACCAGGCGGCGCTCTACGACATGGAAGCGAAGAACAGCCGCACGGCGGGAATACTGAGCGCGTTCGGGTCGATGGCGTCGAGCTTCGGCAGCGCGTATGCGAACGCGGCGAAGATGAATCCAGGCTCCGCCGCGAAAGGAAAAGTTGTTCTGTCCGGAAGACCATATGGCAGCAGTTGGGACACCCCTTCCTTCGACGTCGGTTGGGGTTAACGTCCGTCCGGCCAAAGGGCATAGGGCCTCAGACTCGTATTTCGCCTACTGCATGCGCCGGCTCGGCGCTTCGGCCGGCATGCGGGGCGGCGCCTTCTTGCCTTTCCGGTGGTTGATCACCACGTCGAGCGCCGCCTGGAACGGCGCGGTGACGTTGCTCTCGAAGATGATGCGCTCCCGCTCGCTCATGCCGCGCGTGTAGGCCTCCTGGGAGGCGGCGTTCGCGGCAGCGCAGGGGCCCTGGAGCATTACCGTGGCGATCGTTCCGGCATCGGAAACCCGGTCGTCCACCTTCGCCACGTTCCTGTAGAGGCAGTTGACGAAGCGATCGACGGCGGCCGACTGCTCCGCCTCGCTGGCCGGCGGTGGCAGTGGCGTCGTGTTGCAGCCCGCCATGACGAGAAGAAGGGCAGTGATGCCGATGGTCTTCTTAAGGCCCGCTCGCACGACAGATATCCTCCCAGCCGATTCCACTCGCCCGACTATGTCGCGTGCAGAGCGAGGCGGCAACGGGATGCAACTTTCTTTTGCATCAGGGTGAATACGGCGGGGGGAGGGTGATATGGGCCTGGGCGATTTCTCGTCCTGAGGTCCTGGCCTTCGCCAGGATGACAGAATTATATAATTGAAACATATATTTAATTGTCATTTTGCGCGGAGGCCGCTTGCATTCGCGCGAATGCAAGGTGGACCTCGGGACGAGACATTGAGCGGGTGATATCGGGCGTCCGCCTCGCTTCGTCTGCGTGCGTTTCCACATCCAAGGATTGCCGCGCCGTGCTACCAATCGGCCATGTCCTTCGGCGTGTTCATTCACCGCTTCGATTCGATCTATGACGACAGCCCGGCTGAGCGCTATCAGTTCCCGGCGCAGTATCTCGGCCGCGTCAGCGCCTGCGTCGGCGACTGGATCGTCTATTACGAGCCGCGCAAGATCCGCGACACGAAGGGCTATTTCGCCATCGCCCGCGTGGCGCGCGTCGTTCCGGATGCGACGCCGGGCATGTATGTCGCGGAGATCGAACCGGGCAGCTATCTCGACTTCGTCAGTCCGGTGCCGTTCTCCGACGAGGGCGGGGTGATCGAGCGCGGCGTTCTCAATGAGGACGGGCGCATCTCCGGCCGCGCCCAGTCGGCGGTGAGGCCGATCAGTGCCGCCGATTTCGACCGCATCCTGGCGCGCGGCTTCCACGAGGCGCAGCCCGAACTGCCGCGCATCGGCCCGATGCCGGATGCCGAGGCGGGCGTGGACTTCGGCGAGGGACCGCAGGCGCCCTTCATCCTGGAGCAGCCGCGCCTGCGCGTCGAACAACTGGGGTCGCGCATCGTTCGGGACCGGCTGTTTCGGCGCGTGGTGCTCCGTGCCTATGACAAGCGCTGCGCCGTGACGGGCCTGAGGCTGATTAACGGCGGCGGACGGGCGGAGGTGGATGCGGCGCACATCCGCCCCGTCGAGGCCAGCGGGCCGGACATCCTGAGCAACGGCCTGGCGCTGTCGGGAACGGCGCACTGGATGTTCGACCGTGGCCTGATCAGCCTCGACGACGATTTCAGGGTCCTGGTGTCGCGGCACGTCAACGACCCCGACAGCGCGCGCGGCCTGATCAATCCGACAGGCCACGCCATCGTCCCGCCGCGCCCCTCCGACCGCCCCAGCCCGCATTTCCTCAGGTGGCACCGGGACAACGTGTTTAAGGTGTAGGGGGCGGAAAGCGTGGGATCAGTTGAAATCGCTTATGCTGTCCGAAAGGTCGGCCAACCGGTTTCTTCCGGTCGGGGAGGGGGAGGCGCGGCTACCAGTTCTGCGATGAAAGACGCCAGCGGTCTGGCGTTTTCGTGCGAGCTCGCTTCTTCCAGCGCCGCCATGTATTCGGGTTTCCGCGCGACCGGAATGATGGTCCAGGGGTAGCCGCCCGAGGCAAGCATCGCGTTCATGATGAAGCGGCCGGTGCGGCCATTTCCGTCTCCGAACGGGTGGATGTAGGTGAACACGAAGGGACCGAGAACGGCACCGATGCGGGGATCGGTCTCGCCGGCCAGGCAGTCGAGCATGGCGTCCATCGCCGGCTGGATGGAGTGTTCGGAAACCGGAACATGCGCCGAGCCCCGGATATAGACCGGATGCTGGCGGTAGCCGATCAGATCGACGGGCTTGGTGAAGCCTGCGTTGACCAACGGCCGGAACAACTCCGCTCGCCAGTCGGCGTGGCGCTCGGAGACGATCTCAGCCGCGTTCTCGCCATCCAGAATCCGGGCGACGTCTGCCTTCACCAGCTGAAAGGCCTGCCAGTAGCCGCGAGCTGCGAGCGCGTTACGGGTTTCAAAGTCCGCCTGCCGATGATCCGGATCCCAGTCTCCGGCGCTGACGCGTTCGATCAGGTCGGGTGTCACCTGATAGCCTTCAATGGACAGCGAGTTGTAGGCATCGCTGATGTACCGGTCCTCGATCTCTGCGAGGTAGGTGCCCTTCGACGGTAACAGACCGGTCGGCAGCGTGAAGCCGTCGAGCACGCTATCGCGCAGTGCCGACCAGAGAAGGCGGATGCGCGTATCGATCGCCGCGACCGATCGCTTCGGTAAACGAAACTCCGGCACCTCGCCATCGAATGGATCGGTCTCGCGGACGTCATATCCCGCCGCCTTCATTGCCTGTAGAATCTGGTCGGCGTCTCGGGGCCTGTCCAGTTTGCGGAAGGCTCCGGCAAGGCGACCTGCCGAGGCCGATGCGCCAGCGTCCACCAAGTAACGCAGAATATCTGTCGTGCCTCGGATCGATCCCAACACGGACAGGATGTCCTTCCTGATCGTCCGCCAGGCGTTGGGCTGGATTTCGCAAATGGCCGCGGCCGCCGGATAGATCGGGGTGCCATTGATCTCCTGAGGCTGGCCTTCGAAGTTCTTTCCCAGCACGTAGATGCTGGTGCCGTAGGGCAAGGGCAGATTGCCATTGGCATTTGCCTTGGCGTGTACGACGACCTGGGCCGGGACCTCCCACCTTTCCGCGTGGATCGCCACGGACCCCTCGGGCGAGATCACCCAGTTGCCCACGCCGAAGCGATCATTGAGGTATTCTCTTGCAAATTCCCAGAACGCCGAATGCCAGGCTGCCGCATCGAAGCCGAGCCGGGATGCGTAATACCAGCCCTTCATGATCTCTTGGATGTACTTGGCTTCGATGAGCCGTTCTCGATGCAGCCGGGATAACTCGTCGCTGCGGAAAACGCGCCGTTGGCCTTCGTCGGTCACGCCGACCAACTGCCGCAAGGAATCCGCGATCTTCTCGTTCAACGGCTTTCCCTTGGCCATCGGGGACTCCTGGATTGGTTGCGATCGAGTTTTGTTGGGAATTCACAATAGGATTATGTCGTAAATTTACGATTGAATCATGTCGTAAATTTACGATCGGATTATGTCGGGAAATCGCGATTGAGTTTTGCTGGTAGCCGTGAGACGGCTGATGCTGCTGGGCGGGCGATAGGGGCCGCTGCGACTTCTCGTCCTGAGGTCCTGGCCTTCGCCAGGATGACGATCCATGGGGAGGCGGGCGAGCGGATACCGCTTTGTTTCGTCAATATATAAAGTTATCCTGCGCTTCAGACGCAGGACCTCGTGACGAGAACGGGAGCCGCCTATATCGGGCTCCTTTATTCCCCCAGCCCCCGGCAGGCTGCCCTGACCAGCCACTCGATCTGTGCTTCGAGGGCCGTCAGCGGGACCGCCACCAGGCGCTCTTCCAGGCCTAGCGTGACGATGCCGTGGACGGCGGCGAAGAGGGTGCGGGCGGCTAGGGTTTGCTGGGCTTCGTCCATGTCGGGGACGAGGAGGGCGAGGGGTTCGGCGACGTGGCGGAAGAGGCGGAGCTGGTCGTCGGCGGCCCAGGCGGGGAGGGCGGTGCCGGCGGCGAGGCGCACCTCGAACAGGGTGCGCCAGAGCCTGAGATTATCCCTGGCGAAATGCAGGTAGGCGTGGGCGATGGCGACGAGGCGGGTGATCGCGTCGGCCTTCGTTTGGAGCGGCAGCGCCTCGGAGGTGGCGGTGAGCGCCTCGCCGAGGCGGGCGAGGGTGCGCGAGGAGACGCGCAGCGACAGCTCGTCGAGGTCGGCGACGATGTTGTAGAGCCCGCCGAGCGCTATGCCGATGTCGGCGGCAAGGTCGCGCGCCTTGAGGCTGGCCATGCCGCCTTCGGCGATGCGGCGCTCGGCGGCGTCGATCAGCGCGCCGAGCTGGGCCTGTCGCCGTTCGGAAAGGGGGGCATTCATCGTGATCGGCCTTCATCTCTTTCTGAAGGCAGCTCCGGACGCAAAACCGGTTCCCACTTTTGCTGGGCTGCCTTTGCTTGCCGGCAGCTCCGGACGCAAAACCGGTTCCCACTTTTGCTGGGCTGCCTTTGCTTGCCGGCAGCTCCGGACGCAAAACCGGTTCCCACTTTTGCTGGGCTGCCTTTGTTGGCGAGAGATATGAACATCGTTCATTTCTATCTTGAACAACGTTCAAATCTCGGCTATATCCATCTCATGAACGATGTTCATAGCACGGAGACGGGGTGAGGTGAAGAGCGTGGCGGTGGAGCCTTTCCATCGTCATTTGCGTTTCATCTGCCGATCCGCTTCCCTGTTCCCACGGCCGTATCGCCCCCAAGGCCCTCTCGGGAGGTTCCATGACCAAGCCGCTCCTCATCCAGCGCCGTTTCGGGCCGCTGTTCCTGGTGCAGTTCTTTTCGGCCTTCAACGACAATTTCCTGAAGAACGCCCTGGTGTTCACCATCCTGTTCCAGATGGGCGTCGCCGGTGGCGAGGCGCTGGTGACGATCGCCACCGGCATATTGATGCTGCCCTTCATCTTTCTGTCGGGCCTCGGCGGCCAGTTGGCCGACCGCTACGACAAGGCGCGCGTCGCCGGCTGGTTGAAGCTGGTGGAGATCGCCATTGCCGGCCTTGCCGTGCTGGGCTTTGCCATCCAGTCGATCACCGTGCTGATGGTGGCGCTGGTGCTGTTCGGCGTGATCTCGGCGCTGTTCGGGCCGATCAAATACGGCATCCTGCCCGACCTGCTGGCCCCCTCCGAGCTGCCGCGCGGCAATGCCCTCGTCGAGGGCGCCACCTTCATCGCCATTCTCACCGGCACCTATGCCGGCGGCTTTGCCACGGGCGCCTATGGCGGTCCATGGGTGTTCGGCGTGGCCATGATGGTGCTGGCGGTAGCCAGCTGGATCGCCGCGCTCTACGTGCCCAAGGTGGGCGCCGCCGCGCCGGAAACAGTGATCGACCGCAATGTCGCCCGCTCCACCGTGCGGCTGATCGGCGAACTCTGGGCCGACGCGCGTCTCTGGCGCACCGGCGTGATGGTCAGCCTGTTCTGGATGTTCGGCGTGGTGGCGATGGCGCTGATGCCGACCTTCGTCAAAGACATTCTCGGCGGTCGCGAGGTGGCGGTGTCGGCCTATCTCACGGTGTTCGCGGTGTCGATCGCCGTGGGCTCGGCGCTGGGCGCCTGGCTGTCGGCCGGCCGCATCGTGCTGCTGCCGGTGCCGGTGGCCTCCGTCGCCATCGGTCTTGCGGCGCTCGATCTCGCCTGGACGCTCTCCGGCCTGACGCCGGCGCCGGCCACCGAAAGCCTCGCCGAGTTCTTCCGCCGGCCCGGCGCCATTCATGCCGCCATCGACCTCTCGGCGCTGGCGATTGCCGGCGGCGTGTTCATCGTGCCGTCGTTCGCCGCCGCCCAGCACTGGGCGCCGGTGGAGCGACGCGCCCGCGTCGTCGGCGCCATCAACGCGTTGACGGCCCTGTTCATGGTGGCTGGCGCCGGCACGGTGGCCGTAGCGCAGGCGTTGGGCGCGACGGTGCCCATGGTGCTGGTGGCGCTCGGCCTCTTCGCCTTCGGGTCGGCCGTGTGGATCTTCAAGGTGCTGCCGACCAACCCGCTCAGCGATTTCGTCTCCATCCTCTTGCGCGCCGTGTTCCGCATGGAGGTGACCGGCCTCAAGCACGTGCCGCCGGCCGGGCAGGGGACCATCGTGGCGCTCAACCACACCAGCTTCCTCGATGCCGTCGTCGCCGTATCGCTGCTCGACCGCAACCCGGTGTTTGCCATCGACCACACCATGGCCGAGGCGTGGTGGGTGAAGCCCTTCCTGCGCTTCACCCGCGCCATGCCGCTGGACCCGACCAAGCCGCTGGCGACGCGCGCGCTGATCGCCGCCGTCAAGGCGGGCGAGACGCTGGTGATCTTCCCCGAGGGGCGGATCACCGTGACCGGCGCGCTGATGAAGGTCTATGACGGCGTCGGCCTCATCGCCGACAAGGCCGAGGCGCCCATCGTGCCGGTGCGGCTGTCGGGGCTGGAAACCACCGTGTTCAGCCGCCTTAACTCGCTGCAGGTGAAGCGCCGCTGGTTCCCCAAGGTGACGGTGACCATCACCGAGCCGGTGCGGCTGTCCCTGCCCGAACACCTCAGGGGCAAGGCGCGCCGGCAGGCGGCGGGCAACGCGCTCTATGGCATCATGTCGGACATGATGTTCCGCACCACCGACACCGACCTCACCATTTTTGAGGCGATGGTGGCGGCGGCCCGCCAGCACGGCGCCGGGCGCATGGCGCTGCGCGACCCGGTGGGCGGCAAGCTCAGCTACCGCCGCATGCTGATGGGGGCGCGCATCCTCGGCCGCAAGCTGATGCCGCTGGCCGCGCCCGGCGAGACGGTGGCGCTGATGGTGCCCAACGCGGTGGGCGGCGCCGTGACCTTCCTCGGCCTGCAATCGTCGGGGCGGGTGCCGGCGATGATCAACTTCACGGCCGGCGCCGCCAACATCCTCTCCGCCTGCGAAGCGTCGAAGGCCAAGGTGTTCGTGACGTCGCGGCTGTTCGTGGAAAAGGGCCGGCTGGAGCCGCTGATCGCCGCGCTGGAAGGCAAGATCAGGATCGTCTGGCTGGAGGACGTCAGGGCCACGGTGACGCGGCTCGACAAGCTGGACGCTTTCCTCAACTGGCCGAAGCGGCTGGTGAAGGCCGGGCCGGACGATGCGGCGGCCATCCTGTTCACATCGGGTTCGGAGGGGACGCCGAAGGGCGTGGTTCTCAGCCACCGCAACATCCTCGCCAACGTGGCGCAGGTGGCGGCGCGCATCGACTTCTCGCGCACCGACACGGCGTTCAACGCGCTGCCGATCTTCCACTCGTTCGGTCTCAGCGCCGGGCTGATCCTGCCGCTGGTCTCCGGCGTGCCGGTGTTCCTCTACCCGACGCCGCTGCACTACCGGATCATTCCCGAACTGGTCTACCAGACCAACGCCACCGTGCTGTTCGGCACCGACACGTTCTTGAGCGGCTACGGCCGCATGGCGCACCCTTACGACTTCCGCTCGCTGCGGCTGCTGGTTGCCGGCGCCGAGGCGGTGAAGGAGACGACGCGCAAGCTCTACGCCGAGAAGTTCGGCCTGCGCATCTTCGAGGGCTATGGCGTGACCGAGACGGCCCCGGTGCTGGCGCTCAACACGCCGATGCACAACCGGGCGGGCACGGTGGGCCGCCTGTTGCCGGGCGTCGAGCATAAGCTGGAGCCGGTGGAGGGCATCGAAGCGGGCGGGCGGCTGCACGTGCGCGGGCCCAACGTGATGCTCGGCTACCTCCGGGTGGAGAACCCCGGCGTGCTGGAAGCGCCCGAGGGCGGCTGGCACGACACCGGCGACATCGTGGCGCTCGACGACGACGGCTTCGTCGCCATCAAGGGCCGCGCCAAGCGCTTCGCCAAGATCGGCGGCGAGATGGTGTCGCTGGCGGCGATCGACGCGCTCGCCACCCAGTGCTGGCCGGACGCCCTGTCGGCCGCCGCCAGCGTGCCGGATGCCAAGAAGGGCGAACGGATCATCCTGGTGACCGACCGGAAGGACGCCACGCGGGACGGGTTCATGGCGTTCGCGCGGGAGCGCGGGGCGACGGAGCTGATGATGCCGAGCGAGGTGCTGGTGGTGCCAGGGTTGCCGCTGCTCGGGTCGGGGAAGACGGATTTTGCCGGGCTGGGGAGGCTGGTGAAGGAGCGGGCGGCGGTGGCGTGAGGGTGGGTGGCTGGTTGAACGTTGGGGCTTCGGGGGAGCGCGATAGCGGCCGAGGAGCCCCAGTCGTCCTGAGGTCCTGCGCCTGAAGCGCAGGATGACGGGAGAGGGATATGAAACAAAGAGATGCGTGGTGTTCCCGCTGCGCTTTCGGTGAGCAAGAGAGGCTCCCGCTCCTATCATGCTGTCATCCTGCGCGTGAGGCGCAGGACCTCGGGCAGGAAGGAGCAAGGGAGGCATATCGGGTGCCCTTGCGTCATGGAGCGTGATATGGGCCGAGGAGCCCCTGTTGTCCTGAGGTCCTCGCCTGCGCGAGGATGACAGGAGTGGGATATAAAACAAAGGGATAGGCGTCGAGCTTGGGGTTAGAGGGGCGATGAGCGCGCTATCGGGGTAGATGATGCTGCGCTATTGAGGCAAGCGATGCTGTGGTGAACCTCACAAGCGGCTTATCCCACTGTTTCCTATATATAAATTGTCATCCTTGCGCAGGCGAGGACCTCGGGCCGGAGGGGCGGTGAGGTTGATATCGGGCGCCCCTCACCATCAAGCTGTCCTCCTCTGCGCAGGCAGAGGATCTCGGGCCGGAAGGGGCATGGGGTTGATATCGGGCGCCCCTGTTTCATGGAGCGTGATAGGGGCCGAGGAGCGATCTCGTCCTGAGGTCCTCGCCTTCGCGAGGATGACAGGAGAGTGATATATAACAAGGGGATAGGCGTTGAGCTTGGGTTTTAGGGCAATGCGCGCGCTATCGGGGTAGATGATGCGGTGCTATCGGGGCAAGCGCTGCTATGGTGAGGTGCGTGATCGGCTTATCCCACTGTTCCATATATATAAATTGTCATCCTTGCGCAGGCGAGGACCTCGGGCAGGAAGGGGCGGGGGGGATGTATAGGCCGCCCCTCAAGGCTCTCGTGTTTCGCCCTTGCAAGGCCCGGACGCGCAGAGCACTTATCGGTTGCATCCGACCATTTTCTTTCGTCATACGGGCTCACGCGGCCCTGCAAATGTGATAGCAGTTCCGATCAAATGAGCGGAGATACTTCCATATGCCCAAACGTCCTCTCCAGAAGCTTCAGGCCTCCCTTGTGGCGCGCCGCTACTATCTCGAGAACCAGACCAAGTCGGAAATTGCCGACAAGCTTGGCATTTCGCGGTTCAAGGTGGCGCGGCTGATCGAGACGGCGCTCAAGGAGGGCATCGTTCACATCGAGATTCGCGACCAGAGCGATCTCAACACCGAACTGGCCGAACGGCTGCGCGAGGCCTATGGCCTCAACGTCGCCCTGGTGCTCGATGGCCCCGATCTGCCGTCGAACTCGCTGATCGAGCCGCTGGGGTTGCTGGTTGCCGATTTTCTCGAGGAAACGCTGACCGACGGGCAGCTTCTCGGCCTCTCATGGGGGCGGACGCTGGCGGCGGCGGCCAAGGCCATCACCAAGCTGGCCAAGGTGGATGTGGTCCAGGCGGCCGGCAGTCCGGCGCGGCTCGATCTGTCGCAGAATCCCACCGAACTGGTGCATCGGTTCGCCCGCGCTGCCGGCGGCCTTGCCTATCCGCTGTTCGGGCCGATGTGGGTGGAAGACCCCGAGCTGGTGGACAAGCTGACGGCCGAGCCGTCGATCGCCGACGCCATGTCGCGCTACGACAAGATCGACGCGCTGGTGGTCGGCGTCGGCTCCTGGCGGCCGCAGGAATCCTGTCTCTGCTCCGGTTTTCCCGAGGATTGGCGGCGCGAGGCGCTGAAGCACAACGTGCTTGCCGACATCTGCGCCACGCTGATCGACCCCGACGGACAGGCGGTGGGCAGCCCGCTCGACAGCGTCGGCCTCTGCCTCAGCACCGAACAGCTCCGCCGCATTCCCGAGCGGATCGTGGCCGGCGGCGGCCTGGAAAAGGTCGACGCCATTCGCGCCGTGCTGAAGGGCGGCTGGGTGACGACGCTGATCACCGATGCCAGCGTGGCCCGACGGCTGGTGGGAGAATTGGGTCGCCCTTAACCGCTCAAATGAGCAGACATATACTCACTTGACGACAATGATCCGGCTGGCGTATGACTCCTTTCGCCAAGGGAGGCACACATGCAGTCAGATCAAGATTGGCTCGAACGGGCCAAGACCGTCGTCCGTGCGGACGCCGCTTCCATTGAAGCCATCCTCGACAGCGTCGACGACAACCTCATCGCCGTGGCCCGCCGCCTCGCCGCCTGCCGCGGCAAGATCCTGGTGACCGGCAGCGGCACCTCCGGCAACGTGGCGGCGCGTGGCGCCCACATCCTGTCGGTCTGCGGCGCCGCCGCCTTCTACCTGTCGCCCGGCGACGGCCTGCACGGCGGCCTCGGCGTGCTGCAGGCCGACGACGTGGTGCTCGCCCTCTCCAAGGGCGGCAGCTCGGCCGAACTCAACGACTTCTGCGCCCGCGCCAAGACGCTGTGCTCCGGCGTGATCGCCATCACCGCCGATCCGGCCTCGCCGCTGGCGGCCCTGTCGGACCATGTCATCACGCTGAAGCTGCCGGCCGACGGCGACCTCGGCGGCGTGGTCGCCACCGGCAGTTCGCTGGCCGCCGCGGCGGTGACCGACGTTCTGGCCGAGATGCTGCGCATCGCCCGGGACTATTCCTGGGAAAGCCTTCTGTTCACCCATCCCTCCGGCGCCGTCGGACGCGATGCCGAGAAGAGCCTGAAGCGTCTCGGCAGCAACTGAGGGTCACGTCATGCCCCGCGATCTCGTGGCCGGTATCGACTCGTCGACGCAGTCCAGCACCGTCGTTCTGAGGCGGATCGAGGATGGCGCCGTGGTCGGCGAGGCCCGCAAGCCGCACCCGCCGACGACGCCGCCCCGCAGCGAGCAGCCGCCGGAAGCCTGGTGGCAGGCGCTCCGCGCCGCCTTCGCCGACCTCGCCGACCTGGTGCCGCGCATCGCGGCCGTGTCGGTGGGCGGGCAGGGGCATGGCCTCGTCATGCTGGACGAGAACGGCGTCGCCCTGCGCGACGCCAAGCTCTGGAACGACACCGAGGCGGCGCCCGACGCCGCCCGGCTGCGCGACAGGCTGCCGGCGAAGGCCTGGGCCGAGCGCACCGGCTCGATCCCGGCGCCGGCGCTGACCGTCAGCAAGCTGGCCTGGACCGAGCGCGTCCATCCCGGCCTCGCCGCCAGGGCGCGGCACATCATGCTGCCGTCCGACTACGTCTTGTTCCGTCTCTCCGGCCGCGCCGCCACCGAGCGGGGCGTGTCCTCGGGTACCGGCTACTTCGATCCCTTCCGCAACGCCTGGGACTTTGAATTGGCCGAACATGCGGTGCCCGGCATCGACTGGCAGCGCGTGCTGCCCGACATCGTCGGTTCCAGCGAGATTTCCGGCGAAGTGCGGGCCGCTTCGGGCATCGACGGCCTGCTGGGCGCCGCCGTCGCCGCCGGATCGGGCGACAACCAGACTGCCGCGCTGGGCATGGGTATCAAGGAGGGCGACCTCGTCATCTCCTTCGGCACCAGCGGCACCATCTACGGCCGCACCTCCGTGGCCATCAAGGACGAGAGCGGCGCCATCAACGGCTATGCCGACGCCACCGAGGCGTTCCTGCCGATGGTGACGACACTGAATTCGGCCAAGGTCACCGATGCCTTCCGCCGCATTCTCGGCGTCGGCGTCGAGGCCTTCGACGCCATGGCGCTGGAAACGCCGCCCGGCGCGCGCGGGCTGGTGCTGGTGCCCTATCTCGACGGCGAGAGGACGCCGGACCTGCCCAACGCCACCGGTTTCCTGAGCGGATTGCGCAGCGACGTCACCCCTGGGCAGATGGCCCGCGCGGCGGTCGAGGGTGTCATCTGCGGTCTCCTGGAAGGAGGAGATCTGCTGGTGTCCCACGGTCTTCGCCCCGACGGCCGCCTGATCGTCACCGGCGGCGCTTCGCGCTCGCAAGCCTATCGGCAGATCCTCGCCGACCTGACCGGACGGCCGGTCTGGACCTGCGACCTGCCGGAGGCGGCGGCGGCCGGCGCGGCGGTGCAGGCGGCGGCAGCGGTGACCGGCCGCACGGCCTCGGACGTCGCCGAGGCGTGGATGCCGCACTACCAGATCGTCGCCGAGCCGAGGGCCGACGTCGCCGCGGAGGCGGATGGCGTGAGGGAGACCTATCGCCGGGCAAGGCGGCTTGCCGAGACGGCTTGAGCCTTTAGGGAGGAATCATGACCAACGCCACCCAGTCGCCAGCCAAGGCGGCGAACACCATCAGAATTCCCGCCGAGGCCGGCATTGCCTTCGTGCTGCTGGTCGTGCTGGCCGGCGGAGCCCTCGCGTCGCCGAATTTCCTGACGTTTTCCAACATCTTCGTGCTGCTGCTCAACGGCGCGGTGATCGGCTTCCTGTGCCTTGGACAGAGCTTCGTGCTGTTCACCGGCGGCATCGACCTGTCGTGCGGTTCGGTGGTGGCGATGACCTGCGTGCTGGCGGCCGTGTTCATGGAAACGCTGGGGCTACCCTGGCAGGTGGCCTCGCTGCTGGTGCTGGCCGTCGGGGCGATGGTCGGCGCGATCAACGGCCTGATCATCGACAAGACCGGCGTGCCGCCGTTCATCGTCACCTTCGCCATGATGGGCGTCGCCGCCTCGATCCCGCAGATCATCACCGGCGCCGAGTCGATCCGCGTGATGCAGTTCGGCTATCGCATGATCGGTCAGGCGCGGTTCTTCGGCATCCCCTTCCCGGTGATCGCACTTGCCATCGCCATCGCCGTCGCCGCCGTGTTCATCAAGCGATCCGTGACGGGCACGCACATCCTGGCCGTGGGCGGCAATGCCGAGGCGGCGCGGCTGGCCGGCGTCAACACCTCGCGCATCACCGTTCTGGTCTACGCCATTGCCGGCTTCTGCGGCGCCTGCGGCGGCCTGATCTACGGCTCGCGCCTGATGACCGGCTACCCGACGGCCGGCCGCGGCGACGAGCTGTTCTTCTCGATCGCCGGTGCGGTGGTCGGCGGCGTCAGCCTGTTCGGCGGTATCGGCACCATCTACGGCGCCATGATCGGCGCGACGCTGATCGCCACCATTTCCAACCTCATGAACGTGCTGAACGTCAACGCCTACTGGCAGCCCCTGGTGATCGGCGTGATCATCCTGGTGGGCGTGACCTTCGACACCATGCGGACGTCGAGCCGCCTGTCCCTCTCGTGGGTGAGGCTGCTCAAGGACAAGGTTTCCGGCGGGAAGTGAGTTTCCGCCCGAAAGAGACGCCGGGCGTCGCCCAGCGTGCCATCCAGCCAAAGCATCAAGCTTGGAGGAGTAAGATGAAGGACTTGTGGAGGAATTCCGCCCTGATCGCCGCTGGCGCGTCGATGCTGTTCGCAGCCTCGGCCTATGCGGCCGACAAGCCGGTGCTGGGCGTTGCCCTGCCCAACCTGACCAACCCCTACTACGTGGCGATGAAGAAGAGCTTCGAGCAGAACGGGGCCGACCAGGGCTTCGAGGTGCGCGTGCTCATTGCCGACAACGACGAAGCCAAGCAGCTGTCGCAGGTGCAGACCTTCGCGCAGCAGGGCGTCAGCGCCGTGGCCCTCAACTGCGTGTCGTCGGGGCCGTGCGTCGCCTCGGTGGCCGAGCTGAACCAGGCCAAGATCCCGGTGTTCACCATCAACCTGCTGCCCGACCCGGAAGGCCTGAAGGCGGAGAACCTCACCGTCGTCCAGGCCGTGCAGACCGACCAGAAGGCCGGCGGCGTCTACATCGGCCAGCAGCTGCTGAAGGACCTCGGACCGACCGGCAAGGCGGTGATCGGCATCGTCGGCGAGCCGACCTCGGTGTCCGCCAACACCCGCGACGAGGGCTTCAAGGAGGCGCTCGCGTCCAACCCGAACGTCAGCTTCGTGGCGCTGGTCAACGGCAAGGTGGAAGAGACCACCTCGCTCAAGGTGACCACCGAGATGCTGCAGGGCAACCCGGACATCACCGTGGTCTATTCGGACACCGAGCCGGCCGCCCTCGGCGCGATCGCCGCCATCCAGCAGATCGGCCGCGAGGACGTGAAGCTCTACGCCTTCGTCGACAAGCTCGGCGTCAAGCACATCGAGGACAACTCGATCCTCAAGGCCGGCGCCATCCAGGAGCCCGCCAAGCTCGCGCAGATCCAGGTCGAGAACATCAAGAAGTACCTGGCCGGCGAGACCCTGGCGCCGGTGATCGACAGCCCGCCGCTGCTCGTCAACAAGGACAATGCGGCGGAGACGGTCGACAAGGCCTACTGAGCCGCCTGTCCAGAAATCCTACTGGGGCGGGTATCCAGCTTAGTCTTCTGCGCTTCCGGTGCTCACGAACCTCAAGTTCGCTCCGCTCCGGTTCTCGAAGCCGTCGCTGGCTCCCGCACCCCAGCGGATTTCAGGCCAGGCTTGTAGCGACAATAAAGCATTGAGCCAGCAACGCTGTCGCGCGGACCCGAGAGGCCCGCGCGACCATTCCCCGAGACAGGAGACGGGCATGGCGGCGACGATCAGCTACAGGGCGGAGGGTATCGTGAAGGCCTTCGCCGGCGTCGTGGTGTTGCACGGCGTCGATTTCGAAGTTCGGCCCGGCACCATCCACGGTCTGCTCGGCCACAACGGCGCCGGCAAATCGACGCTGTTGAAGATCCTGGCCGGCGCCCAGCCGCACGACCGCGGCACGCTGTCGATCGGCGGCGAGGCGCTGTCCTTCGGTTCTCCCCGCGAGGCGCTCGCCAAGGGGATCGGCTGCGTCTACCAGGAGCTTCGCCTCATTCCCAACCTGACGGTGGCCGAAAACCTGTTTCTCGGCCGCGAGATGATGCGGCGCGGCCTCCGCGATACCGCCGCCATGAACGACTACACGCGCGATCTTCTGGCGTCCTACGGGTTGAAGATCGACGTGGCCCGGCCGGTCAAGGAGCTGTCCCACCCCGAAAAGCAGCTGATCGAGGTGATCGCCAACCTCGACGGCAAGGCGCGCTTCCTGTTCCTCGACGAGCCGACCACGGCGCTCGACGGCCGCCAGTCGAAGGAGCTGCTCGACAGCGTCCGCCGCATCGCGGTCGAGCGCCACATCGGCATCGTCCTGGTCTCCCACAAGCTCGACGAGGTGCTGCCGGTTTCCGACGAGGTCACCGTGCTCTCCGGCGGCCGGGTGGTCTATCGCGATCAGGGGGGAGCGGCCAACAAGCAGGCGATCGTCGACGCCATCGTCGGCGATGCCCACGTCCGCTCCGGCCCCAAGGTGGAGCGCCGCGTCACCGAAGGCGAGGTGATGGTGTCGGTGCGCGGCCTCGCCGGCAAGCGGCTGAAGGGGGCCGACCTCGAGGCCCGCCGGGGCGAGGTGCTCGGCCTCTACGGCCTCGTCGGCGCCGGCCGTACCCGCTTCCTGCGCACGCTCTACGGCATGGAGCCGGTTCTCTCCGGCACCATCGAACTGGGCGGGCAACCCTACAAGCCGACCAACGCGGCAGGCGCCATCGCGCGCGGCATCGCCTTCCTGACCGAGGAGCGCAAGATCGACGGGTTCGTGCCGATGATGTCGGCCTGGAAGAACGTCGTTCTGTCGACGCTTCATCGCTACCGCTCGGGCGGCCTCGTCAACGTGGCGGGCTCGCGCGCCTCGGCCGTGGCAACGCTGGACAGGATCGGCACGCTCGGCCGGTTCGATGCGCCGGCACGGTCGCTGTCGGGCGGCAACCAGCAGAAGGTGCTGCTCGGCCGCATCATCGAGCAGAACGCCGACGTGGTGCTGCTCGACGAGCCGACCAAGGGCGTCGACATCGGCGCCAAGGGCGACATCTACGACATCATCCGCCGCCTCGCCGACGAAGGGCGCTGCATCATCGTCGTGTCCAGCGAGGAGGAGGAACTGATGGAGGTGTGCGACCGCGTCGCCATCTTCCGGCAGGGCCGCTGCGACGGAACGACCCGGCCGATCGGCGAGTGGTCGCTCGGCAAGCTGCGCGAAGCGGCCTGGGCGCCTGCATGACCGGGCTTTCCGCTTCCCTTTACGCCGCCGATCCCCTGCGCCTCGAGCAGGAGATCGTGGCGGTGGCGCCTTATGTCGAGTCCTTCCATCTCGACATCATGGACGGCTTGTTCGCGCCGGAGTACGGCCTCAGCGGCCGGCTGGTGGGCGACGTCCGGCGGGTGACGGACAGGCCGCTCGACGTGCACCTGATGGTGGCCGATCCGCGCGGCGCCATCGTGCGCTATGCCGAGGCCGGCGTCCGGTCGATCGCCGTTCACATCGAGGGTGGCAGCGACCTTGTCGAGGCGGCGGCCATCGTTCGCGCCAATGGCGGCCGGCTTATGGCGGCCATCCGGCACACGACGCCCGTCGCCCGCCTTCAGGACGTGGCGGACACCGTCGACGGCATCCTGTTCATGACGGCGCCGCTCGGCGGAGGGGCGTTCGACCAACATGCGTTTTCCCGCCTCGCCCAGCGGCCCCGGCATCTGCCGACGACGGTCGATGGCCGCATCGACGCCAGCCACTTCCGGCAACTGACGGACCTCGGCGTCGACCTCGCGGTGATGGGCGCGGCGCTGTTCGCCGAAGGACGGGCGGCCGAGCTGGCGCGCCAACATGCCGCGGAGCTGGCGGGGCATGGTTCGGCGTCGAAAGCGAGGTCTTGAGGGACACGGGGCTCGGTCCCTTGCGGCTACCGCCTTTTGAAGCCGCTGGCATAGGGATCGGCGTTGTAGGTCGTTGATCCCTTGCCATAGGTGTATTCGGTGACGGAGCCGTAGAGGTTCTCCTGCGTCTGGGAATAGGGCGCGCCGTTGCGATAGGTGGTGTAGCCGAAGCCCAGGTTTTTCTCGGTGACGTAGGTGTTGCCGTGGGAATCCGTGCGGCAGGGGCTGGTGATCAGCGCGCAGTCGGCATGGGCGGGCAGTGAGAGAAGCACCGCCAGTGCGGCAAGCGAAAAAGCCTTTGAAAACATGATGATCGTTCCGTGGCAGAGAGAGGAAACCTGTCTGTAGCTTGATCTGCTTGCGCAAAGCGTCTTACTGTGTTCTTTATATGTTCCATTGGTCGCGCAATCAATGGATGTTTTCTGTGTTGGTGCAATTTTTTGTAGAGATACGGTGAATATCCCGCCTTGATGCCGGGTTCCCCACCCCACCACGGAAACCTCAAGTCCTTAGCGTCGGGCCGACAGCGTCGGACCGCCAAGCGTCCTGGCGCGCAAGCGACATGAGGACAAGATGCCCGTTGTGCCGACCTATGAAGACCGGGGCATCCGCCTCGACCCCGGCCTCAACTTCCGCGACAACACCCACGCCACGCCGGAGATGTTCGGCTCGCAGGTGGGGGAGGGGCTGATGAAGGCCGGGCAGGGCCTCACCAGTCTGGGCGGAGCGGTGGCCGAGGTTGAGGATCTCGACGCGACCAACGCGGCGAAGGACAAAAGCAGCAATTTCATCAGCCAAGTCAACGAGCGCACCTATGGCGAGAACGGCTACCTGAGCACGAGCGGTCGAGCCAGCGTGGAGGGGCGCAAGGGATTCCTGGCGGACATCACGCGAATGGCGAAAGAGGGGGCCAAAGGGCTGTCGCCGCTTGCCGAGAGGCGGTATTGGGACGCGGTCTATGTCGTCATCGGCGATGTAACGAAGGAAGCCAATCGCCACGAGATGGCGCAGCGGTCGGTGTGGAGGGCGACGGCCGACAACAACCGCACCGCCGTGCTCTCCGAAAGCGCCATCGCCAAGCCGGAAGGAAGCGAGGGGGTGCCGCTGATGGTCGCCGCCGCCGTGGCTCAAAACGACCAGGCGGCGCGAGATCAGGGAATGCCCGATCAGAAGCGCGTGGAGGGAAATGCCCAGGTCGCTGCCGACATTACCGTGGCGCGGTTGGGCAAGGTAGCCGAGAGCGACCCCAAGGGCGCGCTGACCAAGCTCGAACTGGTAAAAGGTATTCTTCCGAAAGAGGTCTATGACAGGCTGCAGCTTAGCTTCGGCAAGGCGGCCGGCGACGAGGAAACGCGGCAGGGGGCGCTGGCTTTCGCGGCTGGAACACGCAAGCCGCTTGCCGCCGACGGGGTGCCCTTCGAGCCTGACGTCGGCACCGGGCCGACCGCGGAGAGAACGGCGCTGCTCGATCGCGCCAAGGTGGCCGATGCCGCTGCCGTTCTCAAGCTCGACGGTCCCTTTGCCATCAACCTCTCCGCCATGATGGAGGATGCGCCGGCTGGCGCGGGCCTCGGCATCGCCTTTCGCAAGGGCAGCGACGACACGGAGGGACGGTCGGTCGAATTGACTTACAATGGCGACCGCCTCGACAAGGCGCCGGACGAGGTGCAGGCGTGGGCGCGGCGCAACGCCGGCCGCTATGGCCTCACCATGCCGGTTGGCGGGGCAGTTGGCGTTGTGACGGCGGTGTCCGACGCGGTGGCGGCGCGGGCGCTGCGGCCGTCATTGGCGGCCATCGACAAGCATCTCCAGTCCATCGACGATCCGCGCCGGCGGGAGATTGCCAAGCAGGCCATCGCCACCTCGCTGGATCTCGAAAGCCAGCAGGAGCGAGAGCGGCAGCGGCAGGCCAAGGCCACGCTGTGGCAGCAGGTGGAGGCCGGCACGCCGCCCGATGCGCTGCCCTATACCCTCCGTCAGGCGGTCGGCGACCAGGCCATGACGGTGGCGCGCAACTACATCGGCAAGAAGCAGGCCGGGCCGATCGTCACCGACGACATGCTGCTGGCCGACATGCGGCTGTTCTCGGCCGAGCGGCCGGAGGACTTCGCGCTGGTCGACCTCAACGACTATCGCGACCGGCTGGAGGACTCCGACCTCAAGGCGCTGGCCGAGACGCAGGCGGCGATCGGCCGCGACGGGCGCAAGGCGCGCGACCAGGGCGCCGAGCTGAAGGACGCCTTCGACATGGCGAAGGCGCGCCTGGAGGACGCCGGCGCGATCCTGCCGGGCGAGGAGAACAGCGGCCAGCGGCGCCAGCTGCTGGCCGAAGTGCAGAACGCCGTCTATACCGGCCTTGCCGACTTCCGGGCGAAGAACCCCGGCATCAAGCCGGCGCCGGCCGACGTCCGCAAGATGATCGACAAGTTCCTCCTGCCCTACTACGTGCCGCTGCCGGACCCGAGGCGCGAGAGGCCCGTAGCCGTCAAACTCTCCGACATCTCGCCCGACCTGCGCAGGAGCATCACCCGCCAGCTCGCCACCGAGTATGGCCGCAAGCCGACGGAGGGTGAGGTGGCGCGCGAGTATCAGGCTTTCATGCAGGCGCAATCGAGTTAGTAGGGTGGGTAGACGCCCATTACTTGCAGACGGACATATTGGAATAGCATGGCGCACCAGATCAGGGTGACGACGACTCCCGTGATCAGCCCCGCAGTCGGTGTCTTGGTCTTCCGCACCATCCTGACGAAGCCAAAGAAGATCATCGCAACCACAAAAGAGGCGATGGCCTCCCCGGTCAACTCTCCGGCCCATCCTGCATATGAACCGATACGTATATCTAGCGCATAGCCTTTGTACAGGTCGACTATGAGATTGCCAAAGATCGAAAGGAGAAGCAGAATAGAGACGCACTTTCTAAAGCCGCCTGTTCTTTCTTCTGGGCTATAGTCTCTCACTTCGAATTATCCTTTTATTCGGCGCGTTCTGGCTAAGCTCACGTCGTGAGCCCGCCTCGACGGTTTGGCCCGGCTTGAATTTCTTCGCCGTCCTTCCTTGCTCCTTGAATTCGCTCGATCTTGCGCAGACCCCTCTACTACGTTCCTTTTATGTTCCGATGTATGCACCACCAGGAGGCGAGTCGGCAACCGGATACAGTCTTTTATAGAGTCGTGGTGAGTACTGAGGTGAGCTAGTCGGGGCTGCCAGGTTTTGCTCATGATGCTGCTGGTTGGATCGGCCATTGCAACCGATCACCACGGAAACCCCCAGGACTTAGCGTCAGGCCTGATCCTTTTCGGGAGATAGGTCTTTGCGCACCCCAGACAGCCCTGAAAACTACAACGCCTTCAAGGATAGCCAGCGGCGGCAAAACGAAAAGCGCCAGCAGTTCCGGGTCGTGACGCGGCTGGCAGGCGACGACAGCTCGCCCGTCAGCGACGAGCAGCTTGCCAACGACGTGGCCAAACAAACCGGGAGCGCCCCGGCACCTGAGGACATCGTCAGAGCCAATCGCGAACTGTTCCGCGAGGCGAGCGACCGGGCATGGGCGGAGAAGATCGGGAGAGAAGCGCCGATTACGTTGGTGGTGGCAGGCGATCCCAAGAACGTGTCCCGTCCAAGGGAATACTTCGATGCGCTGGCTTCCTTGGAGCAGGTCGCCGGCAAGCTTGTCACGGCTCCGCAGGCTTCTACTGACGGAACAGCCTGGGAGAGAGGAAGGCTGAACTCGCCTTCAATCCGGAATGCGGACTTTGTGGATGAGCTTGCTGCTGTCCGCCAGCAGGTCAATGAGCATAGTGGTGGCCATCCGGCGCCATCAGGTGGGCAAGGCAATAGCAATGGGCTTCGGCCCGGCGAGAAGGTGATCAATGTCGAGGTGGTGCCGGATAGCGATGTTCCGGCCTCGTTGCCGCGCAGCGATCCTGCTGCCGATCCGACGTCTGACAATGCGCAGTCTGGTTCTTCCTCGGCAGACTCCCGGAACTCAACATCCTCAACTGAAGCGAGTGCGGGCCGGGGGGACAACAGCGGGCTTCGGTCTGGCGAAAGGGTAGTGACCGTCGAAGTGGTGCCCGAGCCTCGCAGCAGTTCGACAAATAGCGCTACGGCTAGCACCCCTTTGCCGGGTGATGTCGAGGCTAAAGCTCCTCCGAATGGCACTGGCGAGCAGTCGGTTATGCCTGGTATCGGGCCGGAAAAAGCTCCCGCCCTCGGGAGTTCGTTACCTTTTGGTTCGGATCCATCGATACCGAACGTTACGACCTTTGAAATGCCGCAGATTAAGCTACCCGATGCTCCCTCGGCGGGCGCTTCGCTTGCGCTGGGTATCGCCGGTCTCGGCAAAAACCCTGGTTATTGGGTCGTCGCGGCCTACAGGGACTTGATCGACAAGCAGTCTGACATCCCGAAAGATCTGGCTCTTAGCGTTCTTGATGGCGTGATTACCGGAAGTCTTACGCAAGAAAAAGCACTAGCGAGGCTGACAGAGGGATCCTCCACTGCGGTGCCGGACGGCGGCCTAGCCTTAGGAGGAGCGGAAGGTTTCGGTTTGGATGATGGCATATCGCCGGATTCCTATATGCCGTTTAGGCCCCGGAGTGAGCCGATTCTGCCCGAACGGACCTTTGAACTGCCAGAAATCCCGCTTAGCAAAGACGCTCCCTCGAAACGCGCCGCGCTTTCGGAAGCTATCGCTGGCCTTGGCAAAAACCCTGGTTACTACGTCGTAGCGGCGCTCAAGGATTTGATCTCCAAACAGCCCGATCTTCCCCAAGATATAGCTCTCGATGTTCTTAATAAAGTCGCTAGCGGTAGCCTCACGCGAGAGCAAGCGCTAGATAGGCTGCTTTACACACCGCTACCGGATCGTGAAAAACTTGCGGATGAGATTGCTAATGCTGCAATGCTTACAGAGGAGCAGGCAAAAGCACTCGAGGAGCGGCTTAAGAAACAGCCCTATATTCCGGTTGACCGGGCTTTGGAGGTATTCCGTTCGGTTCGCCATATGGATTATGGACCGGGACCTGCAAAAAACCTGCTAATGGCAACTACCGACGAAGAACTCGCCAATCTTACTGAAAGGATGGTCCTCGCCAAGGGAAAGAATCCTGAGGAAATAGCAGCGGTACGCCGAGGGCTTTACGAACAAAATGCCGCCGATCCGGCAGTTTCTGATATGTATTTCACGGGGTTTATTAATGGTTATGTGACCGAAGGTCAGCTTCGGAAAATTATGGAGCGGCATGGTTTTGTAGGTTCAGTCATTGAGCTTGTGAATAGAACATTTGGTAGCCAATATAAGTCCGTTGGTGGCATTATAAAATTTCTCTACTACTACGTGGGGATGCCGGAAACGGAAGAATGGAAGAGGCGTAAAGCTCTCATCGACGATGTGTTGCATTTAAAAGGTAAGAGTGCAGCTGAGTTCGACGCTGTCTACCAACGCATTCTGGACAATGACGATCCAGGCTCTCTTGTTGAAGCTTGGAACGCTATGAAGGAGGGCAAGGATCCCGAGGAGGTGAGCAAAATGTTCCCGTCCTACCCTCTTGGGGACGGGGCCTTAGCACACAGTAAGGAATTTGTTACGCCTGGCTGGGAGAACAGCATCGCCGGCCGCGTTGGAGATGCGGCCGGACCTTTGGTAAACGCAGCCCTTCTCGATGCTGCGTTTAGGAATGGGTGGGTGGGCGCGCTCTACCTAGCCTTGGATGGGGGCGCGACCAATCACGCTGCAGCGGTAGCAGCCGACGCAGACGCCAAGACGATAAGAACATCGGACGCGGAGGCAACAGTCGCTAGCTTTCTTACGAATCTCTCTCCCGTGAAGTGGCTCTTGGGGGCTGCGCCGCTCAGGAAATTCGCCGGCGGGGCAATAGAGGATATGGTTGATGGCACTTACGGCATTGGCATGCAGGTAGTGCAACAGACCAGCCTAAACGCTATCGCACAGAGTTACGACAAGCACCGCGCTCTGTTCCAGGATGTGGGTCCCGCTGCCGCTGCCGGCGCCATACTGTGGGGGCTGAAGATCGCCGGTAGGGCTGGATTAGGAAGATTTGGCGCCGCGATCGATGCGTATAGTCTGCGGAATAATATTTCCGAGGCACAAGAGGCCATAAGGCGGGATGTTATACTGAAGGAGTTCAACGATATTATAGAACAAAACGCTCCGATCGTGTCCAACAAACGAAAGGAAATTGCCGATTTTATCCAGCAAAAAGTGACGAATAAGTCCAACGAGAACCTTTATTTTCAGGTGGATAAATTTAAGGAGTCTCTGACAAAGGCTGGTATAGACCCCCTAACTTTCGTTGAGAGCTTGGGCGGAGTTACGCTCGGCGACTTTCAAGGAGCAACTAAGGCCGGAGGGTATGTTCGTGTGCCATTGGCTGCCTTCGCAGCTTACGTGATGGGCACAAAGGCAAGTAAAGCTTTAATGGAACATGCAACGTTCAAGCCTGGGGCCAAGTCGCCGGCAATGAGTGAAGAGTTTCTGAAAAATCTTCTGATGGGTAAGTCAAACGGAACAGCAACCGTCCCTCCTGATGGGAAACCTGCTCCGACATACTCCTTCCCAGAAGACAAAGCTGGTCAGTCATAATCCCCCGTTCAGTTGCCCTTGGCTGAAAGCGCTGACGCGGCTGCTTCTTCCGCTGCGTCGTAGGCGTCACCCAAAGAGCCTGCTCTATCACCGAAAACCGGTGTGCTCAAAAGGTCAGCTTCGTTTCTAGCGCCCACAACTGGTGCAGGGGCGGCTACCGCAAAGTCTTCGCTGTCGGAGAACAAGAATGCAATCCTCAAAGGTCGCTGGCCCAGATGCGGTTCTCCTCTCGGAGAGACCTCAAATCGATCTCTCGGATAGGGATGAGGCTGTACGAGACGAAAATCGAAAGCAGCCAAGTAGCGTGTTACACCAACCGCCTGAAAACGGCAAAGCCGCCCCAATTAATGCATCCGCCGCTGATGCTAACACACTGAGGCGCCTAGTCTCGGCAATTGACCTTTCATCCTTTCTACGCGAAGCCGCGCGCACCTATCTCGCCGAACTCAACGCCATGGTGGAGCGGGGAGAACCCGCCGCCTCCCAAGACAAGGGCGGCCTTTCCCGCTGGTCGGGCGATGCCGAGGACGGCACCGAGCACTTCGCCCGTGCCTTCGTGGCGTATCTTCTGGACGGCACCGCACTGCCGGCCGGGCCGCGCGAGGCGTTTCGGCATTTTCGGGCGTGGTTGATCGGGCTCTATGTCGTTGAGCGCCAGCAGGGCGTGGCTGTCAGCGCCGAGGTGGCCGAGGTGCTCGACCGGCTGCTGGCCGTCGAGCTGGCGTTGGCCGAGGCGCGGCGGACGGCGGGTGATGTTGGGCCGGTGTCGCCGGATCTTCAGGAAAAGCGCACGGCGGCGGACGCCGAGGCCGAGGATCGGCTGACGCGGGAGATCTTGCGGCCGGTGCGGGCAGCGCGGGAGAAAGGCTATCGCCAGGAGCTGGCGGCGGCGACGGCCGAGGCGGAAGGGCGGATCAATGCGCTGCCGGTCTATCGGGCCACCGAGTGGCTGACCAACCGGCGTTGGTTGGGGGAAGAGATGCCGGCGCTGCCGACGATCCGGCTGTCGCGGCCCATCCTCGTCGAGCGTTACGGCGAGGCGGTGCTGGCGGCGCTGCCGCGTGGGCGGTTCACCGCTCATGCGGCGACGGGCGGTGTCGACCCCGACGAGGCGGCTGGGCTGTTCGGCTTTTCGAGCGGCGACGAGATGATCCAGGCGATGGCGCTGGTGCCGAAGCGCGAGGCGACCATTGCGCTCGAGGCCAAGCGGTTGATGGTGGAGCGGCGGGGCGATCCGCTGGTTGACGGCACGTTGCCGGAGGCGGCGCTGGCCGCCATTCACGGCCCTCGCATGGCCGAATGGCTGGCCGCGGAACTCAAGGCGCTGGCCGGCCCGGCCGGCGAGGCGCAGCCCGTCACCGCCGAAGGCGCGGCGGCGTTCGCCCGCGACGCGCTAGTGGATACGCCGGTGCGCGACGCCATCGACGCCCGTCGCCATCTGGTCGCCGAGCGGCGGGCCGGCGAGGAGGTGGCGAAGCTTGCCGCGTCCAGCGCGGAGGACAGGGCCAAAAAGCTCTACGATGCCCGGCGGCGGCAGTTGCTCAACGTGGCGCTCTATGCCGAGGCGCTGGGGATTGCCGACGATCTCGAGGCGGCGGAGGAGATGGTGCGCCGGCTCGACCGGCCCGAGCGGCCGGAGGTGACGACCGGCGTTGACGGCTGGCGGGCCATCGATGCCATTCTCGACCGTTTCGAGTTCCGCAAGACCGATGAGCCGGCGCCGCGCAACGCGGTGGCGACCTTCATGAAGGCGATGACGGCGGCCGGCCGGGACAACGAGCTGGCGATCGCCGATCTGGTGCTGCAGGGCGGCGAGGGGAAGCCTTACGGCGAGCTGCCAATCGGCGCGCTGAAGGCGGTTGTCGCCAGCCTTGACAACATCGAACACGCCATGGGCCGCAACGATGCGCTGGTGGACGGGCGCGGGCGGCAGCGCCTCAGCGAGGCCACCAAGGGCATCGCCGCCGCGCTGGTGCGGGTCAACGGCGGAGCCGGGAAGCGCCCGGTCGACCTCGGCCGGGCCGCCGACGAGGTGCTGCGCGAGATCGACGGCCGCGCCAAGGGGCCGGCTTTTGCCGCGCTGAAGGCGCCCGTCGATGCCGCCGTCGCGGCGCTGAAGGCGCGCCGAGAGCGGGCGGCCGAGGAGGTCGCGGCGCTCTATGCGCCCTACGACGCGGACGAGCGGCGGGCGATGGCGGTGCGCCGCTTCCTGCCGGCGCTGGGGCGGTCGCTGTCGCGCTGGGAGATGATCGCCGTGGCGCTCAACGCCGGCACCGAGGCCGGCCATACGGCGCTGACCGGTCCGGCGGGCTTTCCGCCGGAGATGGTGTCGGCGATCCTCGCGGCGCTCGATATGCGGGATGCACGCTTCATCCAGTCCGTCTGGGACCTTCTCGAGAGCTTCCGGGACGAGATCGCCGCGCGCGAGCGGCGGGCGACCGGCGCGGCGCCCAAATGGAGCGAGGCGCGGCCGGTGAGCGTCGGCGGCGTGGCGTTGACGGGCGGCTTCTATCCGCTGGCCGTCGACGGCGATCTTGCCGAGGGCGTGCGCGGCGGCCGTTTCGCCAAGGCGATGGTAGAGGGTGGCGGAGGGGATGGGGCCGTGGGGCTCGATCTCGCACTGTTCCATGCCTTCGTCGACCGGTTGCTGCACGATCTCGAACTGTCGGAGGCGGTGACCAACGCGCGCCGGCTGCTGGCGCAGCCCGAACTGCATGAGGCTTTCACCGCCAAGGGGCGCACCGACGATATCGAAACGCTGGCGGCCTGGCTCGACGCCGTGGCGGCGGGCGATCTCAGGCCGGCGGATTTCCATCTGCGCATGGCCTCGGCCGGGGGCGGCGATGCCGTGGCGCGGCAGCTGGCGCGGGATCTCGCGGCGGCGTTGACCGATGCGGCCGGTTTGCCCGAAGCGATCGAGGCGGTGGGGGCGGCGGCGTTCGCGGTGGGCGCCAGCGGGGCGTTTGTGCCCGACATCGCCGACCGGATCGCCGAGCGGTCGCCCTTGATGGCCGGGCGGCGACTGGCGGCGGCGAAGCGGGGCGAGGCGGGGTCGGACGATCTCGCGGCCTGGCTGATCCGGCGCGTCCGCTGGCACTTCGTCGAGGTTCCCGTCTGGCTCGCCGGTGACTGTCACGGGCTTGCGCGCTCCGGCGGCGAGGCCAGGGCGGTGGCCGAGGGCGACGGCTGGGTGAGGAAGATCGCAGCGCCGGACGGCAAGGCCGAGGCGGCGGTGAAGGTGATGGTTGCCGCCTTGATGGCATCCCCCGCCACGACGGAGGCGGCGGGCCTGACGCGCACCCTCGGCGCGACCCTGCTGTTCGCCCGCCAAAAGATGGTGCTGGCGGCGGCGCGAAGCGGCGAGGGCGCCTTCGGCCTGCTCGGCGCGGCGCCGGGCATCGACGATGCGGCGCCGACGGCCGGGGAGGGTACGGCCCGGGCGGCCACGTGGGCGAAGAGTGGCAGCCGTGACGGGGCAGGCGCTGCCGCCGTGCGGGCGGCCATGATGGCGGTGGCGCTCATGATCGACGCGCCAGCGGAGGTGGCGATCGGCCACACGTTCGGCGCGATGACGTAGAGCATTTTCGGCGAACTCAGGTTCGCCGGACGCGCTCTTGCCGGCCTTAGTGCTTGATATCCCTGCGGATGGCCTTGCCGATGAAGAAGGCGAGGCATGCGGCGGCCATGCCGGCGGCGATGCTGATGAACTCGACCGCGTCCCACCTGAAGCCCAGGATCTGCATGCTGCGCATGATGACATGCGTCAGAATGGCGAGGCCGATCGCCACGGGATAGCCGACGGCGTTCCGAACCTTGAACAGCCCGATGAACAGCGAGGCGATCGCCGCGACGTCGAGGAGCTGCACGGCAAGCATCACGAAAAACAGGGCCATCTTGAAAAGCTCCGGGAACGTTGCTGCGGCCTGTTGGCGGGCAGGCGAGTCGTGGTCAGCAGTTTGTGCTGCCCGAGCCGGCGTTCCAAGAGGGTTTGGCCGGATGGCGGGGCGCGCGGGGCGGCGCGCGTTGAAACAAACCCGGCGGCCCTAGGGTCTCGCCTGTCGATTCCCAGTGTCGCACCGTCATCGCGGAAGGCGCTTGCCGTTTCCGCGCCGGTGCTCGTCAGAAGGCCCGCCCATGACCATTGCGAGCGAAGCCAACCGCTCCGGCCCCTATGCCTGCAACGGCGCAACGACCGGCTTCCCCTACGCCTTCAAGATTTTCGACGAGGCGCATGTCCGCGTCATCCTGACCGACGCCGGAGGCGCCGAGACCACGCTGGCGCTCGGGACGGACTATGTCGTGACCGGCGTCGGTGCCGATGGCGGCGGCGCGGTGCAAACGGCCGTGGCCCATCCGCTCGGCTGCCTGGTGACGCTGATCCTCAACGTGCCCTTCACGCAAGGGACGGACCTTGAAAACCAGGGCGCATACTTTGCCGAGACCATCGAGCGGGCGCTGGACGTGCTTACGCAGCAAGCGCTGCAGCTCAAGGAGCTGATCGGCCGTTCGGTGGTGCTTCCGGTGACCTCGACCGTATCGACCACGGATCTGGTCAGCGCCACGCTCGCTCTGGCCGAGATTCAGAGCAAGATGGAGGCGCTGCTCGACATAGCCCCCGATATCCAGACCGTCGCCGGCATTTCCTCCAAGGTTGTCGCCGCCCAGGGGAATGCTGAGGCGGCGTCGACGGCAGCGGGAACCGCGACGGGGGCGGCCGGCGTGGCGACCGGGGCTGCGACCACGGCGACGCAGGCGGCGGTTCTTGCCGAAGCACTGGCAAACGCCGCGCCGCAAACGCCTGTCGGCAGCGGGTTCTCTGCCCGCCACTGGGCGGCCGTCGCGCAGGCGCTATCGGACGGCTTCGATCTCGATAGCTATTTGACGACGGATCAGATCCACACGCTGCTTGAAAACTACGCTCCAGCGACCCGGACGATCGCAGGTGGCGCTGGCGTCAAGATCAACGGCGGCGACAGCGCAACGCTTGAAGATACCGTAACGGTGAGACTTGATACTGCTTCTACCGAGGAAGTCCTCGCCGGTACTGTAGCGAAGCCGGTGAGTGTCGCCAACCTCTGGGGCGCCGGGACTCTCGTCGCCTTGACGGACGGGGCCGCTATTCCCATCGATCTCGCCTCCGGCATCAATTTCTCCGTAGTCGTTTTCGGCAATCGGACGCTCTCCGACCCTAGAAATCCAAAGGTCGGTCAGAGCGGATTTATTGTGGTGTCACAGGGCGGTAGTGGCGGGTTTACGCTATCATTCGGGTCCAGCTATAAATTCTTCGATGGCTTGGTTCCCGATCAGAGCATTACGCCCGGCGCGGTCAATGTGCTGCACTATGAGGTCATCTCCTCAACGCAGATCGCCATTTCCTATATCAGGGGGCTCGCATGATCCCTCTGCTGGGTGTTGCGCTACCACCCGTGGCTCTTATGCCGTTTCCCGCCATATCCGGCGCTTCCGTCTCTGGAGCTGGGAACGTAGCGGTGACTCTCCCAAACTCGCTCCGGACCATAGGACGCTATAGCCTGCTAGTAACCGTAGTCGGCTCTTGGGGTGGCTCTGCCGAAAGAGCCGGCATCGACGTGCTTGATAATGCCGGTGCCGCATTGCTCTCTATCACAGAGGGCAGCGCTATCAGCGGCTCGTTTCTGACTGCCAGTCAAGCCAATCATAATGGGAGCGAACTGGTCGTGAACGACCCGATAACGGTATGGGGCGGCGGACCTATAGGGACTCACACCGTCTATTTTCTGTTCGAGGGCATCGTTGGCGCGGCTTCGGTGCGTCTTCGCTCTGCCCCAGGAAACCGTTCAAATCCATCATACTTCGGCCCTTGGAGTGTACTCGGGATTGGTCGAGGGCGGCGCGCCCCGCCCAATTGGGCGGCGCTCACGGCGTCGATGACGGCGAGTGACGGCTACTTAAGGATTATCTGCTCATGACGCTCTATCTCAAGGTTGGCGCTGGGTACGTCGCTTGGAACGGCGAGCCTATTGCAGGCGTCCGTCATCCGCTCTCGATCGAAGACGCGTGGCCGGCCGAGGAGTTAGCGGCGATAGGGTTGTTCGTGCCGCGTGTTGCAGTTGAAGTGCCGGAAGACAAAATTGCGGTTGAACTGAGCGTTGAGGATGTCGCTGGGCGACCCGCCTACGTATGGCAGACCCGTGATCCAACCCTTGCCGAGTTGCGGGCCACCAAGCTCGCCGCCATCTCCGCCTCCGCCGACGTCCTCCTCTCTGCCGGCGCCCCCGTCGCAGGCGGCTTGCACGTCGCTCTTGATGACGGGAGCCGCGCCGATCTTACCGCAATGGCCTCGACCGCAACGGCCGCCTCCACCGGCACCTTACCTTGGCCGGAGAGCTATTCGCGCGGGTGGATCGCTGTCGAGAACCTGCGCATTCCGCTTGCCACGCCGGCCGATGGGCTGGCGCTGGTTGCCTCGGTGGGCGACTGGTACGCGGCTGTGGTTCAGCATCGGCGCGACCAGAAGGACGCGGCGCTTGCGGCCGGGGATGCCGCCGCGCTCGAAGCCATCGATCCGTCCGCCGGCTGGCCGGCGGCATAGGCGGGCGTGGTGAAGCCGCACTATTCCGAGGCCGATCCTGCCAACGAGGTGCTGGTGCGGCTTGGCGAGGTCAGTGCCAGCGTCCAGCACCTGTTGCGCCACTGGCTCCGCATCGGCTGAGCGCCATCCCCCAAATCCCTCTCGCCCAGTCTCCAGTCATTCTCGCCGGAGTTTGCGCCATGGAGCGACCGAGGCTCATGCCCAACGCAGGGATGGTGCTCCGGTGGTCCTGGATAGGCGCTAGGCGTCGGGCCCTCGGAATAGCCGGTCGCGGTGGCCTTGGGCGGGGGGCACGCATCAACCCGCGAGCAAACAAACGTCGCCGGGGTAGCGTCCGCGAAAGCTCGATTTCCTGTTGTCGCGTCGTGTGTGGTGTACCGGCTCTCCCGTGCGATGCCTTTTGCGAGGTCCTCCATGACCATTGCGAGCGAAGCCAACCGCTCCGGCCCCTATGCCTGCAACGGCGCGACGACGCGCTTTCCCTTTGCCTTCAAGATCTACGACGAGGCGCATATCCGCGTCATCCTGACCGACCCGGCCGGCGTCGAAGCCGATCTGGATCTCGGGCCGGACTATACGGTGACAGGCGTCGGCGACGATGGCGGCGGGGCGATCGTCGTCACCGCGCCGCCGCCGGCCGGCCATCAGCTGACGCTGGTGCTCGACGTGCCCTTCACCCAGGCGACCGACCTCGAAAACCAGGGCGCCTATTTCGCCGAAACCATCGAGCGGTCGTTCGACCTGCTGACGCAGCAGGCGCTGCAGCTGAAGGAGCTGGTCGCCCGCTCCGTCGTTCTGCCGGTCACGTCGATGGTGTCTGTGACCGAGCTGGTGAACGCCACGCTTGCCCTGGCCAAGGTCCAGAGCCAGATGGTGTCGCTGGTCGGCATCGCCCCCGACATCGAAACCGTCGCCGGCATCGTGGCGGACGTCGTCGCCGCGCAGGGCAACGCCTAGACGGCAACGACCGCCGCCGCCATCGCAACGACCAAAGCCGGCGAAGCGGCGGCAAGTGCGGCGGCGGCGGCCGGTGCCGCCGATCGCGCCGAGGTCGCCGCCGCGACTGTCGAAGGGGTCGTTTCCTATGCCATTGAGCAAGACCTGACTGCTGAAGAAAAGGCGCAAGCACAAGCGAACCTTGGCCTTGAGGGCCTTCGAAACGCGCTGACGCCGTTCGGCTTCACGGCAGCCGCCGGCCAGACGGCGTTCGACCTCGGCATGTCGCCTTTGCCGAGCGCCTGCATTTTCTCGCTCAACGGCGCTTGGCTCACCGGTGGCGGCGCCGACTACTCGGTTGCCGGATCGACGCTCACCCTTGCGACGCCAGCGGAAGGCGGCGACCGCATCTCGGGCGTGGCGATTGCCCCGTTCACCGTCGCGAATGCGATGCTGCCCGCTGCCAACCTCGCCGACCTCGCCAACGTCGCGGTCGCGCGGGCGAACCTGGGCATCACCCCGGCGACAATGGCGGCGTGGGCTGGCGGCGCTAAAGGGCACATTTTCGGGCTGACCATGTCGTATGTGGGGGCTGCGACTTTTGCCGTCGCGGCCGGCGAGGCCGCCAGCGAGGGCGGTACGCGGGCGGCTATCGTTCTCCCCACGGCCATGAACAAAGGGCTAGGCGCATGGTCGACAGGTCCCGGCGGCGGTTCCCTTGATGTCGGAGCCATCGCCGCAAATACTTGGTATCACGTACATCTCATCAGCTCTGCTGACGGCAACACGGTTGATGTGCTGCTATCTTTGTCGGCCTCGGCCCCGTCAATGCCGGCAGGCTACACTGCCCGCCGTCGCATCGGCTCGGTGCGAACCAATGGGTCGTCGCAGATCACGCCATTTGCGCAGCTTGGCGACGACTTTTTCTGGGATGCGCCCGTCGGCGATGTTGCCATCAATCCCATCCCCACAACTGCCACGCTTTACACGCTATCCGTTCCGTCCGGCGTGCGTGTTGCTGCCAACGTAACCGCGCAACAAATAGCGACGACGACAAACTTCGTTGGCGCATTGCTTTCGTCCCCTGATACGGCCGATGCGGCACCCGGTGCGGCGAACAATCCACCAACTGGCCCGTTCAATGTCGGCACAAACCTCAATATTTCCGGCTCGATGGTGTCGCTGCGTTTGCGCACTGACACCTCAGGTCGCATCCGCATCCGTGCAAACTCCGCCAACTCTAATCCACTCTATGTCTACACGTATGGGTGGACAGATGATCGAGGTAGATTGCAATGAGCCTTGCTGCAAATCTAGCTGCGCTCGCCCGTCGTGTCGTAGGCACCGCCGCAAACAATTTGCTCGCACTTGACGGTGCGGCTAAGTTGCCGGCTGTTGATGGATCGCAGCTCGTCGGTGTCGGCAGAAAGCTTATCTCCACGACAAGCATAAGCGCAGCGGCGTCTGTCGACATTACGTTGCCATCTGGGTATTCCAAATTCGAAGTCGAGTTGCTGGGACATACAGGCAACAACTACCTGATGGTGCAGGTACGAGTGGCGGGCGCCGGAGCCGTTCTTTCAGGAGCGATCGACTATAAACAGATAGCGCAGCTCCGCGCTACGGGCGTTGTTAGCTACGACGGTAGCGCAGGCGTAAGCTCGTACCGCATCATCCACGTAGCGATCTCTTGGTTCGACGCGTTGATCGACATCGATAATGTATCCGGCGCGATCAAGTCGCAAGGTTGGGCTGCTGGTAACGAGCTTTCAGCAATGGGCCGCGTCCAAACAGCCGGCCCTTACAATCTTCTTCGACTGACGCCCAATACGGGCACGCTCACCTGCACGTGCAAGCTCTTTGGCATCAAGGATGCGTCATGAGAAAGATCGTCATCGAAGCCGACGGATCATTTGTTGAGCGTGAAATGACGCCGGATGAGGTGTCAAGGCTCAATGCATTGAGAGGCGATGAGCTTCGACAACTCCGCGCCGCCAAACTCGCCGCCATCTCCGCCGCCTCCGACGCCCTCCTCGCCGCCGGCGCTCCCGTCGCTGGCGGCCTGCACGTCGCCCTCGATGACAGGAGCAGTGCCGATCTGATGGTCATGGCCTCGACTGCCACGGCTGCCTCGGCCGGCACCGTCTCCTGGCCGGAGAGTTATTCGCGCGGGTGGATCGCCGTCGAGAACCTGCGCATTCCGCTTGCCAGGCCGGCCGACGGGCTGGCGCTGGCTGCTTCGGTGGGTGACTGGTACGCGGCCGTGGTTCAGCATCGGCGCGATCTGAAGGATGCGGCGCTTGCGGCTGGGGATGCCGCCGCGCTCGATGCCATCGATCCGTCCGCCGGTTGGCCGGCGGCATAGGCGGGCGTGGTGAAGCCGCTCTTTTCCGAGGCCGATCCCGCCAACGAGGTGCTGGTGCGGCTTGGCGAGGTCAGCGCCAGCGTCCAGCACCTGTTGCGCGACTTTGGCGACGAGAAGATCGCCGCCCGCGACAATCGCGCCGCCATGCATCGCCGCCTCGACGAGCAGGCGCGCGAGCTGTCGGCGCTGAAGGCCGAGCTGACGCTCAGCCGGCGGGCGGTCGAGGACATGGCGCGGACGCAGAGCGAAACCGTGCTGCCGGCCGTCGGCGAGTGGCGCGACATGAAGACCACCGGGCTGCGCATCGTCGGCGTGCTGGCCATCGGCGGCGTCAGTGTCGGCGCCACGCTGGCCTGGTTCTCCGATCAGGCCGCGTCGCTTTTGCGCCATTGGCTCCGGATCGGCTGAGCGCCACCCTGCAAACCCATCCCGCCTAGTCTCCTGCCATTGCGAGAGCCCGATGCCAGGCCGTTTTCCGGTCTGGCCGGCGTGGCTCCGGCTGGAGTTTGCGCCATGAAGCGACCGAGGCTCGTGCCCAATGCCGGAAAGGTGCTCCGGCGGTCCTGGACCTCCCGCATCCTGATCGCCGGCGGCCTTCTCACCGCCGCCGAGGCGGTGCTGCCCTATCTCTCCGGCGGCGAGCTGATCCCGCCGGCCGTCTTTCCCTTCGTGGCCTTCGGCGTGGTGTTCGCCGCCTTCGTCGCCCGCCACGTGCTGCAGGAGGCCTTGCACGATGCCGACGATTAAGCTCGCGCCGACCAGGCGCGCCCGCGCGGCCATCGCCGCCGTGCTGCTGTCGGCCGGGGCCGGCGGCACGCTGGCGCTGATGCCGGGCGCCGCTCCCGTGCCCGACGACGTGGCCCTGGCGGTCACCGCGCTGGTCAAGCCCTGGGAGGGCCGCTCGCTCCGGGCCTATCTCGACACGGTGGCCAAGCCGCCGGTGTGGACCATCTGCGACGGCGACACCAAGGGCGTCAGGCCCGGCATGGTGGAAACCGCCGCCGGCTGCGACCGGCGCCTTGCCAGCCGCATCGCCCGCGACTATCGCGCCCGGCTCGTCGCCTGCGTGCCCAACTGGCCGGCCGCGCCGCTCAGCTGGCGGGCGATGATGACCTCGCTCGCCTGGAACATCGGCGTCGACGCAGCCTGCCGCTCGACGGCGGCGCGGCTTGGCCGGGCCGGCCGCTGGCTGGAAAGCTGCACGGCCGCCACTGCCTTCAACCGGGCCGGCGGGCGCATGGTGGTCGGCCTCGCCAACCGGCGCGGCATGGGCGATGCGACGCGCATCGGCGAGGGCGAACTCTGCGCCTCGGGGCTCGAATGATGTTCGGCCTCCTCGACAAGCTCGGCGCCACCGTTGCCGCCGTCGCCGGGCTGATCGTCGGTGCCGCCGTCACCTTCGCGGCCCTCCAGCTCTACGATGCCTGGATCGACGATCCGGCCGTCGCCCGCGCGGCGCGCGAAGGCTTCGTCGCGGCGTCCGAGAAGCTGGCGTTGCAAGGGCAGATCGAGGAGATGCGGCGCCAGTTCAAGGTGGCCGAGGCTGCGGCGGCGAGCGATCGCGCTCGGGCCGAGGCGGCGAACAGGGATGCGGACGATGCGTGGAAGCGATACGAGACGGCGGTGGCTGCCGATGGTGGCGACGATGGCTGCCGTGTCACTGACGGCGATCTTGACTGGCTGCGGCACGCTCGACCAGCGCCTCGCGACGGCCTCCCGTGAAATCGGCCGCGAGGCCGCCGGCGTGACCCTGCCGGCGCTGCCGCCCCGCTGCCGTGAGGACATGCCGCGCGTCGCGCCCAGGGCGGGCGAGAAGTGGCGCGCCGTGCAAGGGCGGTGGCAGATCGTCGCCGACGGCGTCGACCGCCGCACCGCCGATTGCGCCGCCTTCTACGACGACGTGCGATCCGGCTTGTCCACGCCGACGCCTTCGCTGCCGCCAAGCCGATGAAGCGCCTTGATTCCGGCGGTAGGGGATGGCAGAAACAGGCGCCCTGGAACGGGGCGCGTGTGGCCTGCGCCGCTCCGCCCGGTTTCTCGATGGGCCTGTAGCTCAATGGTTAGAGCCGGCCGCTCATAACGGTCTGGTTGCAGGTTCGAGTCCTGCCGGGCCCACCACACCTTCTATTGGGGTAGTTTTCTCGACTTTTTGATCTTGCTACGTGATTTGTATTTGTATGTTATACACTATGGTCTGGAGTGGACATCCAAAGACTTCGATATCTATCGTAGAGGCGCCTTGTAAGGTTGGTTGTGTTAGTTCCTCTGTTTGAATCACTTGGGTGATCAGAACGAGCCCCTGCTGCTTGCCGTCAAATTAACCGACCATGCTGAGCGGCGAATGCCGCCCTGGTTGTCGTCTTCTGTTGAGAGCGCAACAATCAAAGCGCACGTGTGCTCCGAGCGTTATACGCTGTCACCATGCAGAAGGGGGCGGTGGCGGTGACAAAGCAGCAACCAGACCGGTTTGTCGAACTCAATCGGGAGTTTCGCCCTCTGAGCGACAAGCACGATGATCTGGCGATAGAGGATGACGTCCACTTCCTTCGCATGACCGGCGGAGCGCTGAGCTGGTCAAAACTGCTGGAACATGATCGCGTCGTTGTCCTTTCAGAGGCGGCAAGTGGCAAGACGCAGGAGTTTCGAGGAATTGCGCGTCGGCTATGCCAAGAAAGGCGTTTTTCTCTCTTCCTAGAGATTAAGGATTTGGCCGGTGATGAGGTCGCTGACCTCATTTCACCGGACGACAATGCCAAACTTCAGGAATGGCTTGGCTCGGATCAACTGGGGTGGTTCTTTCTGGACGCGCGTGACGAAGCGTTGTTGGCGAATGCAGATTTCAAGAAGTCCCTTCGCTCACTACGCAAGGCTCTCGGAAGTGCCTTGAAACGAGCACATGTGTTCGTTTCATGCCGTCACACCGATTGGCAAGGCTCCGCAGACAGAGCTGCCGTTGCCGATATATTGGGGAATGGGCCAAGCGATCAGGCTCCGGCGTCCCCGATCGAGGGGGCGGATGCGTTGGCGTCTCAGGATTGGCGCGACGTAGTCCTTGCCCCTTATTTCGACAGGGAGGGCAAACGGCGGAGCGAAGTCCCGACGTCGACGCCGAAGAAGCAAGAGGCTGAGCCGGTCGTCGTGGTCAGGATGATGCCCCTTGATGCGGAACGAATGCTCAAATTCGTTCAGAAAGCTGAAGGCGGGCGTTTTGCAGCCGATGCCAGCGCCATTATCCAGGCGATCCAACAGGCGGGTCTGGAGCCAGTGAACTGCCGTCCCGGCGACCTGCTTCGGTCCCTAGGTTACTGGGGGCAGCAGCGCCGTCTTGGCTCTCGGCTGGAAATGATGGAGCACTCCGTCGCAGCCAACCTGGAAGAGTGGAAGGGCTTCCGAGCGGACGGGAGTGTGCTGTCCGTTGATGACGCACGTCGAGCGGCGGAACTATTGGCCGCCGCTCTGACCTTGTCAAAAGAGGTTTCTCTGATTGAGCCGGGAAGCAAAGTCGACAGTCTCGGGGATACCGATGCACGGCGTCCCGAGGAAATTCTCACGGGTTGGTCACCTGCCGAAATAGAGACTTTGCTGCGTCGCCCTCTCTTCGCACCGGCGACGAGAGGGCGTGTTCGGCTCCACCACCGCGAGACACAAGAGTTTCTCACAGGATGTTGGCTCCGGCGCCTGTACGAGCGTCCCGGCGGCCGGCGTGCTGTTTCACAAATCCTGTTTTGTGAGCGGTACGGCGTCCAGACCGTTGTCCGAACCTTAAGACCTGCGGCTGCATGGCTCGCTCTTTGGGAGCCGGAGTTTCTCGCCGGCATTCTTGCTCGCGAACCGATGACGCTGTTGCTCCATGGCGATCCCGGATCACTGCCGATCGACGTACGTCGGGAGCTGCTTCGGCGAGCTCTTGATCAGGAGGCGAACGGAAACAATCCTAACCCCGAGCCCGATGATCGAAACCTCTTTATGTTTTCGGATGCGAGGCTCGGACCTGATCTCGTGAAGGCATGGCAGGAGCATCAGGACGAAGACGCACGGAGGCTCATACTCGCGATCGCCACGATGGGACGCATTGAGGATTGTCGCGAGTTGGCCCGTTCGACCGCAATCGCTGACGAGACACCTTCGCGCGTCAGGGTGCCTGCGATTGAGTTGCTGGAAGCTCTTGGTGATACGGATGGCCTCCGTATGGTCGCGGATTGGCTTCGGAAGACGTCCTTGCGGATTGGCCACACCGTCGTTTCCTCGGCGCTCCCAATTCTATTTCCAACAGCTCTGAGCTTTGACGGTGTAATCGAGCTTTTCGAGCGATACCCTTCCGAGCCGCATAACGTCTTGGATTTCTCGATCGATCGCCTTTTCGCTAAATGTTCTGACGCGCAGGCACGCACTCTGCTGGAAAAGGTTCATAATTTCCTGGGCTCTCCGCCATCTCCTGTTGGAGATATCTTCTCTAGGAACCGAAATGCCTGGATTTCCTATAATATTGGTCGGCCGCTCAAAGATATTGTTCAGCGGATTTCTGTGAACGAACAGCCTACCATCGCTTTGCTTTCAGTAATTATTTGGGCCTACGTCTCGCGGTCGACCGCGACTGGGGACCTCCCAGGGGAGCAAACCCTCGCGGAGCTGATCAAGCAGAAGCCGAAAATTGTTCGTGGCCTTTTTTGGCTTCTCGCTGACAATGTCGCGAAAACTGGCGTGTATCCCACAAGTGTAATTGAGCTTAGGCTCTATGAGATATTCGATGGTGGCCTTGGAGAGGCAGATATCCAATGGCTTCTAGAAGACTTAGAATACAAAGAGCGGTTGGAAGAAAAGAAACTCGCGCTTGATGCTCTTTTATATCTCGTCAAGGTGACTGAAGCTCATGCTGGCTTTCTGCAAGAAATGAAGCAGAGTGCCTCGACGCATCAGGAACTGACTGACCTCATTGAGGATTTCTATAAGCCACGCCCTCCACGCCCGGAGTTCTTGGCGTTTGAGGCAAGTCAGGCCGAGCGAGAGAGAAAGCTAGCCGAACGCAGTGAGACAGCAAAGCGGCGGTTTCTCGACTTTGCTCTTGAGGTCAGAGCCGCCCCTGCAATGGTCGATCTTCCTGAGGACATAGGAAAACTAGACCGAAGCCATCCTGTTTTCTCGTTGCTGAACTGGGCCTTTGCGGCTTGTTCTCTTGCTTCCAAGCCGCCGTTACCTCAGCTTGCGGAGCCGCCGTTTCGGGTAGCGTTCGGGGATCAGACATGGGACCGCTTCGCGCATTCGCTGCAAGAGCTTTGGCGGAGATCCGCGCCCGAGGAACCTGCCAGTTCGTGGCGAGAGGGCTCTCCTGAGCAACTTCGCCGGAACCTCAACCGCGCAATCGGCGCGGGCTTGACGATGGCGAGCGCAAGCCCAAACTGGGCGGGTTCGCTCTCGGTGGATGATGTTCGCTTGGTCTTCCGACATGTCGTCTTGTCAAGGATCGACGACAACCTACCCGTCATAGATGTTTTGCTCGTGGCTAACACCCCGGTTGTTGAAGCTGAGATCAAGGGGGAGCTCAGCAAGGAGTGGACGGACGCATCATGCCCGCGTGGTTACCTATGGAACCGGATCAATCCAGAGTATGAAAGCCGCAAATGGTACACGCTTGATCTGAGCGGCCTCGCGTTGGCGGAACCAAATTCAAGCACCGAAAACCATGAGGCGGCTCTTCGTTGGTTGCGCGCGTTCGGTCACGGCGATAGCTCCCGCCGGCAGCTCTTCGGTACGCGATTGCTCGCCCAGGCTCAGGCAGCGATTAATGACGAAGCCTTATACTTTCTGCTGTTAGGGGGCGCACTCGAATTCAACCCAGAGCTTGCACTTCCCGAACTCAAGCAGCGAATTGAAGGGCGATGCGACGACAGTCAGGACTACGTCGCCAGGATGTTCATTGCGATGTTCCGGGAAAGCATGAGAGGCGGCCCGGTCAGCCTCGACGGGTTCGAGCCGGAAATTCTGTTTGAGTTGCTTGCGATCCTTTACGCTCATTTTCCGCCTCGCACGGACCCCCACCATCAAGGCGTCTGGTCGCCCGATCAGAGGGACAAGGTCGGTGAAGTCCGCGACAACTTGCAGAAGGAACTCCTCAGCCGATCTGGAAAGGTAGCTCACACTCTCATCCGTCGCGTTGCGGATGAACTTGACGTGTCGTTTCGGAAGCAAATCCTGCAACAAGCGCGCTTGCAGGCAGAAAGAGATGCCGATCTTCCAGTTTGGAGCGCCGCAGAAACAAGAAGTTTTGGGGACACCTTTTTAGGGCCGTTGCGGACTTGTGATGACCTGTTTGGCAGAGTGGGAGCTGCGCTTCTGGATATTGCTGACTTCTTGCTGACTGGAGATTTTTCTAGCGCAAACCATGTTCGCGCTATGGGAAAAGAAGAAGCGGTTCAACTTTGGCTCGCCGACAATCTGCGGCAGCGCCTGGGAGATCGATACAAAGTCACGCGTGAGTTGGAAGTTCACAACCGAAAGAAGCCGGATATCGAGGTCGAGAGCCGAGAGATTGGGCTGGCTTGCGCTGTGGAAATCAAAAGAGGCGACAGCTGGACTATCCCCGATCTGCAAAAGGCGTTGCATCATCAGCTCGTTGGGCAATACCTCAAACCCGAGACAAGGCGACGGGGATTTTTGGTTATTTCTTCACACGGCGAGAAGGCGCATTGGGAGGTTGGTGCCCACACGCGAGGGCGCCTAACGTTTACCGAGGTCATTGAGAGGCTTCAAGCCGAAGCTGCCGTCTATGAGACTAATCTGGAGGTCGATGTTCGCATAAAGGTGATCGGGCTACTTACCGACAGCAGCCTAGCGACTCCTGCATAAGCCGACGTGCGGGGAGTTCCTAGTCGACGGCGCTTGTTGTTGTCTGCCAGACTTATTCTCGCTCCGGCTTCTGCGCCCTACCCATTCCGCTCGGGAAATAGTCCCGGCATAGCGGCCTGCGAACTTGGCGGGGAAGGCCAGCCTGAGCGGCGGGCGCTAGGTGTGTGCTTTCAGGAGGTTATCCGTCAGTACGGTGTGGATCCGGCAGGGCACCGCCTTGATCAAGGCGACCAGAAAGGCCGAAGCCGAGGTCCGGCCGGAGGATCCTCCTGGAGAAGGAGAACGGCGCTGGCGGATCAAGAAGATGGTGGATGGCTGGACGGCGAACTGACCGGTGAGCTGCTTCTATTGCCGGCCGACATTCTGCGCTTCTCCCTCAGCCAGGTGGATGGAGCCGCTTGGCTGTTCACGAGATCCGCTTCAGCCGTCCCGCCTCGGCGCTCTCGTCCCTCACCTTCGCCAGGATCTCCTTCGCCGCCACCGGGCGGGAGAAGTGGAAGCCTTGCACCTGGGCGCAGCCGTAGCGGCTGAGCATGTCGGCTTCGGCGGCGGTTTCGACGCCTTCGGCCAGGACGGAGAAATTGAGCTGGGTGCCGAGGTTGATCAGCGTGCCGATCAACTGGGCGTTCTTCTCCAGGCTGTCGATGCCGGCGATCAGGGAGCGGTCGATCTTCAGCCGGCCGAAGGGCAGGGAGGCTAGCTTGACCAGCGAGGAGTGGCCGGAGCCGAAATCGTCGATGGCGATCCTCATCCCTCCGTCCACCAGCCGCCGGAGTTCGGCGCTGACGCCCATGAGGTCGTGGATGGTTTCCTCGGTGACCTCCACCTCGAAGCGGTCGGGGCGGATGGCGAAGCGGTCGATGGTGGCAAGCAGGATGTCCACCGGCTTGCCGGTCAGGAACTCGCCGGGCGAGATGTTGATGGCCACGGTGGAGCTGGCGTCGCCGGCATGGGTCAGCGCGCGCAGCAGGCGGCAGGCCTCGGTGGCGACGAACTGGGTGAGGCGGTCGCCCATGTCGGCGGCGCGCACCGCGGCCAGGATCTCCGGCGGACTGATGGCGCCGAGCTCGGGGTGGGACCAGCGGATCAGCGTTTCATGGCCGATGACGGCGCCGGTCCCGAGGTCGTGCTGGCCCTGGAAGACCACGTGAAGGCGGCCGTCCGAGAGGGCGTCGCCGATCTCGGCCTCGATGCGCTGGCTGCGCTGGAGCTTGATGCGCAGCTCGGCGTCGAAGCGGGAGACGCGGCGCTTGCCCTTTTCCTTGGCGGCATAGAGCGCGATGTCGGCGGCGGCGAACAGCCCGGACAGCTCCGCCGCGTCCTGCGGGAACAGGGCGAGGCCGATCGAGGCGCCCACCGGCGAGGCGATGCTGTCGGTCAGGAAGGGGCGCTCCATGTCCGCCACCACCCGTTCGCACAGGGCTTCGGCCCGTTTCCCGTCGTCGCCGGCGCCGATGATGATGGCGAACTCGTCGCCGCCGAGCCGGGCGATGAAGTCCGAGGGATGGCAGGCGCGGGAGAGCCGCACGGCGGCCTCGATCAGCACCTTGTCGCCGACGAGATGGCCGTGGGTGTCGTTGATCAGCTTGAAATTGTCGAGGTCGACGACGGCCAGCGCCAGCGCGGCGCCCCGCGCCTCGCGGGCCGACAGCTCGGCGTTGAAGGCCGCCCGGTTGGGCAGGCCGGTCAGGCTGTCGTGGTTGGCGAGATAGTCCAGCTTGCGGTTGGACTCGTTGAGCGACCGGGCGAGCGCCTGCGAGCTGAGGCGGGCCTCCTCGCCCTGCCAGAACCGCGCCGAGCCGCGCCTGGCCTGGAGGATCATCATGATGAGCAGCAGCAGGGTGTTCGCCCCGATCACGCCGCAGGCCAGGTCGCCCTGGGCAAGGAAGGTGCCGGTGGTGGAGAGAAGGATGGGCGTGAAGAACACGATGCCCGGCTGGGCCAGCGTCATGCTCTGGATGAGCGCGCCGGCGGAGATGCCGGCCATCAGGAAGGCCGTCAGCGCGCCGGACATGGTCTCAATGCCGCCGACCTGCATCAGCGGCACGGCCGACCAGACGAGGCCGGCCAGAAAGGCGAAGTTGCGCAGTTGCCGCAGGCAGGCCTCGGTGTCGCGCGTGGCCTCGGGCCTGCTGCGCAGCCGGAGGAGCCAGAGCCCACGCACGATCGCCACGGCGACCACGGCGGCAACCCACCAGGGGATCCACCAATAGCCACCCTCGATGTTGAGGACGACGGCGCCCGACAGGGCGATCAGGGCGGACGAGATCAGCGTGGTGGGCAGGTTGGCGAGGGCAATGGACAGCTGCTCGGCCCGTATCTCCGGGAGATACGGCCGCTCGTTCAGAGGTTCGCCCCGTACGGCTCCGGGGTCGGTCGCTCCCATCCATGCCCTCCAAGGCAAACAAGATATGAAACGGATCGAGTAAATTTACGTTCGCCTATGCGACTTCCACGCAGATGACGCCATCGTATCCGCTATTATTTGAGCGTCCATTAATGTGAGCTGGAGTTCTCGGCGACGAAGTTGTGTGTAATTTTGAGTGAAAGGAGGGGATTCTTTCGATTGTTTCCTTTTGTTTATCCGTATTACTTACAGTGTGCGTCGATGGGGCATGCCGACGAACCCTCCGGGTGACCCGCTTCAGCGCTCTGCCTGCTCGACGGCCGGGATATCCGCGACCGCCTCGCGCGCCTGGCGGCCGCTTCTCACGAGGGCGACGAGGGGAATGCTGGCGGCGGTGTCGAGCCGTTCGTCGGCCTGGCCTGAGTCTGGAACGGGCGGCTTGCGGTGGACGACCGCCAGGAGCGCGGATTTTGGGCCGTCGTTCGCTCGGCCTCGCCAATCAAGCCGGTCTCCACGCGGCGCGTCGTCACCTCGCGAGGCGGCTCGGCCGCTTCCCGGCCGCATGCGGCGAGGTCGACCGTGTTGAAGTGCGGCCGCAGAGCCATGATCAGGCGCTCCACCAGACGGCGCCCGTCCGCCTCGGAGGCGACCGGCTTCCAGTAGAAGCCGTGGGCGAGGCGATGCAGGGCATCGCGCTCCGACAAGACATCCCCGATGGCGGCCCGTATCGACCGGCCATAGCCCACGTAAAGCGGATGCAGGTGATTCCGATACTCGAAGATCAATATGTAGACGCCGGCACGGTCCGGCGCTTCGACGCCGTAATGAAAGCTTTGGCCGCCGAACGAGGCTGGAGATTGGCCGATGCGCGGCAAGTTCTCATCCGAAGCAAGGAAAGCTTCGGTGAACAGCGAGTCGAACTCCATCATTGTGATAGACCTCATCTTCGTCGTTGTTGTCGACGAAAATATATATAATCAGAAATTGAGAACAGTAGTTTTTAAATCGTTAAATCGACGTTTCGAGAACGAAGGGAATCATATGTATATCTTTGAGCGAGGCGGCTTTCATTGAAATTGTAATTGGAATTTATGGGCTCATCCGCTGGGCGAGTGTCGTGTGTTTGCCTATGCTGTGCTCTATATTTGCAAACATACCATTCATTTTATCTTTTGTGTCTTTTGCATAGGACTCGCAATTGGCGGCGTTTATCTTGAATTTTCTCCTCTTGGTTGCGTCTATGGCGGCGCGCCCAGCCCGGCAACACTTCGCGTCGGGCGATGGCGATCAACATTCGCCGGGATGGGATCGAGCGCGCGTCCGGCGAAATCCGGTTCGCCAACACGCTCCATCTCCCTGTTGTCGCATCGTGCGGAAAACCGGCTCCCACTTTTTCGCACGATGCTCCAGGGCGGCTTCGGCAGAGGTGGTAACCGGTCTTGCGTCCGCCTTCGCGGGCGCCGATGCCGCGCGTCGCGCTGGGGGTACTTATCCCAAGTTGCGGAAGCGCCGTGCGGGACACTATATCGTTTAACATCGCGCAGTCTCTGGAGGGAGGCGCAGCCGGCCGTCCTGTCGGGCCGACGCGGGCGCGCGGTTGCGAGAGGAGGCGAACATGGAATCCGGGCTCATGCTGGTGCTGATGGCGATCTGGGTTGTCATCCCGATCCCGTTCATTCTCTCGCGCGCGCCGGCCGGTCCCAACCGGTTCGGCGAAACCGGCCGGCCGATGGAGTTCGTGCCGGCGGTCAAGGCGTTTTTCTCGAACTATTTCAACTTCTCGGGCCGCGCCAGCCGGTCGGAGTTCTGGTGGGCGATCCTGTTCGTCTTCATCGGCGGCACCATCGCCTCGTTCGTATCGCTGATCAACGCGGTGTGGACGCTGGCCATCTTCTTTCCCTCGATCGCCCTGGCGGCGCGGCGCCTGCACGACATCAACCGCAGCGGATGGCTGCAACTGATGTCGCTGTTCTTCCCCATCGGCTTCGTGGCGCTGATCGTCTGGTACTGCGCCGCGCCGAAGGAGCAGACCGCCGGCTGACCGGGACGCCCGCTTGCGTCGCCGGCCTGCCGGGCCGGTTGACGGCGAGGGGCGGCGAGGCGAGGGGAGGACGGTCGTCGCCCTCCGTGCGTCCGCCATCACATTCGCATGATCCGTAGTTCGGGCTTCAAATTCCAGCTGACGGACCGAACTGCGGATTTGCGTGAGGCTATGGTCCGAGCATTGACGCGGGGGTGCCGAGAAAATCGCCGATTTCCGCGCTTTTCCACTTGCGGATATAGATCCGCTCTTACTTGCGAACGCTTCTTAATACCATGAAAACATGAGCGAAAAGCTTGACACGCTGGCCGGGGCTGCTAGACGGCGAGCCATCGGGGAGTAGTCACCGCCCGCGGGCGGGATCGTGTCAACAGGCTTGCGCCAATGCGCATGGCACGATCAGCCGAGAACATCGGCCCGGCAAGACCGTGGTGCCACCTGCTGCGTGCGGACCAGCGGGCGTGGGCGCCCGGTCGCGTGTCCGTCGGAGCCGTTTCCATGTCGCCCCTGTCCATTGCCGTTCTCGCCGTCAGCATGTCGGTCGACGCCTTTGCCGTGTCCGTCGGACGGGGAGCGGCCATCGGCCGGCCGCCGGTCCGCGAAGCGCTGCGCACCGGCCTGGTGTTCGGCATCGTCGAGGCGCTGACCCCGCTGATCGGCTGGGCCGCCGGCTTTGCCGCCAGCCGCTACGTCGAGGCGGTCGACCACTGGATCGCCTTCGCGCTGCTGGCCGGCGTCGGCCTGCACATGCTCTATGCGACGTTCCGCAAGGACGACGCGGCGGCGGCGCCGGCCGGCCGGTCGCTGGCGGTCCTGATCGCGACGGCCATCGGCACCAGCCTCGACGCCATGGCCGTCGGCGTGTCGCTGGCCTTCCTCGACGTCAACATCGTGGTGGTCGCCATCGCCATCGGCCTCGCCACCTTCGTCATGTCGTCGGGCGGCATGCTGATCGGCCGCCTGATCGGCGAGCGCTTCGGCAAGGTCGCCGAAGCCGTGGCGGGCCTCGCCCTCTGCGGCCTCGGCGTGTTCATCCTGTTCGAGCACCTGTCGCTGGGCTGATCGCGCCGGAAGGCCGGGCGCGGCGCGATGCCCCGCCCGGGTGGTCCCAATGGTTCCGGGCGCAAAACTGGTGCCCGCTTTTGCTGGAACCGGTCTAGAACTTCCAGTTCAGTCCGACGCGGACGACCGCGAACTGGTCGTCGCTGGTGAACGTATAGTTGCTTCTGCGCACTTCCGCCTTGTTCAGGTCGACGTAGAGCGCTTCGATCTTGGCTGTGACGTTCTCGGAAAGCGCCTTTTCGATACCGGCGCCGATGGCATAACCGAACACGTTCTCGTCCAGGTCCGTCACGCCGGGGACGGACGGATTGCCATCACGGCTCTTGACGTTGGCGTAGGCGAGGCCGCCGGTCACGAAGGGCAGGTAGCCGTCGAAGGCGTAGCCCAGGCGGCCGCGCAGCGTCGCAAACCAGTCGACATCGTTGACGCACGAGGCGGTGTTGCAGGTCCACGCGGGTATCGTTCCCGCCGTTCCGCCGATGCCCGAGGCCTGGAAGTCGGCTTCCAGGCCGAAAACGAACTGATTTGACTGGTAGTTGTAGCCAACCGTCGCGCCGCCAACGAGGCCCTTCATGTCTCGGCCAAAGATGCCTGGGGTGCCGGGATAGCCCGCCGCGTACTGGTCGTACTCACCCATGCCATAGCCGGCGGTCGCGCCGACGTAGAGGCCGCTCCAGTCGTAGAGCGAGCCGGCGGACGCGGCGGACGTCCCAACCAGAAGCGCTGCCAGAAGCGAGGAAAGTCGACGAAATCCCGTCATCATGAAGCCAAGTCCCCCTGTTCCCAAACCCAATGCGCACACTGCGCGAGTCCTATCCCCGGATCGGTTGGACTCGGTCACGTAGACCGATAATCAGGTATTTGCTGGTTAACAATACTGAGAGATGCAAAAGCAACGGGACACGCCACGGGATCCGCCTGTCGTGTCTTCGCGGCCACGATCATCCGTGTGCCGCTGCCGGGAGGGCGGATGACGCGACGGGACGGCCGAAACCCGGTTTTGTGTCGGGACTGGCGTAAAAACAAAGAGATAGAGCGTGTTGGCGAACCAGAGTTCGCTGGAACTGCTTGTCTTATGAGAATCCGTGCCGATAAGGCACAAAAGAACCGCTGAGAGAGGGTTGCAGCCTCTCGTCAGCGGCGAGGGACGGATCGTGGAACTGCCAGCCGTTTGACGGGCCGAGCTAGAGTATGATCGCCCTCGTCTTTTCCATGTGGCCTGAACGGATACTCGGGGCTTGGACCCGAATGACAAGCAGAGGCACGGAAAAGATGACGAACTTTACCATTGGCATCGACATCTCGAAAGACAGTTTGGACACCCATCGCTGGCCCGATGGCGCGACAAGGCGCTTTCCCAACAAGCCGGCTGGCCATAAAGCGCTGATCGGCTGGATCGGGACCGATGCATCGCGCATCGTCTTCGAGCCAACCGGCCCCTATCATCGCGCTTTGGAACAGCGTCTGTCGGAGGCTGGTCTTCCCTTCGTCAAGGTCAATCCCCGCCAGGCCCGGCGCTTTGCCGAGGCAACCGGCCGGCTTGCCAAGACAGATCGAGCCGATGCGGCTCTCCTGGCGCGGATGGGTGCAGTTCTCGACCTGCCGCCCAGGCCTGTCGTCGACGACAGGCTCAACGACTTGAGAGAGTTGCGGGTTGCCCGTGACGCCCTGATCAAGGATCGAACGGCGGCGCTGAATCGCGGCAAACAGCTAACCATTGCCCTGCTCAAACGGCAGAACGCCGACCGGCTGAAGCAGATCGCGCGTCAACTGGCGCAGATCGATGCCGAAATCAGCCAAGGGATCGAAGCTGAGCCGGTGCTCAAGGCACGGCTCGACATCCTCGTCAGCATTCCGGGCATCTCTATCATCACCGCCGCGACCTTGCTCATCGACATGCCCGAACTCGGCAGCCTCGAACAAGCTCAAGCCGCCTGCCTGGCTGGATTGGCGCCGATCGCCCGGCAGTCGGGAAGCTGGACCGGCCGCGCCTTCATTCGCGGCGGACGATCCAGCGTACGCCGAGCACTCTTTATGCCTGCTCTCGTGGCCGCACGCTTCAACCCCGACCTCAAAGCCAAATACCAACACCTCATCGCAGCAGGAAAATCAGCTAAAGTCGCTTTGACTGCTATCATGCGAAAGCTCGTCGTCCTCGCAAACGCACTGCTCAAGGCAGGCAGGACATGGGCACCAAAAAACGCTTGATCAACACGGATACTCTAGGTTCCGCCGAAGGGGTAGTCGCCGGCCATCATCACGGCGGCGAAGATCAGGACGGCCGCGACGGTGACGAGAATGGTGAAGGCGGGCCAGGAGATGCAGTGCCGGCCGTCAAGCCGGATATCCTCGGCCAGAACCTTGAACTTGTCCGGGGCGCCGTGCTTGAGCCGGCGAAACTGGAAGAGCTTGCCCATGCCGCTGGCGAGGGTCCGGCAAGTCGGCTTCCCGGAGCCCCCGTCTCCCTGTTTTCCGCAACTCCCGGCCGCTCCGCCATCGGCGGGCGGACGAGATGGCGCGTCACGTTTGCCGGCGAGAATAGCCAGTAATTGCTAATCAAGGATTGATGCGGTCTTACACGCTCGCTCAGATGGTGTTGTATGGATGTTCCGGCTATCTTGCCCGGCCGGCGCCGGTGTAATACATTTTGGTACACGACCCGCGTTTCAGACTGGAGAGAGCGCCGATGGCCCGCAATACGTCCGTGACGCTCGGGGAGCACTTTGCCGGTTTCATCGGCGACCAGGTCAAGTCCGGTCGCTATGGATCGGCCAGCGATGTCGTGCGGGCCGGGCTGCGGCTTCTGGAAGAGCACGAAGCCAAGGTCAAGGCCTTGCAGGACGCGCTGATCGCCGGGGAGGATTCCGGCGAGCCGCAGCCGTTCGATTTCGAGGGGTTCAAGGCCCGAAAGCGGGCGGAGCATGAAGGGCGGTGAAGGCCCTCGCGTTCTCGCCCGCCGCCGCTGCCGACCTCGAACACATCTGGGATCATAGTGCTAGACGCTGGGGAGTGGATCAGGCGGACCGCTACATCGATGAGATTCGCGATGCCTGTCTCGGCCTGGCATCCGGGATCAGACAGGGCAGGCTGGTCGACGTGCGGCCGGGCTATCTGAAGTATGCCACCGGAACGCACATGATCTACGTCCGCGATCGAGGCGATCGACTGGATGTCATCCGCATTCTGCACCAAAGGCAGGATGTGAGCCGGAACCTGCCGATCTAGAGCCACGCCCGAAATTGTGTAAATACAAAGAGATAGGGCGTTGGCGAATGGGACTCGCCAACCTGCTCTAGATCCTCACGCCGCCCCGAGCTCCCTCACGAAGGCCTGGACCTGGTTGCCGAGGTCGCGGGACTGGGTGTCGAGGTGGCTGGAGAGGGTCATCAGCTGGGTGGCGGCGGTGCCGGTCATTTCGGCTGCCGCGCCGACGCCGGTGATGGTCTGCGTCACGTCGGCGGTGCCGGCGGCGGCGCGCTGGGTGTTCTGGGCGATCTCGCCGGTGGCCGCGCCCTGTTCCTCGACGGCGCCGGCGATCGCCTCGGAGGTGTGCTGGATGCGGTCGATGGTCTCGACGATGTGCGAGATGGATTCGACGGCCAGCGTGGTGGCCGACTGCACCTCGGCGATCTTGCGACCGATCTCGTCGGTGGCCTTGGCGGTCTGCTCGGCGAGCTGCTTCACCTCGGAGGCGACCACCGCGAAGCCCTTGCCGGCGTCGCCGGCGCGCGCCGCCTCGATGGTGGCGTTGAGCGCCAACAGGTTGGTCTGGCTGGCGATGGAGTTGATCAGCGTCACCACTTGGCCGATCTCCTGGGCCGAGACGGACAGCACCTCGACGTTCCTGGCCGAGGCCTGGGCCTCTTCGGCGGCGGCGCGGGCGATCTGAGAGGAATGGGAAACCTGCTGGGAGATTTCGTCGATAGGGGCGGACAGTTCCTCGGCGCCAGCGGCCACGGTCTGCACGTTGGTGGAGGCCTCCTCGGCGGCGCCGGCCACCTGCTGGGCTTGCAGCGCCGTTTCCTCGGCGGTGGCGGAGAGGTTGCGCGCACTGTCGGCCACGTCGCCCGACGACTTGGCGAAATCCTGCGACAGCGCCCGCATGCGTTCGGCGAAGTCGCGGGTCAGCGCGGCGGTCCGTTCGAGACGCTCGCGCTCCACCGCCTGCCGGCTGGACATGTCGTTGCGCATCGCCTCGGCGTCCAGGAGGTTGCGCCGCACCTGATCGAGCTCCCCGGCCATCAGGCCGAACTCGTCGCGCCGCGTGGTGGCGGCGGAGGCGGCAAGCTCGCCGCGCGCGATGGCCTGCAGCGAGCGGGAAATGCCGACGACGCCGGTCGAGACGCCCCGGTCGATCTTCAGGCTGAGAAGGACGATGATGACGAGCGCCACGGCCAGAAGGATGAGCACCGTGGTCTGGAAGGTGGCGGTCAGGCTATCGAAGGTTCCGTCGACGGCCTTCGCCTCCTGCTCGGCCAGCGTGCGCAGCGTGCCGAAGGCGGTGGCGATCTCGGTCACCACGTCGTCGATCTTTCCGTCGAGGTCGCGGATGTCCTGGGTCATCTCCGCCGACTTTTGCAGCCGCGGCAGCATGTCGGTCTCGTAGAGGGCGACGAGACGGTCGAGGGCGGCCTCGCCGTCCTTGAGGGCGGCGGCCTGATCGGGGGCGTCGATCCAGGTCTTCAGGCCGTCGATGGCGGCGCGTTCCTCGGCGATGGCGGCCGCCCAGTCGCGGCGGCTGACGTCGAGGTCGCGGTTGATCTCGGTGTCGGCGATGATGCGGTAGAGCCGGGCGCCCATGCCGCTGGCGTTGGCCGCCTGATTGGCATGCACGGCGATGGTGGCGCCGTCGTCCTGCGTGGCGCGGATCCAGGTCAGGCTGTACCAGGTCCCCACGGAGAGAAATACCAGCAGCGTCGTGAAGATCACGAGCAGAGACCTCAGCTGAAACCTGATCGACAGCATTCTGAACCCTCGGCTTGATCCATGCGGGCGTCGGCAACGCTATTGCGGCCCATGTATCCTGACGAGAGAGTATTGGCGTAACTGAATAATTTTCAGTTACGTCTGCTCCGGACGACTTATTGTCCGCCATCGCAGAACTCGCAAAAGACTACTCAGAATTGACAAGGTCCTGAAGATCAAATGACTTATGGTCCATGCCGGTGTCGGCGTGGCGCTTCCGGGGGAGGGCGGCGGGGAGCCGATGGAGACGGAGCGAGGCGCTGCGGATGCGCCTGACGGCCACCGGGCCGAGTGACGCGCGGGGTTCAAGAAGGGCGGGTATCGTCGGTCTCGACGGTTGATGTGAAGGAAAATTCTCCGAAACGTCATTGGAGTGAAGCAAAACTCCACTATCAGGCATCCATTGCGAAAACAGCGAGGGGTGCCATGTCGGCCGCAGTCGAGATCAGGGCGATCGAAAAGCGCTATGGAGACACCGTCTCCCTCCGTTCGGCCTCGCTGTCGGTGCGGCCGGGCGAATTCATGACGCTGGTGGGGCCGTCGGGCTGCGGCAAGTCGACGCTGCTGCGGATCATCGCCGGCCTGGCACCGCAGACCTCGGGCGAGATCGCCATCGGCGGCGAGCCGGTCGACCATCTGCCGCCCAAGGCGCGCGACGTCGCCATGGTGTTCCAGTCCTATGCCCTCTACCCGCATATGACGGTGGCCGAGAACATCGCGACGCCGCTTCGCATGCGCGAGCTGCCGCGCGGCGCCCGCCTGCCGCTTCTCGGCCGCCTGTGGCCGGGCGTCGGCGAGAAGCGCGCCCGCATCCGCGCGGCGGTGGGCCGGGCAGCCGAGATGGTGGAGATCGATGGCCTCCTGGCCCGGCGGCCGGCGACGCTGTCGGGTGGCCAGCGCCAGCGCGTGGCGCTCGCCCGCGCCATCGTCCGCCATCCGCGCGTCTTCCTGATGGACGAGCCGCTCAGCAACCTCGACGCCCGCCTGCGCGTCGCCATGCGCGGCGAGATCACGGTGCTGCACCAGAAGCTGGGCGCCACCTTCATCTACGTCACCCACGATCAGGTCGAAGCGATGACCATGTCGAGCCGGGTGGCGGTGATGATGGACGGCGGCATCGTCCAGTGCGCCAGCCCGGCCGAGCTCTACGCCGACCCGCAGGACCTGCGCGTCGCCCGCTTCATCGGCTCGCCCGAGATCAATGTGCTCTCCGTCGACGCCCTCATCGCCGCCAACGCCGGCTTTGCCCCGCTCGTCGCCGAGTGGAAGGGCGCTACCCACGCCGCCTTCCGGCCGGAAGCATTGCGCCTTGCGTCCGATGGCCCCGGCCTTGCCATCGCCTGCCGCGTCGAGCGCGTCGAGGGGCTGGGTCACGAGACGCTGGTCTTCCTTCGCTCCGAGGTGGGTGGCCATCCGCTGACGGCGCGTCTTGCGGCCGGCACTCTCGCCCTGTTCTCCGGCGACAGCGCGGTGGCGCGCCTGTCCCCTGACGACGTTTTGCTGTTCGACGGCGCCGGCCAGCGGCTCGACCGCCGCCACGTCACGCCCACGGGAGGTTACGCCCATGGCTGACATCGTGCTCACCGAGGCGCCGTCCGCCGTCCGGCCGCGCCGGCTTGGCGCCGTGCTGCCGGCCCGCGTCGCCTATGCCATGGCCATTCCGGCGGTGGCGCTGATGGTGCTGACCGTGCTCGCCCCCATCGCCGTCATGCTGGCGATGAGCTTCACCGGCTACCGCTTCGGCGAGGATGCCGTGCCCTTCGTCGGGCTCGACAACTACATGGCCCTCATCAACGACCGCACTTTCCGCAAGGCGCTGTTCAACACCTTCGCCTATGTCGCCATGGTGGTGCCGGGCTCGGTGATCCTGGGCCTGCTGCTCGCCGTGCTGATCGACGGGCTCGACCATGGCGGCCGGCTCTACCGGCTGGTGTTCTTCCTGCCGGTCACCGCCACCGTCGTCGCCATGGCCATGGTGTGGAAGTATCTGCTGCACGGCACCATCGGCCCGTTCAACCTGCTGCTCGCCGGGCTGGGGCTGCCGGCCATCGACGTGTTCGGCGATCGCAGTCTGGCGCTGGCCGGCCTTGCCGTCATCAACATCTGGAGCCTTGCCGGCTTCAACATGGTGCTGTTCTCGGCCGGACTGACGGCGGTGCCGCAGGACCTCTACGACGCCGCCGCCATCGACGGCATGGACGACAAGCTCGACCGCTTCTTCTCGGTGACGCTGCCGCTGATCGGGCCGACCATGATGTTCGTGCTGGTCACCTCCACCATCACCGCCTTCAAGGTGTTCGACACGGTGGCCGTCATCACGCGCGGCGGGCCGCGCGGCGCTTCCGACGTGCTGCTCTACACCACCTATCTCGAGGGCTTCAGCTACTTCCGCATGGGGTCGGCCGCGGCGATGACCACGGTGTTCCTCCTGATCATGCTGGTGTTCGCCTGGGTCCAGGCCCGCGTCCTCGATCGCCGGGTGCACTACTGATGTCCGCTCGCTCGCCCTACCGCATCCGCCCCGGCCAGCTCCTCGCGCACCTCGTGCTGTTGTTCCTGGCCTTCCTGTTCCTCTTCCCCTTCTACGTGCTGCTGGTCACCTCGGTGCGCACGCCGCAGGAGCTGTTCACGCCGCATTTCAGCTGGCTGCCGGTCGAGTTCACCGGGCTCAAGTATTACATCCAGTCGGTCACCCACTCGCCGGTGCTGACCTTCATGAAGAATGGCGTGGTGGTCTGCGCCGGCATCCTGATCGTGCAACTGCTCACCGCCATTCCCTGCGCCTACGCGCTGGCGAAATACGAGTTTCGCGGTCGCGACCTGTTGTTCGCCACGGTGCTGTTCTGCCTCACCGTGCCGATCCAGGCTCCTGCCCTGCCGCTCTACCTGGCGCTCAACGCCATGGGGGCGCTCGACAGCTATTTCGCGATGATGGCGCCGTTCTTCCTGTCGGTGTTCGCCATCTTCCTGTTCCGGCAGACCTTCAAGTCCTATCCGGACGAGATCATCCAGGCCGCCCGGCTCGACGGCATGTCGGAAGGGGCGATCCTGTGGACCATCGTCGTGCCTGCCTCGCTGCCGGCCATCGCCGCCTTCGCGGTGTTCTCGGTCACAGCCCACTGGAACGATCTCTACTGGCCGCTGATCGTCGTCCGCTCCAACGAGCTGATGACGCCGCCGCTCGGCCTTGCCTACTTCACCGATGTCGAGAGCGGGGAGAACTACGGTGCGCTGATGGCGACGGCTGCCATCCTCACCGCTCCGCTGATGCTGGGCTTTCTTCTGGCGCAGCGGCATTTCATCCGCGGCATCACCACCATGGGCCTCAAGTAGCTCCAGTCCGTTCCGGGGTCCGGCCGGTGGCCGGGGCCCGGCGGGCAGGATGGGATTGCGCCCCATCCCGCCCCGGCCGCGGCGGTTCCGCGCGCCGTTCCTGTCGTCCACCGAAGCAACGGAGAACACCAATGAACAGGCTCCTCGGCGTCGCAGCCGTAACGGCCAGCCTAGCCTTCGCCGCCGCCTCCGCGCAAGCGGAAGTCACCATCGAGGTGATGCATCCCTGGCCGGGCCACAACCATTTCCATGAGGCCGAGGCCAAGGCCTTCATGGAGAAGCACCCGGACATCAAGGTCGTCTTCCGCGCCTCGCCGGAAAGCTACGACGCCGGCCATCAGGCGATCATCCGCGACGCCATGACCGGCAACCTGCCGGACGTCTATCACGCCGGCTATCACCTGTTGCCGGCGCTGGTGCGCACGCTGGAGCCGAAGGGCCAGATCGTCGACCTCAAGCCGTTCATCGACAAGGAAGGCGGCAAGGGCTGGCTCGACGACAACTTCAACCCGGCGATGATCAACCTGACCACCGTCGACGGCAAGATCTGGGGCATGCCGTTCAACGCCTCGACGCCGATCATCTTCTACAACAAGGAGCTGGTCGAGAAGGCCGGCGGCGACACCGCCCACCTGCCGACCGACTGGGACGGCTGGATCGCCTTGGGCGCCAAAGTTGCCGCCCTCGGCGGCGGCGTCACCGGCGCCTCCTACACCATCGACGTCTGGCCGGACGACTGGCTGTGGCGCGCCCTGATCTCGCAGCAGGGCCAGCCCTTCATGAAGGACGACGGCAAGGCCGTGGCCTGGGACGGCGATAGCGGTCGCAAGGCGCTTGAGCTCGCCCGCCGCTTCGTTGCCGAAGGCGGCATGAAGCAGATGGAGTTCGACCAGGCCCGCCAGCAGTTCGTCGCCGGCCTCACCGGCTTCACCGTGCAGTCGGTCAACTCGGCCCGCTCCTTCGAGGAGATGTCGGCCGGCAAGTTCACCGTGGGTACCGCCGTGTTCCCGGTGACGAACAAGGAGGCCGGCAAGGTGCCGACCGGCGGCAATGGCGCGCTGATCCTCGCCAAGGATGCCGACAAGCAGGCTGCCGCCTGGGAATACGTCAAGTTCATCTCCTCGCCGGAAGGCCAGAAGATCGCCGTGCTCGGCTCGGGCTACATGCCGACCAACCAGAAGGCCATGGCGCCGGAGCTGCTGGGCGATTTCTACGCCAGCCATCCCAACTGGCGCACCTCGCTCGACCAGATCGACCGCGCCGCGCCCTGGGCCGGCTATCCCGGCACCAACGCCGTGGAGATCTGGCGCACCCAGCGCGACCTGATCGCCGAGGTGATGAGCGGCGAGCTCCCGGTCGACGACGGTCTCGCCGAAATGGTCAAGGCCACCAACGGCCTGATCGCCAAGTGACATGATGGTTCGTGGTGGGGCTCGCCCCCGCCACGGCCCTCCCGCGCCCCTCTTTTCCGGATGATCATATGACCGCCTTCGCCGCCTTCAACGCCCCCGGCCGCTTCCTCAAGGGGAACATCCACACCCACACCAACCGTTCGGACGGTCGTCTGCCGCCGGACGAGGTGGTGGCCCGCTACCGCGCCGCCGGCTACGATTTCCTGTCGATCACCGACCATTTCCTGCCGTCCTACGGCTTCCCCATTACCGACGCCGGCCCTGTCGATGGCCTGACGCTGATCCTCGGCGCCGAGCTGCACGCCCCGCGCACCGAGATGAGCGAGCTGTGGCATCTGGTGGCCGTCGGTCTGCCGGCCGATTTCGCGCCGACCGCCGAGGGCGAGGACGGCCCGGCGCTGGCCCGCCGCGCCCGGGCGGCTGGCGCCTTCGTCGGTATGGCCCATCCGGCCTGGTACCAGCTGTCGCTCGCCGACGCCGAGACGGTCGCCGACGCCTGCCACGCGGTGGAGATCTACAACCACGGCTGCCAGATCGTTCACGACAAGGGCGACGGCGCCTACATGCTCGACGGCCTCGCCGACAAGGGCCGGCGGCTGCTCGCCTATGCCTCCGACGACGCGCATTTCAAGACGCCGGATTTCGGCGCCGCCTGGGTGATGGTGAAGGCGGCCGAGAATAGCGCCGAGGCCATCCTCGCCGCGCTCAAGGCCGGCGCGTTCTATTCCAGCCAGGGGCCGGAGATCCACAACCTCGCCTTCGAGGGCGACCGGTTGATCGTCGAGTGCTCGCCGTCCTCGAGCGTGCTCGCCATCGGCCGGGGCTACCAGTACGAGCACAGCTTCGGTGCCGGCATGAGCCGTGTGTCGCTGCCGCTCGACGGGCTCGAGGGCAGCCCATGGCTGCGCGTCATCGTCACCGACGCCGTCGGCCGTCGCGCCTGGAGCAACCCGGTCTGGCTCTGATTGGTGTACGCTTCCGGAGAATCGAGCGGAGACGAGAGACCAGTGGCCGATACGCTGTTCGGACGGGGGCTTCTGGCCGAAATCCAGGGTGCGATGGGCGAGATGCCCGAGGCGCTGTCGCGGGTTGGCGGCTACATTCTCGGCCAGCCCGAGGCGGCCATCCGCGCCTCGACGGCCGAACTGGCGCTGCAATGCGGAACGGGCGAGGCGAGCATCGTCCGCTTCTGCCGCCAGATGGGCTTTGCCGGCTTTCGCGAGCTGAAGATCGCGCTGGCCTCCGACATCGCCTATCGGCGCAGCGACGAGACGCGCGGTTCGTCCGACCTCGCCGACCGCATGATCGCCGCTCTGAAGTCGACCTCGGACACCATATCCGGGGCCGACCTCAAGACGGTGGCGGCGCGGCTTACGGCCGCCCGCCATGTCGACGTGTTCGGCTCGGGCGTTTCGGGCATCGTCGCCGAGCTCTACGCCTACCGCTTCTCCCGCCTTGGCCTCGTCGCCCGAGCCTTCCAGGACCCGATCCTCGCCGACGAGGTGGCCGGGGCGCGCGGTGGCGACAGCGTGGTGATCGCCATTTCCGAAACGGGGCTGACGGTGCCGGCCGAGCGCTTCCTCACCCAGTCCCGCGCGGCCGGCGCCTTCACGGTGGCGATCTCCGGCCGCCAGTTCGGCGGCCTCGAAGACCTCTGCGACGTCGTCTTCGTGGCGACGCCGGTCTCTCCGTTGCCGCAGCGCGGCGAAATGAGCCCGGTGGCCGCCAAACTGTTCATCTGCGACCTGCTGGCCCAGGAGGTGACGGCGGCGCTGGCGGCGGGGTAAGGCCGGGAAAGCTGTCTGTTTTCTGAAGCTTAAAAGTTGGTGCAGGGAACGGCTTCACGCTTGATTTGTCGGTCCCGGCTGGGGAAAACAGGCCGAAGGCGAGCGGTGCCGCCAGTCAGGGAAGAGCGTTTTTCGAATGAGCGATATGGAAATCGGCGCATCGCTGTCGTTCGGCGGTCTGGATTGGCGCGTGCTGGATGTGCGCGACGGGGCGGCGCTGATCATCACCGAACGGATCATCGATCAGCGCCCCTATCACGATGCCTACACGGAGATCACCTGGGCCGACTGCGCCTTGCGGCGCCACCTCAACGGCGCCTTTCTCGACGGCTTCGGCGCGGCCGACAGGGCGCGGATCGTGCCGGTCGTCAACCGCAACCTCGACAATCAGTGGTACGGCACGCCGGGCGGGGCCGACACCGAGGACAGCGTGTTCCTTCTCAGCATCGAGGAGGCGGTCTGCCGCTATTTCGGCGACAGCAGCGCCAAGCTCTACGACGAGGGGCGCAAGCGACGCTACTGGTTCGAGCGGAAGGACGAGAACAATGCCAAGCGATCCGCCAATCTCTGGCGCGGCGACGGCGGCACCTGGTGGTGGTGGCTGCGCTCGCCCGGCCGCCTCGGCGTCAAGGCCGTCTACATCCACGGCGACGGCAACATCGGCATCCAGGGCAACAACATCCTGAAAGGCAACATCGCCGACGGTTGGTGTACGGGCGGGGTCCGTCCAGCCGTTTGGATCAGAATCTGATGTGATTGGCGCAGAGACGGCATACACCGAGTGGAGTTGCGCTCATTCTTGACGAAGTGGTCTGGCGATGGTTTTTGCCACTTCGTTTCGCCCCTCGCGATGATCTCGCCATGGTGTCGATGCTCAATCTGGGAGATGAGGTCTTCGTGTCCCAGCGACATGCTAGGACGGCATGAGGATGCAACTGGTCGAAGGCGGGAGCGACATGTCGCGTTTGTTCACAGGCGCCATAGGTCTTGATTTCTCACCCCTTCTTCGGAAATCGAGCGAGACGGGTGCATTTGTTCATGGTATGTTCCGGAGCGAAAGTGGGATTTGCCCCACACCGGTGCTGCATCGCACGCTACCCTAGGTGAACTATGGGATACGAATCGCCGATCTTTGATCAGAAGGAGTCCGGGGCTTTTTTCACCCCAATTGACGTTGCGCAGGCGCTCGTCCGTTGGGCGGTGCATAATCCGTCGGATAGATTGCTCGACCCGTCATGTGGTAGCGGGCATTTTCTGGCCGCTCATCGCAATTCCGTTGGCATAGAGCAAAACCCTCTGTCCGCACAGACAGCGATGACGGTGGCGCCATGGTCTCTGGTGCACGAAGGCGATTTCTTTGCCTGGGCATCCGAGACACAGGAACGATTTGAGTGCGCCGCCGGAAATCCACCGTTTATTCGATATCAGAGTTTTTCCGGGATCCTCCGCAACCGTGCCCTCAAGCTTTGTGCGGAGCATGGGGTCAACTTCTCCGGACTCTCGTCTTCCTGGGCGCCTTTTTTGGTCGCGACTGCCAGCTTGTTGAAGCAAGGCGGCCGCATGGCTTTCGTCGTCCCCGCAGAGATAGGACACGCCCCTTATGCCGCGCCCTTGCTTGAATATCTGGTTGCCTCATTTTCCACGGTGCACATCGTAGCGATCCGGAGCAAGCTTTTCCCAACTCTGTCGGAAGATTGCTGGCTCCTTTATGCCGATGGCCATGGTGGCGTGTCCGATCGGATTGGCATTTCCATTTGTGATCGGTTTGCACCTTCAAAGGAAAGGCCCGTTCCTGATTTCTTCGTTGATGTAGTTGAATGGCGAAGCGTTTGGGGAAGGCGACTTCGCCCATACTTGATCTCTGCAGAGGCACGCAGATTGTATTCAGAGGCTGCAGGGAGCCAGCAGGCAAAGCGTCTTGGCGATTTTGCTCAGGTCGGAATAGGCTACGTAAGCGGAGACAACGAGTTCTTCCATCTTCGCCCGTCGGAAGTGAGCCGGTTGGGAATCTCCCAGGAGTTTCTGCATCCCAGCCTGCGCAACGGGCGGGCTATGCCAAGCGCAAAGCTTACGCCGGAGACGGTGGAAAACTGGACAAAGCAAGACCAGAAAATTTTTCTTCTGCGTTTGCAACGGGGGCAGCAGCTTCCAGGAAACGTTCGACGCTACCTCGATAGTAGTGCCGGCCGTGAGGCCAGCCGTGGCTACAAGTGCCGGAATCGCTCTCCTTGGTATGTAGTTCCCGATGTGCAAGTGCCCGACTATTTTCTTAGCTACATGTCGGGGAGGGCAGCTAACCTTGTCCGAAATTTGGCCGGCGTGACATGCACAAACAGCGTTCACTCAGTCAGGTTGCACGATAGGGCACTCGCTAAAAGGCTGCTTCCACTTTGGTCGAGCCCATTTGTGAAGTTGAGTTGCGAGCTTGAGGGGCACGCGCTTGGTGGTGGTATGCTGAAACTGGAGCCGCGCGAGGCCAAACGGATTCTGTTTCCGTCATCGGAGATCGCCAATAGCCTGAGTTCAGAGATACTGGAAGAGGCGACGAGGACGCTTCAACGCTGGAGGCATTATGCCGGGTAGGTCGGACATCAAGGTATGCCAGTGGACTAGCCAAGCTGAAGCGTTGGCGGCATTTGCTCAATTCGCCGGGAAGACACAAAGCGCGAGTCATATCAAACCGCTGCACTGGTACGTTGCATGCCGTCTCGTGCTTGAGGGCGGTTTCGACCCTGACGATGTCACCCCAAGGCCGCCATTCCGGTGCGAAAGGAGGCCAGGGCGCGCGCCGGTGCTGCATTATGCGCCCGAGTTGGCTGGCGGCGGTGAAAGAACTGTCTTGGGTGGTCTGAAAACAAAGAACGTTGATGTCGTGGTCACTCGGAATGGTATCGGCCCCGTGCTCGCAGTCTCGTGTAAGGGGGTAACCGGAGCATTTCGTAACCTGACAAATCGAATGGAAGAGACGATTGGTGAGTGTACCAACCTGCACATCACCTATCCGGCTCTTGTGCTTGGATATCTCGTTCTTCTTCGCGCAAATCAGATGGCCGAGCAGGTGCTTGATGATGCAGCGACGATCGCCGAAAGTTCAGAAATTCTACCTGAGACAAAGATTCTAGGTGCAAACGACATTGCGATTGCGGAGGGCGGAGACCCAGTTGCAGGCATAGTCCGTTTCCATAATGCTCTCAGGGAGATGGCCGGTCGCCGCGGAATCCGAAATGATGTCAGTCGTTACGAGGCAATTGGTTTCGGTCTGGTGGAAATGCAGGGGGTGAACAAGAACGGTCTCTTGAACAGCTTTCCGTTGCCCGACAGCCCGCTCAACCTAGGCGGCTTTTTCAACACTCTCTATGCCCGTTACGATGAGCGCTTTGTCGTAAGTGCGCCCGATCTCTCTTCCGTTACTCGGCGTCTAGAGTGGGATGCAGAGTCGCCGGCCCTCAAGCTTCCCGCCCTGGATTTCCCGACTAGGCAATCTAACTAGTTGGGAAATCCAGGGCGGGTTCAAATGCCCACTGCACCCGACTACTCAGTCTCGCAGCGCCATGTGACGAGCCGGCCGTCTTCATCGTCCCAGCGCGTGCCGGTGCGGACGAAGCCGGCGCATTCGAGGACGCGCTGCGAGGCGATGTTGTCGGGGCTGGTGTCGGCGGTGATGGCGCGGACGGCGGGGGTGGCCTTTGCCCAGCGCACGATGTCGCGGATGGCCGCGCCGGCATGGCCCCGTTGCTGACGGCTCGGCGCGATGCCGTAGCCGATGTCGACCACGCCATCCTTTGGCGGGCGGGTGACGGAGCACAGCCCCACCAGTTCGCCGTCGCTGACGATCAGCCAGGACGCTGGCGAGAAGGTTTGACGCACCTCGGCCGCCACGTCGTCCAGTATGTCCAGGATATCGGAAGAGGCGATCGGCGTGTCGGCGAACCGAAGATCCCTCGGCGCGCGACCCTCGATGAGGGCCGCGTAGTCCTGTTCGGTGGTTGCGAGAATCATCGTCGCCTCATGGCTTCGGCGCCGAGCCGCTTGGCGTCGGGGCGGGCGTGCGACACGTTTCGTCGAAGGTCTTCATCGTTGCCCTGTCGACGGTTCCCGCCGCGTACATGCCCCGGACCGCGTCGTGGATGGCCGCGAAGGCCTCGCTCTTGAACGCTCGCTTCGCCGTCATTGCAATCCCTTTTCAGCCCGCCACCCCGTCGTCCTCGACGATGGCCTTGGCGGAGAACACGAACTGGCAGCGCACGCCGTCGGGGGCGGCGGTCCAGTCGGCGCGGCCCATGGTGTCGTGGGCGAGGCTGTTGCGGATCAGCATCGAGCCGAAGCCCTTGCTGGTGCCGACCTCCACCGGCGGGCCGCCGGCCTCGCGCCAGTCGAGCTTCACCCGCGCGCCTTCGCCCTCGGGGCAGGGCGTCAGCGTCCAGCCGATGTGGACCTTGCCGTCGGGCGTCGACAGTGCGCCGTATTTCATGGCGTTGGTGATCAGCTCGTGCAGGGCCAGCGCCAGGCCGAGGCCGGTGCGCGGCGCCAGCTCGGCGTCGCCGTCGGCATCGATGACGATGCGGTCGTCGAGCTGGTAGGTCACGGTGAAGGTGTCGCGGACGATGGCGCCGAGGCGGCTGTCGCCGGGGCCGGCCAGGATGCGGATCTGCGCCTTGTTGAGGGCGGCGATGCGGTCGCCGAGGCTCTGGCGGGCGGCCTCGATCGACGGCGCCCGGCGCAGCGTGTTCTCGGTGATGATCTGGATGATGGTCAGGATGTTCTTGACGCGGTGGGCGCTCTCGCGCGCCACCATGTCGAGCCGCTCCTCGATCTGCTTCCTCTGCGTCAGGTCCTGCACGGCGCCGAGCACGCGCTCGGGCCGGCCCCGGGCGTCGCGCACGACGGTGCCGCGCGCGCCGATCCAGGTGATCTGGCCGTCGATCAGCAGGCGCATCTCGCCAGGCATCTCCACGTCGGCGCCACCCGCGCTTTCGGCCGCGAGGCGGACCAGGCGGGAGGCGTCCTCGGGGTGGATGCGGTTCAACACCTCGACGATGGGCACGTCCTCCATCGTTTCCGGCAGCCGCAACAGGTCGTGGAACAGGCGCGAGCCGCGCACGGTGCGGCGCCGGAAATCCCAGTCGTAGGTGCCGAAGCCGCCGCCTTCCTGGGACAGGCGCAACAGCTCGGTCTGCCGTTCGAGGTCGCGCTGGGCGCGCCAGCGCTCCGTCACGTCGTGGCCCTGGACGAAGATGCCGGTCATCTCGCCCTGGGCGTCGCGGATCGGCTGGTAGACGAAGTCGACGTGCCGGAGTTCGGGCAGCGCCACGCCGCTCCAGCGCAGGAACACCGGCATGTTCTGGCCCGAGTAGGGCACGCCGGTGCGCCAGACCTCGTCGAGAATGTCGGTGAAGCCCTGGCCGACCACCTCCGGCAGCGCCTCGGCGACGCTGAGGCCGACGAGGTTGCCGCGCCCGACCAGCCGGCGATAGGCGTCGTTGGCCAGCTGGAAGACGTGGGTCGGCCCGGTCAGCACGGCGATGAAGCCGGGCGCCTGCTCGAACAGCTCGCGCAGCAGGGCGATCTCGCCGAACAGCTTGTCGCTGGCCGTCTGCACCGCCTGCGCCCGCGCCAGCACGCCGGATTCGGCCATGTTGGCCCGCGCGTCGCGCTCGCGCAGCTCCTGAAGCTCGGTGACGTCCTCGGTGTGCTGGAGGATGTAGGCGAGTTCGCCGCTCCGGTTCTTGAGCGGCGTATGGGTGGCGCTCCAGAAGCGGAGCGAGGGTGGATCGCCGGGGCGCGAGGTGTCGTAGGGAACCAGCGCCACGTGGTCGGGCTGGTTGGTCTCCAGCACCCGGTTGAACGACGCCGTGAGGATCCGGTATCCGTCGGAGTTGGGATCGGCCGGGAAGGCTTCGAACAGACCCCGGCCGATGATCTCGTCGCGATTTTCTCGCCCGACGGCTTCGAGATAGGCGTCGTTGCAACCGGCGATCACCAGATCCCGAGTAAAAATGACATAGGCGTTCGCCGAGGCATTGAATAGGTCTCGAAGATCAAGATCGTCGGCCGCCAGTTTGCTGAACATCTTCGTCCCGCCGCATCACCGTGACGAAGAATGACAAAAATAACCTTGACTTTCAATGACAAAAGCAAGGTCGGAAGAGGGGGAGGGGCGCCACGAAATTCTTCAGTAACAGCGGCCCGCGAGGCGCTCCGCCGAAGTGGCCGCGTCGGCCGGCCGAGGTATGGTACGGCTCCGTACGGGCATAGTCGCCGCAAGCGGCGGCTGCAAAGTGGGTGTTGCATCGCCCTTATCTTCGTGGGCGGCGTCGATATGCCGATGCATACTTTCTGGAACGATTCCGAGATGAGGGTTTTCCCTCATGGAGCGATCTTTTGCTGATGGGCCGGCCCCCTCTATGGGGCCGGCCGGTTCATGCGCCTTGCATCAGCCGCGGATGAAGGCGAGCACGTCGGCGTTGAAGCGGTCGGCGTGCGTCTCGGCAAGGCCGTGCGGGGCGCCGGCATAGACCTTCAGCGTCGAGCCGGCGACCAGTTCGGCGGCGCGGGTGGCGGAGGCCTTGATCGGCACGATCTGGTCGTCGTCGCCGTGGACGATCAGCGTCGGCCGGTCGATGGCCTTGAGGTCGTCGGTGTAGTCGACCTCCGAGAACTCGTGGACGCAGTCGTACTGGCCCTTGATGCCGCCTTGCAGGCCGATGCGGCGGAAGTTCTGCCGAAGGCCGTCGTTGACCGCCACGCCATCGCGGTTGAAGCCGTAGAAGGGGATGGTCAGGTCGTAGAAGAACTGCGAGCGGTTTTTGGCCGTGCCCTCGCGGATGCCGTCGAAGGCTTCGAGCGGCGTGCCGTCCGGGTTGGCCGGCGTCTTCAGCATCAGCGGCGGCACGGCGCCGACCAGCACCACCTTGGCGACGCGGGCGGTGCCGTGGCGGCCGACGTAGTGGGCGACCTCGCCGCCGCCGGTGGAATGGCCGACGAGCACGACATCCTTGAGGTCGAGCGCCTCGATCAGTTCGGCGAGGTCGTCGGCGTAGCGGTCCATGTCGTTGCCGGTCCAGGTCTGGTCGGAACGGCCGTGGCTGCGCCGGTCGTGGGCGATGACGCGGAAGCCGTTCTGGCCGAAGAAAAGCATCTGCTGGTCCCAGGCATCCGACGACAGCGGCCAGCCGTGGGAGAAGACGATGGGCTGGCCGGCGCCCCAATCCTTGTAGAACAGGGTGGTGCCGTCGGTGGTGGTGAAATGGCTCATGACAACGTCCTTTCGGTGATATTGAATTGCGCACAATTTGTTTGTACGCGATTTGTATGACGGAGCGAAAGGCAACTGTCAATCGCTTGCCGACAAATCGTGTGCGAATTATTTGTGACGCAAGCGGCAGCGCCTGCCCGAGCTCCGGCCGGGGCAGGCCGTCCGCAGTTACACTGAACCCAAATAGATAGAGCGGGGCGGGCGATGCTGCTATCGCTCGTCGCGAGTTGGAGAACCGCCGATGACCGCCGATTCCGATCCTGCCGAACCGCCGCGTATCGACGATCTCCTGTGCTTTTCGGTCTATTCGGCCGGCCTTGCCTTCAACCAGCTCTATCGGCCGCTCCTCGAGGAGATCGGCCTCACCTATCCGCAGTTCCTGGTGATGGTGGCGCTGTGGCAGCGCGAAGGGGGCACGGTGAAGGACCTCGGCGATGCGCTCACCCTCGATTCCAGCACGCTGACGCCCCTGCTCAAGCGCCTGGAGGCGGCGGGGCTGATCTCGCGCACCCGCAACCCGAGGGACGAGCGGCAGGTGCTGCTGACCGTCACCGAGGCGGGCAACGGCCTGCGCGAGCAGGCGGCCAGGGTGTCCTGCGCCATCGTCGAGGCCGTCGGCCTCAGCGCCGAGGCGACCAGGGCGCTGAGGGCCGGGCTCGACGGCATCCGCGACAAGATCCACGGCCGCCAATGAAAACGGGCGCCGGATGAGCGGCGCCCGCATGTCTTTCGGTGGTGCGGCCTTATGCCAGGATGCATTGAAAATGGATCCTGGCATTCCGCTTGCCGATTTCTCATGCCACTGATGCAAATGAGAAATCGGCAATGACCTCAATGAGCGGATGCGTCAGCATCCTCGCGGGTTGGTGTTAGGCCGCGTTGAGGCTCTTCACGAAGTCGCCGACTTCCTTCTGAAGCGAGGCGGACTGTTCGTTCAGACGGTCGGACAGCGTCATCAGCTGCGTCGAGGCGGCGCCGGTCATTTCGGCGGCGGTGCTGACGCCGGAGATGTTGGCGGTGACGTCGGTGGTGCCGGCCGCCGCCCGCTGGGTGTTGCGGGCGATCTCGCTGGAGGCGGCGCCCTGTTCCTCGACGGCGCTGGCGATGGCGGCCGAGGAGTCCTGGATGTTGCCCACCGTCCTGACGATGCGGGAGATGGCATCGACCGTGCCGCCGGTGGCCGACTGGATCTCGTTGATCTTGCGGCCGATCTGGTCGGTGGCCTTGGCGGTCTGGTCGGCCAGCTGCTTGACCTCGGCGGCGACCACCGCGAAGCCCTTGCCGGCCTCGCCGGCCCGCGCCGCCTCGATGGTGGCGTTGAGCGCCAGGAGGTTGGTCTGGGCGGCGATGTTGGAGATCAGCGTCACCACCTCGCCGATCTGCTGGGCGGCCAGCGACAGCGCCTGGACGTTCTGCGAGCTGGTCTCGGCCTCCTTCGCCGCCTCGCGGGCGATGGTGGAGGAGTGGGTGATCTGCTCGGAGATCTCCCGGATCGAGGCCGACAGTTCCTCGGCGCCGGCGGCGACCGTCTGCACGTTGGTGGCCGCTTCCTCGGCGGCGCCGGTGACGGCCTGAGCCTGACGGGCGGTTTCCTCGGCGGTGGCGGAGAGGTTGCGGGCGGCGTCGGCCACTTCGGTCGACGAGGCGCCGAAACCGGTGGCGAGTTCCTGCATGCGGCCGACGAAGCGCTCGGCCCTGTCGGACCGTTTGCGCATGGCGACGTCCTCGGCGGCCTTGGCCGCCTCCTGCGCCTTGCGGGCCGTCTCGGCGTCGATCAGGCTGAGGCGGAAGGATTCCAGGCCACCGGCCAGTTCGCCGACCTCGTCCTTGCGGCCGATGCCGTTGACGGAGATGTCGTAGTGGCCCGACTGCATCGTCTTCATGGCCTCGACCAGCTTGGCGATCGGCCGGGTCACGCCGGAGCTGAGCAGCAGGATGGCAAGGCCGACCACCACCACCACCATCAGGGCGATGATGCCGAGCGTCATCCACATTGACGTCCAGGAAGCGTCGGTGTTGGCGTCGCTGATCTGCTGCGTTTCGCCGATCAGCACGCCGTTGAGGGCGACCGACTTCTTCTGCATGGCGATGAGCTGCGGGTGGCAGTCGCTCTGGAGCAGCGCCAGCGCCTTGGTGATGGCGCTTGGGTCGGTCGACTGCGACAGCTTGATCACGTCGTTGCAGACGCCGGAGACCAGTTGGTGGATGCCGGTGGTGATGTCGTCGAGCTCGGCCTTCCGCTCGGGCACGGCGGTCTTGGTCAGCTCTATGTTCTTGTCGAAGTCGCCCAGCGCCGTCTCACGTGCGGCGGTGGCGGCGCGGATGCCATCTTCGGTTGTCGCGGCGGCGATCCAGTAGAGGCTGGTGCTGAGGTCCGAGACTCCCCGGTTGGCGCGCGAGAAGTAGACGCTGCCGGCCGAGCGTCCGTTCAACAGCTGGCTGTAGCTGTTGTCGATGGTGATCATCTGGTAGGCGGCATAGCCGCCGCCGAACAGCGCGCCGACCCCGAGAAATACTAGCAGCATAGACACTTTTGCCAGTATCGACAAATTTGCGTAAGACAAAGTACCACCCTCCAAAGTTCAGTCTGCACTTTTTGGTGGCAGGCCGGTCCGGATAACAAACCTTCGGAAATTACGGTTAATAAAGGTCTAAGGTTCGGACTAAATTTATCGTTATTTTTACCAGCGATACGCTGTTTGGCTAATAGTTATTTGTAGCTCGCCGGCCCAAGCCGGCGTGCCTGAAGTATTGGTGGGGTCAATGCGTTGAGCTTGTTCCGGTGGTTTCGCCCGGTGCCTCGTCCAGGATTTCCGCGCTTTTCCGCGTGGCCATCCGTCCTCGGCCGGGGGTGGACGACGCGGCGGCGCCCGGCAACGCGCTTTTTCAATAAAGCGAAATCTGCGCGCCAGCCGCAGCTGAAAAATGCCCGATCGACCAATGGTCAAAAGTGGCAGTACTTGTCGAATCAGACAATTTGTCTTTCTTTCAAAAGAGGAATCAAAGCCATACGCGGCTTTTTTAGAATTCTTGTCGCTTTGTGATCCGAGTTCAGACACCGGGGGCGGTCTGAAACATGAAGCAGTCAGCAGATCGCGACCCGGATCGCCTGATGCGCGCGATCCTCAGCCGGGCGCCGGTGGGCATCGCGGTGATCGACCATGGCGGTCGCTACATCTCGGTCAACCCCGCCTATGCCGAGATCTACGGCTATTCCACCGAGGACATGCTGGGCAAGAGCTTCCTGATGGTGTTCCCCGAGGAGGCCCGCGCGGCGGTGCTGGCCCGCCACCAGAGCTTTCTGGACCATGGCGGCAATCTCGGCGGCGAGTGGGCGGTCGTCCGGCGCGACGGCACGAGCCTCACCGTCTGGTCGAACTCCGTGTCGTTTCCCTCCGGTCGCGGCAAGCCGGACCGGCTAGTCTACGTGCTCGACATCACCGAGCACAAGAAGGCGCAGGAGCAGGAGCGCATCGCCGCCACGGTCTACCAGACCACCTCCGAGGCCATCCTGGTGGTCGACGCCGAGCGCCGCATCATCGCCGTCAACCCGGCCTTCACCCGCCTCACCGGCTGGTCTTTCGCCGAGATCGAGGGGCGCAGCCCCGACATGTTCCGCTCCGACCGGCACGATGATGCGTTCTACGACGAGATCCGGCGAACGCTGGAGGCGGAAGGGTATTGGGCCGGCGAGCTGTGGGACCAGCGCAAGTCGGGCGAATATTACCTCCGGGAAACGACGGTCACCGTCGTCAAGGACGCGCTCGACAAGGTCAAGAACGTCGTCGTCGTGTTTTCCGACATCACGGCGCGCAAGTCGGCCGAGGACATCATCCGCTGGCAGGCCAACTACGATTCCGTCACCGGCCTGCCCAACCGGCACATGTTCACCGACAAGCTGGCCGAGGGCGCGCATCGGGCGACCGAGACCGGCCAGACCATGGCGCTCTTGATGATCGACCTCGATCGCTTCAAGGAGATCAACGACACGCTCGGCCATTCGGTGGGCGATCGGCTGCTGGCCAAGGTGGCGGCCCGCCTGCAGGAGTGCGAGCGGCCGGGCGACACCATCGCCCGCATCGGCGGCGACGAGTTCGCGCTCATCCTCAACGGCGTCACCGACATCGCCGAGATCGAGGCGGTGGCGCGTGGCGTGCTGAAATGCTTCGAGGCGCCGGTGACCATCGACTACGAGCAGATGTTCGTCACCGCCAGCATCGGCATCTCGCTCTATCCGGGCGATACCCACTCGCTGGAGGAGCTGTTCCGCAACGCCGACCAGGCGCTCTATGCCGCCAAGGGGTTCGGGCGCAACTGCCTGCATTTCTTCACGCCGGCGCTGCAGCGGGCGGCCAGCCTCCGCATGCGCCTCGCCAACGATCTCCGGCAGGCGATCGCCGAGCGGCAGTTCGTCGTCCACTACCAGCCGGTGGTCGACCTCAGGAGCGGGCGGATCGTCAAGGCGGAGGCGCTGGTCCGCTGGCAGCATCCGACGCGCGGCCTCGTCAGTCCGGCCACCTTCATTCCGCTGGCCGAGGAAACCGGCCTGATCGTGCCGCTGGGCGACTGGGTGGCGCGGCAGGCCATCGCCGAGGTGGCCCGCTGCCGGGCTCTCCATGACCCCGATTTCCAGATGGCCATCAACCAGTCGCCGACGCAGTTCCGCAACGCCGCCTTTTCGGGGCTCGGCTGGGTGGCCGAGCTGGCGCGGCACGGGCTGACCGGGGCGGCCATCTGCCTGGAGATCACCGAGGGCATGCTGCTCAACGCCGAGCCGCAGGTGATGTCCAACCTGATCGCCTTCCGCGACGCCGGCATCGAGATCGCCATCGACGACTTCGGCACCGGCTATTCCTCGCTGGCCTATCTTCGTCGCTTCGACATCGACACGCTGAAGGTCGACCGCTCCTTCGTGTCCGAACTCGACGGCGCCGGCCTCGACATCTGCGAGGCGATCATCGTCATGGCCCACCGCCTGGGGCTTCAGGTGGTGGCCGAGGGCGTGGAAACCGCCACGCAGCGCGACGTCCTGACGTCGATCGGCTGCGATTATGCCCAGGGCTACCTGTTCGCCCCGGCGTTGCCGCCCGCCGCCTTCGAGGCCATGCTCGCCCAGCAGGGGCGGACGGACGAGACCGGCGCCGGCCACCGGGCGGCGTCGGCCGAATAGAGGCGGTTGCCGCGGCGGCCCATCTTCCGTATCGCTCTTGTTGGCGGGCGATGGCCGGCACGGGAGAGCGAATCATGATGCTTGAGACCGACGGATGGAGCGACGTCCGCCTTCCCGGCGCGCGGTGCTTCGAGATGGCCTCCGAGGCGACGGGCGAGACCTATCGCATCCTGGTGCGCATTCCCGCCGAGCCGCCGCCGCCCGGCGGCTACCCGGTGCTGTGGATGCTCGACGGCGACGCCAGCTTTCCGATGTGCTTTGCCGAGGCCCTCCATCCCGCCACCGGACGCGACGGCGGCCGCGCCGACCCCGGCGTGATCGTGGCGGTGGGCTTTCCCGGCGGGGCGCCCTTCGACGTCGACGCGCGGGCACGCAACTACACGCCGGCGCCCGACGGAGACACCGGCGACCACCATTCGCCGGCCTTCGGCGGCGCGGCCGGCTTCCTCGGCTTTCTCTGCGAGGAACTGCGGCCGGCCATCGCCGCCCGCCTGCCGCTCGATGCGACCCGGCAGACGCTGTTCGGCTTTTCCTATGGCGGCCTGTTCACCGTCTACGCCGCGCTGGAGGGCCATGGCCGCTTCCAGCGCTACTGGGCGGCCAGCCCGTCGCTGTGGTTCTCCGGCGGCCTGCTGCTGCGCCGCATGCGGGCGGCGGCGCCGGTGGTGGCCGGCGAGCGGCTGGTGCTGACCGTCGGCCGCGACGAGCAATATCCGGCCCGCGACCCCGGCGAGGAGCGGCGCCGCCACATCGACCGGCGGGCCATGGTCGACGGCGTCACCGAAGCGGCCGTGCTGATCGCCGCCGCCAACCCCGACCTCCGCGCCGAACTGATCGTCGCCGCCGACCACGACCATTTCGACATGCTGATGCACGGCACCCGCCGCGCCCGGCGGCTGGCGTTCGGCGAGGGCTGAACGGCGAAAGGGCGCGCGATTGTGTCGATGACTGACGAAAGAACCGAACTCGGGCTTTCCCTGGAAGAGGGGCTGAAGGAAGCCTTGGCGTGGAAGCGCGGAGAGATCGCCCTTGAGACCGTAAACCTCGATCCCATGCGAGGACGAGATGCCGAAGGGCCATATCAGGCTGGCTCGCTTTTGGAGCACGATATCGGCGTCGCGTTTCGTTCTGCAATTCATGCGGCCTTCGCACTACGGCATGCACTTATCTGCGGCGAGGAAACCTGAGGACGGTGGAACGAACGGGTTCACGCTGGCTCGGCTTTTTGGAGCGCGATATTTGCGTTGCGCTCCATCCTGCCCGAGGTACACCTTGAATTCGCACGCGAATTCAAGCGGCTTTCGCAAGGATGACAACTTGATAGAAAAGGGAAACATCTGGAGTGCTGCCATACAGCTCGATATGCATGAGCGGCAAGCGTTGCGAATGGCGGTGCGATGAAAGAGGACCTCCACCTAACCGATTGTCATTCCTATATATAATTCTGTCATCCTTGCGCAGGCGAGGACCTCGGGCAGGATGGAGCTCGACGCCGATATCGCGCTCCAAAAACCACGCCAGCCTGATACATCCCTTCCTTCCACCGTTCCCAGACTCTCTCGCCGCGGATGCGTGCGTGCCAGAGCGCCTGCGCGGGGCTGCGCGGAATGAAGCCCAAGAGGACAGAAAGCTCATATCTCCCTTAGGGATATCGTGCCGCTCCGCATCGTTCGGGCTGGGCGGCTTTCCAAAGGCCAGAATTGTCCTTCCGGTCCCGCGCGCCTTCCCGGCCAGCAAACGGCGAAAGGGCGACCCGGAGGCCGCCCTTCTTGTTCGAACGTTTTGGTCTCTGTCAGAACGTCGTGGCGAGCTTGAAGGAGACGCTGCGGGGTTCGCCGTAGAAGTTGAACACCGAGGTGCCGCCGACGCGCTCGTAGTACTTCTCGTCGAACACGTTGTTGACGGTCAGCGTCGCCGTCACGTTGTCGCTGAACTTGTAGCCGGCCTGCAGGTCGACCACCGCGTAGGCGGGCGCCTCGATGGCGGTGGCGGTGGCGACGCCCGTGCCGGCGTTGACGGCGCGCGAGACGTTCTTGAACGAGGAGAACACCTTGACGCCGCCGCCGACGAACAGGCCGTCGGACCAGTCGCCGCGCCCGTCGAAGGTGTACTTGGTCCACAGCTGCAGCATGTGCTCGGGGGTATAGAACTCCGAGCCGGCGGCGCGCGTCGTGTTCTTGTACTCGGTGTCGGTATAGGTGTAGCCGAAGGCCACCTCCCAGTTCTCCATCACCTTGCCGCTCAGCTCGGCCTCAAGGCCGCGGAGGTGGGCCTTGCCGACCCCGAGATAGCTGCCGAGGTTGTTCGGGTCGGAGATGGCCCGGTTGCTGTCGGTGAGGTCGAACAGGGCTAGCGAGGCGTTGACGCCGTCGAACAGCTCGGCCTTGAGGCCGACCTCGAACTGCCGGCCGGAGCGCGGGTCGATCAGGGCGCCGGAGGCGTCGGTCGCCGTCTGCGGCTGGAACACCTCGGTGTAGCTGCCATAGGCGGAGACAGCGTCGGTGAGGTCGTAGACGACGCCGGCATAGGGCGTGAACTTGCCCTTCTCGCTCGACGACGTGCTGCCCGAGGTGGTCTCGAACCAGGAGAAGCGACCGCCGCCGATCAGCGTCAGCGGGTCGATCGGCTTGACGCGCAGCTGGCCGTAGAGGCCCCACTGCTCGAGGTCGGTGTCGGTGGCCGGGCCGAGGTTGACCGTCGGCTTGGCGATGTCCGAGTTCCAGTCGTAGATGTTCTGGTTGCCGGCGATGGTGCCGGTGGCGGTCCTGAGCGAACTGTCGGTGGTGCGGTAGTCGGCGCCGGCGATGATGTTGTGTTCCTGGCCGAACAGCTCGAACGGCTTGGAGACATGGGCGTCGAGCGACACGGAGTCCTGACTGTAGTCGCGGGCGAGCCAGCGGGTGTCGGCCGAGCCGTTGATGTCGCCGTTGGGCAGGGCGTAGCTCGACGCGTAGGCGTAGAGGAAGTCCACGTCGACGTGCGAGTAGAGCGCCGACACCTTGGCGTGGCCGCCGTCGTCGAACTTGTGCTCGACCTCGGCGATATAGTCGGTGACGTTGTTCTCGAAGTTGTTCCACTTGGCGCCGGTGTAGGTGGAGCGGTCGAGATCGAGCAGCGTGCCGTTCTCGTAGGTCGGCAGGCCGTTGAACGGCGTGATGTCGCGCTGGCGGTGGTTGATGGTCAGCGTCGCCGTGGTGGTGTCGGTGATGTCGGCGGCGACGGTGCCGTAGGCGACGGCCACCTTGTTGTCGACCGTGTCGGTCCAGCTGTCCTTGGCGGCGAGCGCGCCGACGAGGCGGCCGCGCACGCTGCCAGACTGGTTGAGCGGGCCGGTGATGTCGCCCTCGACGCGCTTGCCCTTCCAACTGTCGAAGATGGTGTTGACCTGGGTCTTGTACTGGTCGGACGCTTGCTTCAGGCGCATGTTGATGGCGCCGCTCGGCTCGGAGGCGCCGCCGAACAGGCCGGCCGGGCCGCGCAGGATCTCGATGTGGTCGACGGTCGCCATGTCAGGCTGGGTACCGTAGATGGAGGAGACCGGCGTCGGCAGGCCGTTGAGGTAGAGATAGTCGTATTCGAAGCCGCGCGAATAGAGGCTGGAGCGGCCGTCGTCGTTCGACAGCACGACGACGCCCGGCGTCTTGCGCAGCACGGTGTCGAGCGAGGTGAAGTTGCCGTCGTCGAGGCGCTTGCGGGTGACGACGGTGGACGACTGCGGCACCTCGCGCTGCGGGCGGGTGTCCTTGTCGCCGACCGAGACCAGCTTGGAGGAATAGCTGCCGCTGCCCTCGGTCTCGTAGGTGGCGCCTTCGACGACGATCGGCTCCAGCTCGGTGGCGTCCTCGGCCTGATCGGCCTTGGCGGTCGGCTGTTGCGCCTTCACGGCGGTGATCGTGCCGGCCAGCATGGTCGTGGCCAGGAGTGCGATGCCGTAGGCCCGGCACAGGCTTCTATAGTCGCTCATCCATACCCCCAAAGGCGGCGGAGCCCCTCCGCCGCGCCCCGGCGGCCACCCTTGCGGGGCGGTCGCTTGCCGAGGCAAATCTTGACTGTGAGATCGCCCTATTCCTATACGTGGTCGGGATGGCGCCCGCTGTCGTTAACCGGTCAGAAACTTATGCAGGAGGCTCACGTGAGCGGAGTGCCGACCCCTTCGCCCCGTGCCGACGGCAACCTGGTTCTGACCCGGCGCGCCTTGCGCACGCAGGGCGTGCGATTGCTCGACGGCGGACGGCAGGGCGACGAGGTCGTCGCCTGCGGCGTGGTCGGCGCCGTGCGGATGGACTCAGGCATCTACGCCAACTTCGGGCGGCGCATGCAGATCAGCGACCTCGAAATGGAGGTGCCGCTCAAGGCCGAGGTGTCGATCAAGATCTTCGTGGAGGGGCACGTCGAGGCGTCGATCGACGGCGAGCCTATCCCCATGCCGCGCCGCACCGCGCAGGGGCGCTGGGTGCCCTCGGCGATCATCGCCTCGCACGGAGAGGGCGCCCGGCTGCGCCGCAAGGCGCGCAAGGGCCAGTATCTCGACAAGATGGTGATCGGCCTGCCGCGCGAGTGGCTAAAACGCTGGCAGGGCTTCGCCGACACGCCGGCCGGCCTGCAAGCGCTGATCGACGGCCGTCCCGGCTTCTGGCACTGGCAGCCGAGCTCGCGCGTCGAGTTCCTGGTGCGGCAGATGTTCGACATCGCCGCCCGCAAGCCGGCCTTCGCCAGCCTGCAGCTCGAAAGCCATACGCTGGCCATCATCACCGAGGCGCTGGGCGACACCTTCGGGTCGGACGCCGATGCGGTGGCCCAGCCCGGCGGCCTGACGGCCGTCGAGCAGCAGCGGCTCTATGCGCTGGTCAAGTGCATCGACCGCAAGCCCGGCTGCGAGCTGTGCCTGACCGACGTGGTGGGCGAACTCGCCACCAGCCCGGCCACCTTGCAGCGGCTGGTGCGCAAGGCGCACAACTGCTCGCTGGCCGAGTTCATCCGCAACAAGTATCTCGACGACGCCCGGCAGGCGCTGATGTTCACCGACCGGTCGATCTCCGACATCGCCTATTCGGCCGGCTACGCGCACCTCTCCAACTTCACCGCCGCCTTCCGCCGTCGCTTCGGCCATCCGCCGTCGCAGCTGCGGCGGCCCGGCGCGGCCTGAGCCGCCCACCGATCGCCAGAGAAGATCCGATCACCAGAGAAGATCGACGGCGGCGTCGACCGCCCGCCGCGTGCCCTTCACCACGGCGCCGGAGGTGGCCTCCACGCCCTTGACCAGCGCCTTGCCGCTGTCGACGGCAAGGTCGACCGGCCCGCGCTGCGGCGCCATCGGGATCGGCTCGCCACCCACCGGGTCGAGGAGCGGCAGCGGCGGCACCGGCCCATCCGGCAGGGCGGAGGCGACCGGGGCGGGAGCGACCGACATGGAAGGCGCGGGCATCGAGGTGCCCGGCACCGAGGCGACGGGCAGGGTGCCAAGGGGCGCGGCGGGCGCGTCCACCCCCGCCACCAGCGGGTCGCGCGTTTCGCAGGAGGGCAGGCAACTGTCGAAGTGGGCGACGTCGGCGGGCGTCTCGCGCACCCGGAACACCTTGCTGATGGCGCTCCTGGGCTTCAGGACCGGCTTGTCGGGCGGCAGCATCACGGGAGGCTCGGCGCTGGGGATGATCGGCAGGTCGAGCGAGGCGGTGGTCAGCGGCGTTCCGCCGATGCTGGCGACGCCGGTGGCCTCGATCGGAGACGCGGCCCCGGCAAGGCCCGGTTCCGTCACGGCAACGCGCGTGGCGACGTGCTGGCTGCCGACCACGAAAACAGCGCCGGCGCATGCGGCGCCAACGCTGATGCCCAGCGCCCACTGCCAGAAGACCACCGTGCAGGCGAAGCGCCCCGATCGACCGCTGCTGACCATCTCCGTCTCTCCGGAAAAACTTCGGATGACCGAGACGTCGCACGGATTCATGGCTTTTTCATCCGGCGAGCTTGGCAAAACGAAGGCATTGTTCGACGCTATGTTGCCGGGGCGGCGGTTCGGTACCGAGGGTTTCTCTGTGCACCCAGACCATGCGGTCGAGCAGCCACAGCTTGGACAGCATGGCGACGGCGAGGCCGGTGAGAAGGAGAAGCTCGCCGAGGGCGGCGAGCGCGGTCAAGTCATTGACTTATATAGGACTGTCATCCTTGCGAAAGCGAGGACCTCGGGCAGGACGAGGCGCTACGTTCATATCGGGCTCCCTCCGGTACTGGGAGATCTATATCGGCCGATTCTTCTATTCTGATTGAGGTCCTCGCTTTCGCAAGGATGACAAATTTATATATGGGAACAAACGGTTAGGTGGCGGCTGTATCGCATCGTGCTGCCCTGGCGGAAGCCGCTTGAGTTCGCGTGCAAGTTCAAGGTGTACCTTAGGCAGAACGGAGCGCAACGCCGATATCGTGCTCCAAAAGCCTAGCCGGCGTGATCCTCCGCGCTCCACTGTCCCGGGATTTCTCGCTGCAGATGCTTGAATGCCATAGCGGCAGATCGGGGGCGGGCTTTGCGGTGGGGGAGATGGCGTGGGCGGCGCGGCGGTGTTTTGGGAACGGGCGGGCAGGGCAGGCGACCGTGCACCTTCGCGATGCCCCAGATAGCAAAAAGACCGGGCGAACCCGGTCTTCTCTCTAGTGCCTCGATGGCCAGTGCCAGTACATCCGTGGTCAAAGACCAGAAGCACAAGTGGAGTTGCGCAACTCACAGTCAGTCATATGGGCGGTGCCGATCGAAATTCAAGGGGGTGTCCCTGAAAATGGCCGATCAAGCTTGCCCCGGGCCGACCGAAGGCGTTTCTCTGCTTCAGGCGGCGCGGAGGTTCTGCGCCGCGTTGCGGCCGGTCCGGCTGTCCTGAACGATATCGAAGCTCACCTTCTGACCGTCGCTGAGCGAGGACATGCCAGACTGCTCGACGGCGGAGATGTGGACGAACACGTCCGGTTGGCCGTTGCCGATCTCGATGAAGCCGAAACCCTTGACGGAATTGAAGAACTTGACGGTACCTTCGCTCATGGAACTATTCCTTTCAATAGCATGGTTTTCAGCGCCCGGCGAAGCGCCGTGCGTGGTTATTTGCGATATTGAAAAGGAAGATCGTAGGGCGCGCGTGCGCTTTAACAAAGTTCGTCAACAAGATCGATGATGGATACATACATCCAAACGGATGTCTTCACAAGCGCTGTGTGAAATATTGCCGAAAATCTAAGCTTGGCCCTTCAATTCGCTGGATTACCCGAGAGAATTTCAGGGCCGCTCAGAGTGTCGCCGCGCTCAGGACTGCTCGGACGCAGTCAACGGCATCGCCGCGGGCCGCGGCCGTGCCGGGCGTTCCTTCGGCTTGGGCATCGGCAGCAGGCCGTCGCGCTGGGCCTTCTTGCGGGCGAGCTTGCGCGAACGCCGGATGGCGTCGGCCTGTTCCCGCTTGCGCTTTTCCGAGGGTTTTTCATAGGCGCGGTGCGCCTTCATCTCGCGGAATACGCCCTCTCGCTGCAACTTTTTCTTGAGGACGCGAAGAGCCTGGTCGACGTTGTTGTCTCGTACGAGAACCTGCACTGAGTTTCCGATCCTTTGGGAGAGCAAGGCGCCGCCCCGAAAGCGGCGATCGACTGGTTCCGTCCGACTTTCGGCCTCGGGCGCCGGAGGGTCCGGCGAAGGCGCAGCGGTGCCGGAAGAGACGGAGGTGTCCCAATTCGCACCCTCCGATCAGCGTCACGCGATCCTCTTATGATATTTCGAGCCCAAATGCCACCCTTTGAAAATAAATCCGTTTTTACCCTTGTGTCGATTTGGGGGCGGGTGCATATTCATTGTCCGTCAATTCGGTTTTTCGACGCCTGAATCTTGTCGTTTTCTGGCAATGGCAAGCTTAAGATTTTCGCGGCGTGCGAGATATCCAAGTATTTCATCTTTCGTCGCGGTATAAAAGCATGACGGCTCGTGTATGCCGCTGAGTCCGTTGGACTCATCGACTTACGAAAGGCCGCATCCCGAGGCAGCAACAGCCGGATCGAACCAGTTCGGCCGGATATCGTCTGCCGCCGCGATTGCTCAAGGGAAGGCTATCATCATGGCAACAACGGACGCGCAACGCCGGTCCGGCCCCTCGGCGGCCTACACCGCCCCCAGCCATTTCTTCCACGTGGGCGACACCGTGCTGGTGCGGCGCAGCTACCTGCACGCCGCCGCTGCCGGAGTCTACCGGGTGGTGGCGACGCTGCCGCCGTCCGATGGCCAGTTCCAGTACCGGGTCCGCAACGACGAGGAGCGCTACGAGCGCGTCGTTGCGCAGGACCGCCTGGAGCCGTTCAGCGCACCGGCTTCCAGCAAACAGGACACTCTCATCAAGAGGACATTCGATCGTGGCTAACAAAGGACAGCAGCGCGGCAACCGGGAAGTGCGCAAGCCCAAGCAGGCCAAGGCCACCGCGCCCCAAACCGTCAATCCCTTCGCCGCCGTGAACAAGGGCGGCGCGACGACCGGCAACACCGGCAATACCGGCGGCAAGGGCAAGGGCTGACAGCCTTCGCCGAGCTGCCCGTCGAGGGGCGCGGTTTCGGCCGCGCCGCCGACACAGCTGACAGTTTCCTGTCAGTGGACCTTCTAGAGAGCGGGCCATGACGACTTGAGAACCGGTGGCAACGGGCCGCCGGTCCGTCGGGATGGTCGCCGCTCATGACTTACGCCGAAAACCTCTGGATCTACTTCCTGCTGCTGGCGGGCATCATTGTCGTGCCCGGCATGGACATGATGTTCGTGCTGGCCAACGCGCTGACGCGCGGCCGGCGCGCCGGCATCGCCGCGACGCTGGGGCTGATGGTGGGCGGCGTCTGCCACACGCTGTTCGGCACGGTGGCGGTGGCCGGACTCAGCCGGCTGATCCCCGCCGTCTCCGGCGTCATGCTGATCGCCGGCTCGGCCTACATGATGTGGATCGGCCTGACGCTGGCCCGCAGCTCCATCGTCGTCGACCGGGTGGACGGCGGCCTCGTCAGGTCGTCGCGGACGGTGTTCGGGCAGGGCATCGTCACCTGCCTCCTGAACCCCAAGGCGTGGCTGTTCATCCTCGCCGTCTATCCGCAGTTCATGTCGCCGGTCTACGGCCCGCTGTGGCCGCAGGCGGTGGCGATGGGCACGATGACCGTCGCCACCCAGTTCGTCGTCTACGGCGGGCTGGCGCTGGCGGCGGCGCGCGGCCGCGACGGGCTGATCGCCAATCCCGGCCTGACCATCTGGGTCGGCCGGGCGGCCGGCCTGCTGCTGGTGGCGGTGGCGGTCTACACGCTGTTGCGCGGCTGGAGCCAGCTGTAGGGCCCGCTCCGCCGGCTTCGGTCATTGCGTCTGGGTGATGCGGCCGCTGCCCATGATCCGCGATTGCCGCATCACCGGCCGGCCGCTGATCTCGACGTTGCCGCTGCCGTAGATCGCGACGGAGGCGTCCGATTGGGCGTTCACCTCGGCATCGCCGCTGCCGTGGATGCTGACCTCGGCCGACTTCGCCGTCAGGTCGTCGAGCCGCGCCGTCCCCGACCCCTTGATGCTCACCGAAACGACGTCGGCGGCGCCGGTGGCGGCGATGGAGCCGCTGCCCATGATGCTCAGCGTCAGCTTGGGCTGGTCGATGTCGGTGAGCGCCAGCTTGCCGCTGCCGTTCATCTTCCAGTCGGTGATCGCCGGTCCCGACAGGGCGACCTCGATGCCCGACGCGCCCCAGCCCGGATCGCAATCGAACGTCAGTCGCTGGCCGTCGATCCGGACATGCCCGATAAGCTCGGGGTCGCCACGGACGACCGCCTCCGCCTTGTCGCCCGGCCGATAGGTGACGGAGGCGGGGATGTCGATCCTGAGGCTGTCGCCAGCGGTGAAGGGCAGGGTGATCTCCCGGCCGGCGGCGGTGGCGCCGCGGCAGGTGGAGGACGAGCCGCCCCACAGCTTCCGCGCTTCGGCCAGGCCTTGCCCGGACAGTCCGATGCCCAGCGCCAGCAGGGTGACCCCGCCGACCAGCCCGGTCACGGCGACGATTGCCAGTTTCCCCATCATGACCCAAGTCCTCCAGCGATCTCTTGGTTTGGCCGCGCAAGGCGGAAATGCAGACGGGCGTAGTGGCCGAGCAGGCGGATGCCCACGCCGAGCCCCATCAGCAGCAAGGCGGCGCCGCCGACGACGCAGCTCAGCAGGCCGGCGCCGATCAGCATGCGCGCCAGCGTTCCGATCATCGTCAGGTCGTTGAAAGGCAGATCGCCGGCGCCGAATATGATGGCCACGGCGACGATGCCTGAAACGCCCAGTGCGCCGGCGATGGCGGTCGTGACGATGAATGCCGCCAGGAGCAACGGCAGCAGCAGGATGAGGTCGACGATGGCAAGGCCGGCCAGCGCAACGGCGGCGCCCACGAGGTTGCCCACGCTCCAGTGGGCCTCGAGGCGACGGAGCCCGGCCTCGGCGCGCAATTCGCGGGCGATGCGGGCCGGGTCGCCGAGGGCGGCGGCCACTTCCTCTTCGCTGCGGCCCGAGGCGTCGGCGAAATGGGCGGCATAGTCGGCGAGGATGTCGTCGATCTCGCGGGGCGGCAGGCCGGCCAGCTCCAGTTTCAACGTGCGCAGGAAAGCGTCCCTGGTCATGGCAGGTCCTCAAGCAGTGTGTCGACGGCGCCGGTGAAGCTCTTCCAGTCGCGGCGGTGGGCCTCGAACACCGACAAGCCCAGCGGCGTGAGCCGGTAGTACTTGCGCGGCGGTCCGTTGCTCGATTCGACGATGCGGGTGGCGACGAGGCCGTCGTTCTGCATGCGCCGCATCAGCGGATAGATGGTGCCTTCGCCCATGCCGACGGCGGCGACCAGTTGGCTGGCGATCTCGTAGCCATAGCTCTCCCCCCGCGAAAGCACGGCGAGAACGCACAGGTCGAGCGCGCCTTTCCGAAGCTGGACGAGGATGGAGTCGGCCATGGGCACCTCATTGTCGAGATGTTGGATATAGCAAGCTATCTGTTTATGCAAGGTACCAGATCGCAGGGGACTTCGCGAGGGCGGGCCGGCGGTCGGGCGGTGTGTCCTGAGGGAGTGGATGGGGGAGTGGAAAGGTCTTGCGAGCGTCATGCCCGTTCCGCTTGATCTGGACTCATCCAGCTCAAGCGGTATCAGTCGCGATGTTGAAGATCGCGCGCCAGTGCAGATAGCAAAGTGCAGATAGCAAAAAGGCCGGGACGAACCCGACCTTCTCTCCAACGCCTCCATGATCAGTGCCAGTACATCCGTGGTCAAAGATCAGAAGCGTCAGTGGTGTGTGTACACTCACAGAATGACAGATAGGTGACAATCTCGGATATTCAAGGGGCAGGGGATGTTTTCCCTGAAATGCGCCCGAACACTGCCTGCCAAGGCCGGCGATTGCAGCGCGGCGTTCCCTGGCTTATCATCGCAGCCGTTGACCCATGAGGACAGAGTGAAAGCCGCACGACGAACCCTCTGAATGATGCCCCGGGCCACGCATCGGGGCGATAGCGCGAAGCCAACCGACTCTCGCGCCGCGTTTCTATGCTCCGTTCATTCAGAGATCGTCACCATGGACAACTATTTCGAAAGCCCCTTCCGGGGCGTGACCCTCGACAAGCAGGTCACCAATCCCAACATCGTCGTCGGCCGCTTCAGCTACTATTCCGGCTACTACCACGGCCACAGCTTCGAAGACTGCGCCCGCTATCTGCTGCCCGACGAGGGCGTCGACCGGCTGATCGTCGGCAGTTTCTGCTCGATCGGCTCCGGCGCCGCCTTCATCATGGCCGGCAACCAGGGCCACCGGCACGACTGGATCAGCAGCTTTCCCTTCTACTGGATGCCCGAGGTGCCGGCCTTCGCCGGGGCTGAAAATGGCTACCGTCCCTCGGGCGACACCGTGATCGGCAACGACGTGTGGATCGGCTCGGAGGCGGTGATCATGCCCGGCGTCACGGTGGGCGACGGCGCGGTGATCGGCACGCGCGCCCTCGTCACCCGCGACGTCGAGCCCTACGCCATCGTCGGCGGCAATCCGGCCAAGCCGATCCGCAAGCGGTTCGACGATCGGCAGATCGCCCTGCTGCTGGAGATGAGGTGGTGGGAGTGGGACGCCGCCGCGCTGGTCGGCGCCATGCCGTTCCTCACCAGCGGCGACGTCGACGGCCTCCACCGCTACTGGCTCGGCCTCGGGGCCTGATGCCGACGCCTGTCCCGCTCCGGCGGGGCAGGCTGCCTTGGCGATGGTGCCGTCAGCGCGGCGCGGGGGCGTCCGGCTGCGTCTCCACCCGGTCGCGGCCGTTCCGCTTGGCCTGATAGAGCAGCAGGTCCGCCTCGGTCATGACGTCGTCGGGCGACGGGGCCGGGCCGCCCTGCCGCGCCACCAGCCCGATGCTGACCGTCATGGTGAGGACGACGCCGTCGGCGAACGACACCGGCGCCTTGATGGCCTGGCGAATCCTTTCGGCGAACGCGTCCGCCTGCTCTCCGGAGCGGCCCGTCGCGAGCAGGGCGAACTCCTCTCCGCCGAGCCGGCCGAACAGGTCGTCCGGCCCGAGTTCGCGGCCGATGGCCTCGGCGAAGCTCGCCAGGGCGAGGTCGCCGGCCGCGTGGCCGTAGCGGTCGTTGATCTGCTTGAAGTGATCGATGTCGAGCGCCAGGAAGGCGAACGGCCGGCCGGTCAGCATAGCCGCCCGCGCGGCGCTCCGGAACGCCTCGGCATTCAGGACGCCGGTCAGCGCGTCGTGGGTGGCGCTGTGCCGGAGCCGCGCCAGCAATTCGTTGCGGTCCCGCATCACCAGGGACAGCGCGACCGGGAACAGGGCGATCAGGGAGATGCCGAGCCGGAGGGAGGCCTGCGCCTTCTGGTCGGTCGGCGCGATGCCGAGAAAGTCGCCGCTCGAAACGGAATAGCCAAACCACAGGCTGAGGAGCATGGCGAGGAGGGCGGTGGACGACACCGAATAGGTCAGCGCCGCCCACAGCAGCGCCGGAATGGGAAAGGCCAGGGCGCCAGGGCCTTCGAAGGCGATCGACAGGATGACCGACAGCAGGACGGCCAGCGCGGGGGCGATGTGCCCGCAGGCCTGCCGCATGGGGTCGGGCCGCGCCCAGTCGAGGGAGCGCCGCGTGGGCCTGGCCGTCAGCAGCACCGGCAGAAAGATCATGTAGTTGCTGAACTCGGTGGCGAACCAGTAAGTCCAGCCGCGCCAGTAGCTGCCGTCGAACAGGATGTGATCGGTCGGCGCGCCGACCAGCCCGGCAGCGGCGGAACCGACGCCGCAGGCGACGATCAGGCCGAGGGCGGCATTCGGCGCCTCCAGGAACGACCGGTCGCCCGCGAAAGCCTTCCAGGCGAAGTAGCTCGCGAGGACGCTGACCATGTTGCCGGCGTTGAGGAGGGCGGTGTGGGCGATGGACGAGCCGAGATAGAGATCCACCAGCACGTAGGACGCCGCCGCGGCGAGAATGCCGGGCAGGCTGGCGGAGGACGGCAGCCGCATGAACAGCGCCAGCAGCACGGCATTGGCGGGCCAGAGCGCGGCCAGAAAGCCCGGCGGCCGCGTGATGATGCCGGTGAGGCAGCTCGCGGTGACGCACAGCGCGACGATGGCGGCGGTTTGCCAGTTCGAGCGACCAAACCCCAGCAGACGGCGGTCCGGTGGCTTGGTGTCGGGGATCATGGAGAACGCATTTCCGATCATACGCCTTGCTTCTCGGTGTTGGCGCCGCTTTCGGGTCGCAGACGCTTCCGGCATGGCCGCGAGGGCAATGGGGCCAGAGTGCTCCATAGGGGACGCCATCCCCGGTCGGCGGTCGGGCATCACTCCGGGAGGTGGTATCTGGCGAGGTCGCTCTATCGGTACATTGCAGTTCTTATATATTCGTTATCCCCATCAGGGATTGTGTCTATCGCCCGTCGCGGCGACGGGTTGCCGGGCCTGCCGGACGAAACGCCGCTTTCCCGCCGGGTTCGGCGTCCTATCTTGCCGTGGCCGGCGGCAGGCCGCCCGGCCGGTCGGCCCGCCCGTCGCGGCTCGATTGCCGGAGGCGGGCGCGGGCGAAGCGCTCCACCGCCGCCTGCTGGCGGGGAACGGTGGCGAGATCGGTGCTGATGACGCGCTGGCCGGCCGGCCAGGGCGCAATGCCGGCCAGCTTGAAGCATTGCCGGCCGAGCGGGAGGCCGCGCACCGTCAGGCAGCAGAGGGCGCCGAGGATGAGATAGGCGGCCGAGAGCAGCATGCCGAAGGTCAGCATCCACAGGGTGCCGAGCGCGAGGCCGAGGATGCGGCGGGCCGGCGTCACTGGCGCGTCCTGTCCACCGAGATCGCGAACGTGCACGGCGTCGCGGCCGAAGGGGGAGATGCTGAGCCCGGCCATCTCGATGGCGGCGCGGCAGAGCGGCTCGCCGCCGGGAACGCGGCCGAAGATGGCGGCGCCGACAAGCCAGAGGCATGCCGTCCAGCCTCCGCCCAGCGCGAACCACATCAGCCTTGCCGCGAACCGCACAGCGCCCTCCCAAACCGTCGTCGATCTGCCAAGGCAGGTTACATGCGGCGAGTTGTCTGGCAATGGGCCGGAAACGCCATGGTGGTGGCTTTCTGGCGGGAGGCTTAAGATTGGAAGGCGTCCAGGTCGCAACTGTCTGCCGCCGCTCAGCCGGCGCGGCGGCGGGCGAAGGTGGCCTCGGCGGTCTGGCGGCGGGCGACGTCGGCCAGCTCGATGCTGACGACGCGCCGGCCGACCGGCCAGAGCGAGATGCCGGCCAGCTTGAAGCATTGCAGGCCGAAGGGAATGCCGATGATCGTCAGGCAGTAGACGATGCCGAGCGCCAGATAGGACAGGCAGAGCGCCAGGCCGAAGGTGACCAGCCACAGCACGTTGAACACGAAGCCGACGGTGCCGGTGACGGCGGTGACCGGCGTCACGCCCTTGCCGTCGAGCTCGCGCACGTGGACCACGTCCTTGCCGAAGGGAAAGGCGCTGAGCTTGGCCATCTCGATGGCCGCCCGCGTCAGCGGCAGCCCGACGATGGACAGCGCGAACACCGCCGCGCCCAGAAGCCACAACAGCGCCGTGAAGGCGCCGCCGAACACGAACCAGATGACATTGCCGGCAAGCCGCATGATGGACCCCTCGGGGAAGACGCAAAATCCGTCAACGGGATAGGTGGGGATCGCGCCGGGGGAGGGCAATCGGGGAGTATGAGATTGGGTCCTATTTTACGTATATTTTGACGTCGTTGCTTTGAAGTGACTCAAAAATACTGTGTAATTCATAATAATCAAGATAAGTTAGTGCAAATAATGTCCATCTTCTTCCTTTTATAAGTGTTTTTAGTTTGTATTCTATCGAGATTATATTGGTTATTACCATAATTTCTTCTAGTTTTTCGTGGTTCTTATCAACTATAAAGTTCGGAAATACGATTACTAATATTCTCCATTTGGGGCGTTGTGACGGTCTAATGTTTGCCATTTATTTAACTACGGGCGATCTGGGAAATTAGAATGGAAGATTCAGTTCCGATTTATGGCTGTGCCGTTGACGCTGTCGCGAGCGCTGCCGGGGCTTACTCGTACTCCGGTATGTTTGCTGCTTCTCTAGCGACGATAGGCGAGAGGCGGCAATAGAGCCGATAGACTAGTATTTGGCGAGCCGCCCGCCTTTCGTCGCGGGCGGCTCGATGTTCGTGGATTACGGCCTGTGCACCGCGACCAGCAGCATCATCGGCCGCTCGACCTCCTCCTCGGAGAGGTCGGGCGAGCGGCTGACCTCCTCGGGCGTCGGGCCGAACTCCCTCAGCCGCCGGAGCGTGAAGCCCTCCTCGATCAGGGTGTTGAGCGTGGTGGCCATGGTGCGGTGGTACTTCAGCACGTCTTTCACGAACCACTCGGTGCGGCGCTCGCCTTCGATCGAGTAGCTGTTGACGGGCCAGATCTTGCGGCCGTCCTCGTCGACCAGCCAGCGCGGGTGCGCCGGCGCCATGTAGATCGGGTGCTCGGTGGTGAACACCAGATCGCCGTTTGGCACCAGCGCGTCGTGGATGGTGCGCATCAGGCGCCTGATATCCTTGACGTAGTGGAAGGCGAGCGAGCTGTAGACGAGGTCGAACGCCGCCTCGGGCAACTCCAGCGTCTCGAGGTCGGCGATGCGATAGTCGATGGCCGGGTCGTCCGTATCCTCATGGGCGCGGGCGATCATCTTCTCGGAGAGGTCGAAGCCCTGGACGGACGCTGCGCCTTGCGAGCGCATCCAGCGCGAGGCCCAGCCGAAGCCGCAGCCGAGATCGGCCACCCGCTTGCCCTGGATTGGAGGCAGCATGGCGCGCACGGCGGGCCACTCGGTGGCGCCGTCGAGGCCGATCACCTGCCGGGGGTATTGGGTGTAGCCGGAGAAGAACTCGGGATTGTCGTAGATGTTCTGTGCCATGGTCATGTCCTTGGAAAAAGATGGGACGAGGCACACGTCCAACGCCAAAAACCTCGTCCGCGAGGGCGAGGCCAGGGTTGGCGATCCGCTGGTTCAGCTTGCGTGGTCGACATCCCGGCACCCCACCGTGGAGATGCCGGCCAAGCGGGAGACAATGTGGGTGTCCGGTTCGACCATGCTCAATTTTTGCGAGAGGTTGGCGACATTGTCAAGCGGGAGCATTCGAGCCGGCGGCGTGGCTATGCTGGATAGTCCTCCGAAGCCAACTGCTCGGCATAGCCGACGAAGTCCTTCCCATAGTCAGTAAGTATGAATCTCGTGTCGGTTTCTATTCTTCCGAAAAATTCTCGCTGAATTTCATACGCAGATATGAGCTTATTGAGAATGTATTCCTCTATGAGTCTGTCGCACATGATGACTTTTAGATTTGTGTTCTGTGAGTTATCAAAAATTGAATTATCAATCTCATTTTTAACTTGCATCTCAGATGCGCCCATTGTGAACACTCTGCTTATGATCGTGAATGTTTCATATATGTCGATGTCTTTTCGAGTGTCGTCTTCCGTCGTAATGTATTTGTTTATATTTTTACTTCTCATGCTCTTTATTCTGGCGACGACCTCTCTGGGGGGTATTTCTGAACTAGAAAATCTCTCGATCTCGGATTTTAGCTGTCTGTTTTCCTCAGATAACTTTGCTATTTCGTTCGCAACTGTTGGTGAAGCTGCCTTGTCGGCTTTTACCCAGCCCGTCCGAGGAAAATTTGTAAACATACTGACCAATGTTGTGGTCACCTTTGCCGCTAGCTCGTCACCGTTCTTCCAGTAATTAACTAGTTTTCTTTCGCATAATTCGCGGAATTTATTTATTTTGTCGAGCTTGCTGGACTCAACTTTACTCTGAGGCCAGCGTTCTCTTGCTGAGTTATGGAGCAGAAATGCCGCAACAGGTACACCTCTTTCTATCGCGTATTCATACTCCATCTGGGTGTAACTCTTGTTTTTAAGTTCGGATCCGTAGCGCTCTCCAACGATAACAATGTAGTAATCCGACTCGTCGATCCGGCGTTTAATATAATTCCATTGCGTATCGTCAGATGCGTGGAATAATTCCATTCCAATAGGAATGTGTCCCAGGCTTAATATTTGCTCTATTACAATTCGGCGCTCATCCTCCAGATCTGAGAAAGTCGAGCTGACGAATACCTGAAACTTGACGTCCATTTTTCCCTCTGGCGAGCTAATACAATCTATTAGGGTCTATACTTAATTCTTAATGGCGACTATTCAATAGAAAGGAGAGTGGTAATTGTGGCTTCTCCGTGAAGGAGGCAGCTGTGCCCAACTCTGTATACAGCCAATTTAGGCAAGCCATCTTAGAGAAAAAGCAAATTAGCTGCACGTATAAAGGATTAGTTCGCTATATTTGCCCGCACGTCATAGGGCTGAAACACGGCAAAGAGCACGTCCTTGCATTTCAGTTCGATGGTGAAAGCTCTCGTGGTTTGCCCCCGGGAGGAGAGTGGCGCTGTATGGCCGTTGTAGATATATCAGCAGTGACAATTATGGCAGGCCCTTGGTACACGGGCACTGGTCATTCTCAAGACCAAACCTGTGTGGATGAGGTCGATGTGGAAGTCGACTACTAACTGCCCCCTCCGCTGCGGAACATCCGTTCACACCTTCACCGTCGAGAAGAAGATGAAGCGGGGCTCGGTTGTCAGGGATTTGTAGGCGTCCGGAAACAGGTCGCGGGCCTCTGGGGCGGGTTGTGGTTCGCGAACCGTTTCGATGCGGAAGCCAGCTGTCTTGAGGGCGTCGAACATGGCGTGCAGCGGGCGATGCCAGAAGCGCATGGTCATGGTTTTTCCGCCGCGCTGCCACGTGTCGTTGAAGCCGTAGGTCTCGAAGTAGTTCTCATGGCCTGCCAGTTGGTGGTCCATGAACGGATGATGGGTGGAGAAGACGAAGCGGCCGTTCGGGGATAGCAGGCGGTGGAACTCCGACAGAGGGCGTGACCAGTCGGGCAGGTAGTGCATGACCAGCGAGGCGACGATCAGGTCGAAGGAGCCATCGGCGAAGGGCAGGGGTTCGTTCAGGTTGGTCACCAGCAGGCGCGCCCGGCCGTTGAGGCGGCGTTTGGCGATGTCCAGCAGGCCGGCGCTGGCGTCGATGCCGGTCAGTATCGCCCCGCGCTCGACCAATATCGCGGCGTGGGCTCCGCCGCCGCATCCCGCGTCGAGCACCCTGAGCCCGTGGACGTCTCCGGCCAGCGACAGGATGGCCGGCCGTTCGTAATGGGCGTTCCAGGCGTTGGTCTCGTTGTCGGCATCATAGGCCGCCGCGAAGGCGTCATAGTCGTTGTCGGGCATCGTCTGGCTCCGGCGCCGCCTACCTCGCGAGGTTCGCCGTCCCCACGCTCGCCCGCACCACCTTCACCGCCTCTTCCTTCTTCCGCTTCGCCTTCAGCGGCGTCGTCGACTCGCGGACGATCAGCTGGGTGGGCAGGACGATCTGCTCGGAGGGAGCTTCGAGGCCGGCGATGAGGGCGAGGAGGAGGTTGACGGAGGCGCGGGCCATCTGCTGCAGCGGCTGGCGCACGGTGGTGAGCTGGGGGTGCAGTTGCGAGGCGATGGGGATGTCGTCGAAGCCGACGACGGAGATATCGCCGGGCACGGAGAGGCCGGCCTCGCGGATGGCGGCGATGGCGCCGTAGGCGGAGGTGTCGTTGGCGGCGAAGATGGCGGTGGGCCGGTCGTCGAGGGCCAGCAGCTTTTGGGCCGCCTCGAAGCCGCTCTTGCGCAGGAAGTCGCCGTCCACCTCCAGCGCAGGGTCGTGGGGCAGGCGGGCCTGGGCCAGCACGTCGCGATAGGCGCGGCGGCGGTCGCGCGCCGAGGTCAGGCGGTCGTTGCCGGAGATGAAGGCGATGCGGCGGTGGCCGAGCTCGATGAGGTGGCGGAGCGCCGCACAGCCGCCCTGGTAGTTGTCGGCGGTGACTGAGGGAAAGGCAGACTCGACGCCCTGCTCGATGGTGACCACGGGAATGTGGGCGGTGGCCATCGATTCGAGATAGTCGGATTCGTAAGGCAGGATGACGATGACGCCGTCGGCGATCTGCCTGAGCATGTCGATGATGGAGTGCGGCGGGCGGCGGTCGCAGACCGGCAGCGAGTAGACCAGCATCTCGTAGTCGGCGGCGCGTGCCACCGCGCCCATGCCGAGCAGCAGGTCGGAGGTGAACGGCGTGTGCAGCTCGGCCACCACGCCGATGATGCGCGTGCGGGCGCCGGTCAGCTTCTGGGCGGCGCGGTTGGCGACATAGCCCATCTCGTCGGCGATGCGCAGGATGTCCTCGCGCTTTTCGGGCGAGACGCCGGGCCGGTTGTTGATCGCCCGCGAAGCCGTCATCAGGGAGACCCCGGCGACCTTGGCGACCTCGGCTAACGTTGGATACAGTCGCTTCATCATTTGGTCGAATGGTTTCCGGGCCTCGGACCTGTTTGTCCGATGCCCCGCTGGCTGTCAACTGCGCCGATGGCCCTCCGACCTTGAAAAGACGCGGAAAACCGCCGGCTGTGGGTGGCGAGCAACGAGATACACCCCTCCAGCAAGAGCTTTGGGGACGGCCGCGTCAACGCCCAACTGGTAGTGTTGACGTTGCAGAACGTTAGCGCTAACGTTCGGCTGTCACCCGTTGCCAGAGCATCGGCCGAAAAGTGGATTTCGGTTTTCGGGGGACCCGATGCGGGTATCTGGCTCAACGTGATCCTTGGGAGGAGAAGGTGTCTTCTAATTTCGTTTCCAAACTCTCGGCGCTGGCTTGCGGCGCCGCCATGATGGCCGTCGTTCCGTTCGCGGCGCATTCGGCCGACAAAGTCATCTCGGTGTGGGACCTTCAGACCACCGAAGGCGCCGTCAAGGTCATCCGCGACGCCGCCGACCGCTTCGAGAAGGCCAACCCGGGCTACAAGGTCGAGGATACCCATATCCTCAACGATGCCTACAAGACCAAGATCAAGATCGCTTTCGGCGCCAACGAGCCGCCGTGCGTGTTCAGCTCCTGGGGCGGTGGTCCGTTCCGTGAGTATGTCGCCGCCAACCAGGTGGTCGACCTGACGCCGTATCTCGACAAGGATGCGGCCTTCAAGGACCGCTTCGCGCCGGCCAGCTTCGGCGCCGTCACCGTCGACGGCAAGATCTACGGCCTGCCGGCCGAGAACACCGCCATCGCCGTCGTCTTCTACAACAAGGAGATGTTCGAGAAGCTCAGCCTGACGCCGCCGAAGACCTGGGACGAACTGCTCCATGTCATCGACGTCCTCAAGAAGAACGACATCGCTCCCTTCGCGCTCGCCAACAAGAACAAGTGGACGGGCTCGATGTACTACGGCTACCTCGTCGACCGCATCGGCGGCCCCGAGGCCTTCGCCAACGCCGCGCAGCGCAAGGACGGCGGCTCGTTCGCCGATCCGGTGTTCGTGGAAGCCGGCAAGCGCCTGCAGGAGCTGGTCAACCTCGGTGCCTTCCAGAAGGGTTACAACGGCCTCGACTATGACGTCGGCGGTTCGCGTCGCCTTCTGTACACCGAAAAGGCCGCCATGGAGCTGATGGGCACCTGGGAAGCCTCGACCATCGGCAACGAGAACCCGGAATTCGCCAAGAAGCTCGGCTTCTTCGCGTTCCCGTCGGTTCCCGGCGGCAAGGGTGATCCGTCCGACCTCCTCGGCACGCTCGGCGACAACTTCGTCTCCGTCACCAATGCCTGCCCCGAGAAGGACAAGGCCGTCGAGCTGATCAAGTTCCTGACCGACGATACCGCCGCTGCCGGCCGCGTGGCCGACTCGCGTCTGCCGCCGATCAAGAACCTCAAGGTCGACAACCCGTTCCTGCAGGAAGTCTCCAAGCTGGTCGGCGAAGCCAAGAGCGTGCAGCTCTGGTGGGACCAGGAGCTGCCGCCGAAGCTCGGCGAGCTGCATAAGGACACCTCGCAGGCGCTGTTCGGCCTGTCCAAGACGCCCGAGCAGGTGGCCGAGGAATTCGAGGCCGCTGCCAAGGCAGAGCTGAAGTAACTTCCTCCCGAGAACGGCCCCGCCGACGGTACGCCGCCGGCGGGGCAAAATAGTGAGGGCCCGGCCAGAAACGCGCCGGAATCGGGCCCCGAGGACCGTGGACGGAGGATCACCACCGTGACCGACATTACGACGCGCCCCGCCGACGGCGGAGCGGGAGGGGCGGCTCTGTCTCTCAGGACCTTCGCGCCGGCCATCTTCCTGGCGCCCGCCATCCTGCTGCTCGCCGTCTATCTCATCTATCCGCTGATCGACAGCTTCCGCTTGTCGCTGCTCGACTGGAACGGCCTCGGTTCCGACGCCCGCTTCGTCGGGCTCGACAACTGGAAGAAGCTCGCCGTCGACACGCTGTTCTGGGAAGCCGCCTGGAACAACATCCTGCTGGCCGTCTTCTCGGTTGTGGTGCAGATGCCGATCGCCCTGGTGCTGGCGGTGGTGCTGGACAACGCGGGCAAGGGCTCGCGCATCCTCAAGATCCTCTACTTCCTGCCGCTCCTGATGTCGTCGGTCGCCCTCGGCGTCCTGTTCAAATACTTCTACGACGTCACCTTCGGCCCGCTCAACGCGCTCCTGGATTTCGTCGGCCTCGGCTATCTGGCCCAGGACTGGCTCGGCGACACGCGCTTCTCGCTCGGCGCGGTGATCGCCGTCGTCTGCTGGCAGTACATCCCCTTCTACATGGTGCTGTTCATGGCCGGCCTCGCCTCGTTCCCGGCCGAGATCTCGGAAGCGGCCAAGCTCGACGGCGCGTCGGAGACGACCATCTTCTGGAAGATGAAGCTGCCGCACCTCAAGGGCACCATGCGCACGGCCGTTGTGCTCTCCGTCATCGGCGCGCTGCGCTACTTCGACCTCATCTACGTGATGACCGGCGGCGGACCGGAAGGCTCGTCGGAACTGATGGCCACCTACATGTACCGCAACGTCTTTTCCTCGTTCCAGCTCGGCTACGGCAGTACGGTGGCCTCGGGCATGTTCATCGTCGTCATCCTGATCGCCTCGGTGCTGCTGCGCTTCTCCAAGCGCTACGAAACGGAGGTCTGACCCATGGCCAGCTCGCCCGTCGCCCGCGTCACCGGCCGCATCGCCGTCCCCGTCCTCGGCCTGTTCTGGCTCGCCGTCACCACCGTGCCCTTCCTGTTCATGGTGATGACCAGCTTCAAGTCGCAGCAGGAGTCCTTCTCCAGCTCCGTCTGGGCGCTGCCCAAGGCGCTCGACTTCGTCAACTACGAAAGCGTGCTCAACGGACCCTTCCTCACCTACTTCAAGAACTCGGTGATGGTGGTGGTGCTCTCGGTCCTCCTGATCATGCTGATCTCGGCCATGGCCGCCTTCGCCTTCGCCCGCATGCGCTTCCGCTTCAACGACGCGCTGTTCGGCCTGATCGTCGCCGGCATGATCGTGCCCATCCACATCACCCTGGTGCCGATCTACCTGATGACGCGCCAACTGGGCCTCTACGACAGCCAGTTCGCGCTGATCGGTCCCTATGTGGCGACGTCGCTGCCGATCTCGGTGTTCATCCTCACCGAGTTCATGCGGCAGATCCCCAAGGAGCTGGAGGAGGCGGCGCGGCTCGACGGCTGCGGTCCCTTCGCCATCTTCTTCAAGGTGTTCCTGCCGCTGTCGGGGCCGGGACTCTCCACCATCGCCATCTACAACGGCATCATGCTGTGGAACGAGTTTATCTTCGCCTACGTGCTGACGTCGTCGACCAGCACCCGCACGCTGCCGCTCGCCATCTGGGACTACCAAGGCCAGTACACCTCCAACATCCCGGCGATCCTCGCCGTCGTCACCCTCACGTCGCTGCCCCTCGTCGTCGCCTATGCCTTCGGGCAGGAGAAGATCGTCAAGGGCATGATGGCCGGCTCGCTCAAGGGCTGAGGCTTCGGAGACGCATTCCATGACCAGCATCACCCTCTCCGGCGTCAACAAGTCCTTCGGCGCCAACTTCCCCGTCATCCGCGGCGTCGATCTCACCATCGAAGACGGCGAGTTCTGCGTGTTCCTCGGCCCGTCGGGCTGCGGCAAGTCGACGCTGCTGCGCATGGTGGCCGGCCTCGAAACCGGCTACTCGGGCCAGATCCGCATCGGCGACCGCGTGGTCGACAAGGTGGAGCCGGCCGACCGTCAGGTCGCCATGGTGTTCCAGAACTACGCGCTCTATCCGCACATGTCGGTCTACGAGAACATGGCCTTCGGCCTCCGGCAGGCCAAGACGGCCAAGGACGAGATCGACCGCCGCGTCAAGGACGCCGCCCGCATCCTGCAGATCGAGCCGCTGCTCGAGCGCATGCCGCGGGCGCTCTCCGGCGGCCAGCGCCAGCGCGTCGCCATCGGCCGCGCCATCGTGCGCCAGCCCAAGGTGTTCCTGTTCGACGAGCCGCTGTCGAACCTCGACGCGGCGCTGCGCGTCCACATGCGCTCGGAGATCGCCACGCTGCACCGGAACTTCCCGGCGGCGTCGATGATCTACGTGACGCACGACCAGACGGAAGCCATGGCGCTCGCCGACAAGATCGTGCTGCTGCATGCCGGCAAGGACATGCTGAAGCACGGCTCGATCGCCCAGGTCGGCCGGCCGCTCGACCTCTACCACCGGCCGCGCAACCTGTTCGTCGCCGGCTTCCTGGGATCGCCGACCATGAACTTCCTGGAGGCGACCTTCGTCGCCCAGGAGCCGGCCGGCGCCCGCGTGGTGCTGAAGCACGGCGAGGAACTCACGGTGCCGGTCGACGGCTCGACGCTTGCCGCCGGTGCGCCCGTCACCCTCGGCGTGCGGCCCGAGCATCTTTCGCCGGTCGTCGGCCCGGCCCCGCAGACGCTGACGCGCAAGGTGTCGGCGGTGGAGCATTTCGGCGAATACAGCTTCGTCTACCTGGAGGGCGGCACCTCGGCGCCGCTGATCGCCAAGGTGCCGGGCGATGGCGGGGTGAAGGCGGGCGACAGCGCCACCTACGCCGCCCCCGCCGACTGCTGCCACCTGTTCGACGCCGACGGCATCGCGCTTAACCACATCTGACCCAGCAGGACGGCCGCCCCGGCCGCGAAGAGTTCATCATGACCCTCGTTTACAAAGATCCCAGCAAGCCGGTCGCCGATCGCGTCGCCGATCTCATGGGCCGCATGACCCTCGACGAAAAGATCGCCCAGCTGCACGCCATGTGGCTGGTGCTCGACCAGCACGGCAAGCACCGCCCGCGCACCGAGGACGCCTTCATCGGCCAGTCCGACGAGACGACCCTGACCGACATGCTGCGGAAGGGCCTCGGCCAGATCACCCGGCCGCTCGGCACCCGTTCGATCGATCCGGCCGAAGGCGTGCGCGCCCTCAACAGCCTGCAGAAGTTCCTGGTCGAGGAAACGCGCCTCGGCATCCCCGCCATCAGCCACGAAGAGTGCCTCTCCGGCATGATGGCGCGCGGCGCCACGCTGTTCCCGTCGTCGCTGGCCTATGGCGCCACCTTCAATCCCGAGCTGATCGAAGAGGTCGGCAAGATCATCGGCGGGGAGGTGCGCTCGCTCGGCGGCCACCAGGGCCTTGCGCCGGTGCTCGACGTCGCCCGCGACGCCCGCTGGGGCCGCACCGAGGAAACCTTCGGCGAGGATCCCTATCTCGTCGGCGTCATGGCCACCCGCTACGTGCGCGGCATGCAGGGGCCGAAGCGCGACTTCCTGGCCACGCTGAAGCACTACGTCGGCCACTCCTTCTCCGAAGGCGGCCGCAACCACGCGCCGATCCATCTCGGCTGGCGCGAGCTGAACGACATCTTCCTGCTGCCGTTCGAAATGGCAGTGAAGCAGGCCAATGCCGGCTCGGTGATGCCGGCCTACCATGACATCGACAACGAGCCGAGCCACGCTTCCAAGCACCTGCTCACCAAGGTGCTGCGCGAGGACTGGGGCTTCGACGGCCTCGTCGTCGCCGACTACATTGGCGTCAGCCTGCTCTACCAGCACCACGGCATCGCCTCCAACCAGGCCGAGGCGGCGGCGCTTTCCTTCAACGCCGGTCTCGACCAGGAACTGCCGGGCGAGGACTGCGCCACCCATCTGCGCGAGGCGCTCGACCGCGGCCTGATCACGGTGGAGAAGATCGACGAGATCGTCCGCCGCGTGCTGACCGAGAAGTTCCGCCTGGGCATCTTCGAGAAGCCCTATGCCGACGACACGGCCATCCGCCTGCAGAGCCCCGAGGCGATCACCGTCGCCCGCAAGGTGGCCGAGCAGTCGGTGACCATCCTGTCCAACAACGGCATCCTGCCGCTCGACCCGAAGAAGAAGGTGGCGATGATCGGCCCGGCCGCCGACGATCCGCTGGCGCTGCTCGGCGACTACTCCTTCCCGGTCCACCTGATCCTGTCGGACGCCAACGAGAGCGCCGCCACGGTGGTGACGCCGCGCGCCGCCTTCCAGGCCGCCGCCGGCAACGCCAACCTGATCTACGCTCGCGGCTGCAACATCCTCGACGAGCGCAAGTCCGGCGCGCCGGTGTTCCCGGGCGACGTCGACGACTCGTCGGTGGTCACCCAGGTGTCGACGGTGTCGACGCGCACCGACATGATCACTGATGCCGTCGAGGCAGCCAAGGCGGCCGATGTCGCCATCGTCTGCGTCGGCGACCTCTCGGGCATCTTCCAGACCGGCACGGTGGGCGAGGGCTCGGACGCCGACTCGCTGGACCTGCCGGGCGTGCAGCAGCAGCTGCTCGAGGCCGTGGTCGCCACCGGCACGCCGGTGGTGGTGGTGGTGTCGGCCGGTCGCCAGTACACGCTCGGTGGCCTGGAAGACAAGGTCGCCGCCCAGGTGTGGACCTTCTTCGCCGGCCAGGAAGGCGGCAACGCGCTTCATGACGTGCTCTCCGGCAAGGTGGAGCCGTCGGGCCGCCTGACGCTGTCGGTGCCCCGGAGCGTCGGCGCCTCGCCCTACTTCTACAACCACAAGCTCAAGAGCTCGGGCACGCCGATCGCCCGCCACTTCGGCAGCCGCTATCCCTTCGGCCACGGCCTTTCCTACACCGACTTCGAGTTCGAGGAGCTGAAGCTGAAGTCGGACAAGGTGGACGTGGAGACCGGCGAGATCGTCGTCAGCTTCAAGGTGAAGAACACCGGCAGCCGCAAGGGCGTCGCCGTGCCGCAGCTCTACATCCGCGACTGCCTCGCCTCGGTGGTGCGGCCGGTCAAGGAGCTGAAGGCCTTCGGTCGCGTCGAGCTTCAGCCGGGCGAGGAGAAGACCGTCACCTTCACCGTGCCGGTCGACATGCTGTGCTTCACCGGTCCCGAGGGCTACCGCGTGGTCGAACCGGGCGAGCACGAGCTGCAGCTCGGCGCCTCCAGCGCCGACATCCGCCAGCGCGCCAAGGTCGAGGTCACCGGCAAGACGCGCAAGCTGCCGAAGGATTGGCGCATGGAGAGCAAATTCTCCGTCGCCTGATTTGTACGACAAAAAAGCCACTTGCCGGGGAGACCGATCTCCCCGGCCAGACTTTCACCTTGAAAATGAATCGTTTCGAGACAATAGTCGGAGCGGAGGATTTCAAGTTTCACGAGGGACCGAACGCCGTCCGGCGTCTCCCTCATCGGGTTTCCGGCGATGATAACTCCCGCGTCGCCGGAGAACGCGCGGTCGCTTCCCAACCGCGCATCACGCCCCCCCCGGCGTCGGACGCGAGGCGGATCTCCCCCCGGAGTCCGCCTCGCTGGCGTTTTGGGAGAAATCAGTTGGACTTGGTGCCGGGCGACTGCCGGCGCTGCTCTGCCTCGGCCTCGGCGATGAAGGCCCGGAGCAAGGCGACCCTGTGCGGGCGAAAGCTGCGGCCGGTTGGGCGAAGGTCGCTGATTCGGTCGATCCTGAAGCGCCGGAACGCGTTTCGATCGCAGCACTTTGCGATCAGGATCAGCGCGTTATCCAGGTAGAGGATCGAGAGGGGCCAGATCTCCCGGTCGGTCGTTCGCCCCTTCTCGTCGGTATAGCGGATGGCCAGAACGTCTTCCTGCCAGCAGGCCGAACGAAGAGCGGCCATGTCCAGCGCGGGGGCGGGGGGAGCTGTCGGTTTGTAGATGCCGTTGACGGCGTGAACGGCATGCAGTTGCAGCCGCTCCGGCAGCATCGCCGTGATCTTGGAGAATACCGCCTCGGCGGCCCTGGCCAGTTCGGGGTCGCCGACGTGCTTGACCTCTTCGAGCCCGAGTACCAGAGCCTCGATCTCGATCCGGCTGAACATCTGGGGCGGCAAGGCCATGTCCTCGACCAGATGGTACCCGAAGCCGGTCGCCCCCTCGATGGTCGCGCCGGCCGCCCTGAGACTGTCGATGTCGCGATAGATGGTCCGAACCGATACCTCCGTCTCCTCCGCCAACCGATCGGCGGTCACCGGGCTGGGCAAGGTGCGCAGTGCCTGCAGCAATCGCAGCAGTCGGTCGCTTCGCGCCATCTTGGTATTTCCCCCAGACCCTTACTGTCGACTTTTGTCAGTAAGGCTAGAGGATATTGCGCCTCGGTTCCACAGGCATTCCGCCTGTATTTTCAAGACGAGGATACCCGATGTTTCGCGCCAACAGCCTCATTCTCTACGTCGACGACGTCGATCGCAGCACCGCCTTCTACCGGGACATACTGAAGGCCGACCCTGTCGAGACGTTCCAGGACTTCTCGGTGTTTGCCCTGAGCGATGGCTTTGTCGTCGGATTGCAGTCCAAGCATGCGATCGACCCAAAGCCCCAGCCGTCCTTCGGCGGCTTCGAACTGTCGTTCAGCGACGCCACCAAGGAAGACGTCGACCGGCTCCATGCCGACTGGACGGCCAAAGGCGTCGAGATGGTGCTCGAACCGACCACGCTCGAGTTCGGCTACACCTTCGTGGCCGCCGATCCCGATGGCCACCGCCTTCGCGTCTGCGCCACCGATACCACCAACGTCGCCTGACCGGCCGGACTTGACCCCGATCCCCCCGGAGGCCGCCTCGTGGGCGTTTCGGGGGGGGAGGTCGAGACCCTGCCGATCCCGGTCTTCACCCCAGCCGGCGGGCTCATCTCATCGTGTCATAGACCGCCCTCGCATAGGGGCGGAGCGGTTCGCCGGCGAACAGTTTCTCTACGAGGTCGGGATTGGCGAGGAAGAGCCGGCCGAAGGAATAAAGATCGGCTTTCCGAGCTTCGATGCCCTGGGCGGCCGCCTCGGGAGTGTAGCCGCCGTTCGCGATCACCGTGCCGGCAAAGTTGCGACGCAGGAACTCCGTGGGCGTCATTCCCAGATACGAGCAGAACACGTCGTCTTCCGCGCCGGTGTGCACGTAGGCGCCCTTGTGGCGCTCGATGTGCGCCAAGGCGATCCGAAGGGCGTCCTCGTCTCCGTCCGTATGAACCATTTCCGACATGTAGTCGGCTGGCGACAGGCGGACGCCGATCCGTTCGGCGCCGATCTCGGCGGCGCACGCGTCGAACACCTCCTTCAGGAACCGCGCCCGCTTCTCGGCGGTGCCGCCCCAGGCGTCGGTTCGACGGTTCGTGTGTTGCTTGAGGAACTGGTCGAAGAGGTAGCCGTTGGCCGCGTGAAGCTCGATGCCGTCGAAGCCCGCTTCGCGAGCGCGTCTGGCCGCCATCTGAAAGGCGGCGATGGCGTCGCGAACCTGCCCGTCGGTCATCGCCACGGGCATCTCGTGGCGGAAGTCGTAATAGCGCTCGCCATGTCTCGGCGCGTCGTCCAGCACCGCCGAAGGGGCCAGGGCGCGCGTCCCACTGTAGAAGGAATGGGCCATTCGGCCGAGGTGCCAGAGCTGGCTGAAGATCAGCCCGCCTTTGGCGTGGACCGCCGCCGTGACCTCGGACCAGCGATCGACGTGTGCCTGGGTGTAGATGCCGGGCAGGGCGGGCCCGCCGCGCGCCTCTGGAGCGACGACCACGCCTTCGGTGATCAGGAGCCCCGCGGCTGCGCGCGACGCGTAGTGCCTTATGGCGCTCCTCGTTGGCGTGAAGTCGAGTTCCGAGCGGTTGCGTGTGCAAGGGGCCAGGATGATCCGGTTCTTGAGCCGCATCGACGGGCCAAGCTGAAACGGCGTGAACAGCGACTCGACGGCAGCCGGAGCGGATATTTTCGGAAGGGCGTTCATTTTAGCTCTCCTGAGAGCTTGAGGGCGAGACCTGAACGCTAATGTTGATTTTCCGGGCCAGCCATGACCAAATCCTGACCATCAGGTTAGGATTTCTAAAATGGCTTCGATCCTCGGGGTTGAACTCAATGCGCTCATCGCCCTGGAGGCCGTCGGTCGGCTGGGGACTGTCGTCGCGGCGGCATCCGAAATGGGCGTCAGCCCCGGCGCGGTCAGCCAGCAGATCAAGAAGGCGGAAGCCCAGATCGGCAAACCCCTTTTCTATCGGACTGCCACGGGGCTGCGGGCGACGCCCACGGGCGAGAAGATCTTTCCGGCGCTGACCGCCGCCCGCCATCAGATTGCCGATGGCATCAAGGCTTCGCGCTCGGACGACGATTTCGTTCTCAACATCACCATGGGGTCGGCGTTCGCCTCGAACTGGCTTGTCCCGCGCCTGGCCCGGTTCGGGGAGCGATACCCCGACTATCAGCTGCGCTTCATCGCGACCTCGCGCTTCGTCGATTTCTCGCGCGGCGACGTCGACGTCGGTATCAGGCTTGGCCTGGGAGGCTGGCAGGTGCTGCATTGCGAAAGGCTGGTTGGCGAAAGAGCCTTCCCCGTCTGTGCGCCCGGTCTGGCGTCAAGGCTGTCGCAGCCGCGCGACCTCGCGACCGTGCCCATCCTGTTCGACGAACGAACGGTCTTTCCCTGGTCGAGCTGGTTGGAACGAGCCGGGCTTCCCGCCGACTTCGGCCTGTCCGGCCCGTCCTTCACCGACCCGATGCTTGCTTACGGCGCCGCCATCGCCGGGCAGGGCGTGCTGATGGGCTGGTCGATCCTGACCCGCGACGCTTTGAGCGATGGACGCCTGACGCGCCCCTTTCCCATCGAGGTCGAGAGCAACCACTCCTATTGGCTGGTCGTGCCGCATGCCCAACGCAGGGCGCCGAAAGTCAGGCTCTTCCGCGACTGGATCATGGAGGAGCTCGATCGCGATGGCTAAAGCAGCGTCCGCCCGCCGTTGACGGCGAACTTCTGGCCGGTGATGAAGTCGGCCTTGTCGGAGGCGAGGAACACGACCATGTGGGCCACGTCTTCCGGTTTGCCCAGGTGGCCGAGAGGCGTGCGGTCGGCGTACCAGTCGATGGCCGCCTGTTGGGCGCCGGCATGGCGTTCGACGGGAATCCAGCCCGGCGCGACGAGATTGACGGTTATCCCCTCGGGGCCCAGTTCGTTGGCCCAGGAGCGGGTCATCGACAGCATGGCGCCCTTGGCGGCGGCATAGTTGCCGAACTGCGGATTGCCGAGTTCGGCGATTTCGGAGCCGATGTTGATCACGCGGCCCGACTTGCGGGCGCGCCAGTCCGGCAGCACCGCCTGAAGCAGCTCCAGCGGCGCCTTCACGAAGAACTCCAGTTGATCGAGATAGCTCCGCCAGGATTGCTCCATCAGCGGCATTTCCGGCTGGGGTCCGGTGGCGTTGTTGACGATGAGGTCGACGGGGCCGAGGGCCTGGGCGATCTCCCGAAGGCCGGCCTCGATCTGGGCGCTATCGATGACGCTGAACTTCGCCGCGTGGGCCTTGCCGCCGGCTGCCCGGATGCCCTCGGCCACGGCTTCGGCTCCCTTGGTGTCGCTGGCGTAGTTGATGGCGACGGCCCAGCCGGCGCGCGCCAGTTCCCGGGCCATTACCGCTCCCAGACCGCGCGAAGCGCCGGTCACCAGTGCTACCTTCATGGTCTTTCCCTTGCGGATTGCAGCCCTATCGGCGCGCGAGATGACGCAAGGTAGGTGCGGAGCGCCTGCCATTCAACGGGCGACGTCGCGGCATGGGCATCCACGGGAGGCTGCGCGGGCGGTCCGCGTTCGGCATCCCCCGGAAATGCCAACGGGCGCCGGTGAGGGCGCCCGCTGTCGGTGTTGGGGAAGCTGCCGCTGCCGGTTGCGTCAGGCGGCGCGGAGGTTGGCGACGAAGTCGGCGACCTCCCTTTGCAGCGTGCTCGACTGGTCGTTGAGGTGGTTGGACAGCGTCATCAGCTGCGTCGAGGCGGCGCCGGTCATCTCGGCGGCGGTGCTGACGCCGGAGATGTTGTTGGTGACGTCCGTCGTGCCGGTGGCGGCGAGCTGGGTGTTGCGGGCGATCTCGCCGGTCGCCGCGCCCTGTTCCTCCACCGCGCTGGCGATGGCCGCCGACGAGTCCTGGATGCTGGTGACGGTGCGCACGATGCGCGAGATGGCTTCCACCGTGCTGCCCGTCGCCGCCTGGATCTCGCCGATCTTGCTGCCGATCTGGTCGGTGGCCTTGGCGGTCTGGTCGGCCAGTTGCTTGACCTCGGCGGCGACCACCGCGAAGCCCTTGCCGGCGTCGCCGGCCCGCGCCGCCTCGATGGTGGCGTTGAGCGCCAGCAGGTTGGTCTGGGCGGCGATGTTGGAGATCAGCGTCACCACCTCGCCGATCTGCTGGGCGGCCTGCGACAGGGTCTGCACGTTCTGCGAACTGGATTGGGCCTCGGAGGCGGCCTCCCTGGCGATCGACGACGACTGGCTGACCTGGCCGGCGATCTCCTGGATGGAGGCCGACAGTTCTTCGGCACCAGCAGCCACGGTCTGCACGTTGGCGGCGGCTTCCTCGGCGGCGCCGGCCACGGCTTGCGCCTGCCGCGCCGTTTCCTCGGCGGTGGCCGACAGGTTGCGGGCGGCGTCGGCGACCTCGCCAGACGATTTGCCGAAGCCGGCCGCCAGCGCTTCCATGCGGGCGACGAAGCTTTCCGCCAGCGAGGCCCGCTTGCGGATGGCTGCGTCGTCGGCCGCCTTGGCCGCTTCCTGCCGCTTGCGGAGGGTTTCGGCGTCGATCAGGCTCAGGCGGAAGGATTCGAGGCCCTCGGCGATGGCGCCCACTTCGTCCTTGCGGCCGAGGCCGAGGATGGCCAGATCGTAATGGCCCGATTGCATCGACTTCATGGCGTCGATGAGCTTTCCGACGGGGGCCGTCACGCCGTTGCGCAGCAGCCAGGCGGCGAGGCCGATCACCAGCGCGATGATGGAGCCGATGACGATCAGCGTCGTCCAGACCGACGACCAGGAATCGGCGGTGTTCTGGTTGTTGCGCGCGTCGACGTCGGCCAGGATGGCGTTGTTGAGCTTGGTGGCGCTGTCCTGGATCTGGTCGAGCAGCGGCCGGCATTCGGCGTTGAGCTTGCCGAGCGCCTTGGCATTTTCGGCCGGGTCGGTGGAGTTCGACATCTTGGCGACCTCGCCGCACACGCCGCTCATCGCCGCCTGCACGGATGTGCGATACGTCTCGATGTCGCCCTTGAACTGATCGGGGGCGCTGGCGATCGCCTTGTCGATGTAGCTGTTGAAGTTGTTCAGCGCGTCGTCGCGCGCCTTGCTCGCATCGGCATTTTCCTCGGCCGAGGTCGCCGCCGCGTTCCAGTACATGGTGGCCTTGATTTCCGACAGCCGGCGCGAGGCGCGCACCATGCTGACCGAGGCATCCATCGGCCCGGCGATGAGATGGCTATAGTCGTTGTCGATCTTGACCATGTTGTAGCCGGCGTAGCCTGCCCCGAACAGCGCTCCCAAACCGAGCAGCATCAGAAGGCTGATCACTTTGGCCATGATGGAAAGATTGGCGTATGACACTTGATCCCCCTGTTCGCACGGAGCGATGATGATCGGGGGGAATGATTGCCGATGTTTATTGATGGATAATGAAAATTTTTCACGATCCTTGCCGTCGGGAAGAATAAATACGTTAATGAGTCGTTGACGCCGGTGACTTGAGGCTGTGATCTCCACGATCTGGCAGTTATATCGATACAAAAAGCGGAAATACTCAGTCATGTCTTCGTATTGGTCGAGCGGCCTGACAAAGTCGTGGCTGAACAGGCGGATATGCGCGGTACGTGGCTTCCGGCGCGATCCCGGCTGTTGCCGGGGCGGTTGGCCCGTCACGACCTGATCGAACGCTGCATGGACAAACCCCGGCCAGCATGCAGACTCCAGGAAAGCGTCCGGGCTCTCGGAGGTCTGTGCCCGGGCCGAAGCGGGGAGGGCAGGCGATGGCTTCGGTGGTTCTCTTCCATTCGGTTCTCGGCCTCAGGCCGGTGGAGCTTGCCGCCGCCGACAGGATGCGCGCCGCTGGCCACGGCGTCTCGGTGCCCGACCTGTTCGCGGGGGCGACCGCCGACACGGTCGACCGGGGCATGCGGCTCGTCGAGGAGATCGGCTGGGACACCATATGCGAGCGGGCGCAAGCGGCCCTCGGCGACCTTCCCGCCACCACGGTTCTCGCCGGCTTCTCGATGGGCTGCGGCGTGGTGGCTTCGGTCTGGCCCGAGCGGGCGGAGACGGCCGGCATCCTGCTGCTGCACGCGCCGGCCGACATCCCGAAAGGCGTGAACCTCAAGGGGCTCCGGGCGCAGCTGCACGTCGGCGAACACGACGATTTCTGGCCGCCGGAGGACCTGAGGCGCTGGCAGATGGCGGCCGAACTCGCCGGCATGTCCGCCGAACTCCACATCTACCCCGGCGCCGGCCACTTCTACACCGACCCCAGCCTCCCCGACCACCACCGCCTCGCAACCGAGGAGACATGGACCCGGGCGCTACGGTTCCTGGGGGAGGTTTAGGCGGGCGATTGCGTCCTGTTGGGGATGCCGCCGATTGCGAAGCATTGAAGCCGCGTTGAAGGCCATTACGTTGACATTCGGCGGTGATACAACCATATTTGCAATGTCGTTGCAGATCGGCTTCGCCGGGCTTGCTCGGAAATGGTAACGATACCCTTGGTCTTCTGACCAAGCACTTGCCTAGGGCTGTGGGGCTTATGCCTTGGTTGCGCCGGGTCGTTAAAGCCGGAATGGTTCGCCGTTCCGGCTTTTGCGTTATCTTAAGCCGAGTATTTCCTCGACAGCCTTTCCAAATGGAGGCTTCCAGTCACCCGCGACGATATTGTCCTTCGGGTAGGCGCTCTCAACCGACAACTTGATCTGATGAAACCCTGGCGTTCCTTGCCTGTTGGTTTGTTCCAGTTTGAAGAAGGCGTAGTATTTTTCACCCGACTTGAGTTCATGCAGGCCGACCTGGAATATCTTGAAGTTGTGTCGCCCCGATACCTTCTGGATTTGCTTGGTGGGTTGGTGAACGAGGGTTTGAATGATCTGAGGAAGAAAGATCGAAAGGGTGTGACGCTGAATGTTGAAAACGCGCCATTCTTTCTTCTCGCGGATGCTCCACATCTCCGCAGGTGGGATCATGGACGATCCCACGGTATAGCAATGGCATGAGTATCTGATCTCGACTTCCGCTTGGACGGGCTGTTTCTTCTCGCCGATCCAGGCCCCCATCTTGAGCACGCACCCGTTTAAATGGGAGAGATCGTATTGCTGATTGCAGTGGTCGATCTTCACCCAAGCGCCCTCGCTTTGCCCGACATGCGGGCCGTTGGGGGCAATCTACGATGGGCGACAGATATCGTAAATCCCTACGACTCCTCGGTGAGGGTATCTCAATGCCCCCCGCCGCCGCCTCGCTGTGCTGCCGGCTTCTTGACCATGGGCAGGGCGACGACCAGCACGAGGAACAGGGCGGTCAGGATCAGGAAGATGTCGTTGAAGGCCATCACCGAGGATTGCTGTTGAGCGAGGCCGGTCAGGCGGGAGATGGCGGCGGTGTGTGCGTTGCTGCCGAGTTCCGACAGGGAATGCTCCATGCCGGCGATGGTCGCCATGGCGGTGGAGCTGGTGATGTTGACGGCCTCGCGCAGCCGGTCGAAGTGCAGGTCGGTGCGGCTCGTCATGATCTGGTTGATCAGGGCCAGACCGACGGCGCCGCCGAGGTTGCGGGTGAGGTTGAACAGGCCCGAGGCGTTCTTCATTTCGGCCGGCGGCAGCGTGCCGAGCGCGATGTTGTTGATGGGGATCATGCAGATCATCATGAACACGCCACGGAACACCTGCGGCCAGAACAGCTCCCAGAAGTCCCAGTCGGCGGTGAAGCCGGTGGAGAGATACGTGGCGACGGCGATGCCGGCAAAGCCGATGCCCATCATGACGCGCGGGTCGAGCTTGGCGGACAGGCGGCCGGCGATCGGCGCGGTGAACAGCATGGCGACGCCGGAGACGAACATGGTCTCGCCGATCTGCAAGGCCGAGAAGCCGCGGATGCGGGCGAGGTAGACCGGGTAGAGATAGGTGAGGCCGTAGAGGCCGATGCCGAGGCAGAAGGAGAAGGCGCTGCCGAAGGCGAAGTTGCGGTTGGCGAAGGCCTTGAGATCGACGATCGGGTTGTCGCGGGTCAGCGCGCGGAAAAAGAAGACGATGCCGCCGATCACCATGACGCCGGTGAGGACGGCGATGCGCTCGTCGGCCAGCCAGTCCTTGCTGGGGCCTTCCTCCAGCACGTATTCCATGGAGCCGAGGAAGGCGGCCATGGCGGCGAGGCCCCACCAGTCGAACACCTTGAACAGGCTGAAGTCCGGTTCGTCGAAGTCGATCAGGAAGTAGCTCGTCACCGTGACGAAGATGCCGGGGATGATGTTGACCAGGAACAGCCAGTGCCAGGAGAACAGCTCGGTGAGATAGCCGCCGGCCGTCGGGCCGATGGTGGGTGCCAGCGTGGCGACGAGGCCGATGATCGGCGTCACCAGTCCCATCTTCTCGCGCGGGAAGATGGTGTAGGCCGAGGCGAACACGGTGGGGATCATGCCGCCGCCGATGAAGCCCTGCACGGCGCGCCACAGGATCATCTCGTTGATCGAGGAGGCGAAGGCGCACATCATCGAGGCGAAGGTGAAGCCGCCGGCGGCGATGACGAACATCCAGCGCGTCGAGATCATGCGCGACAGGTAGCCCGACAGCGGGATCATGATCACTTCGGCGATCAGATAGGAGGTCTGCACCCAGGAGATCTCGTCATTGGCGGCACCTAAGCCGGCCTGGATCTCGCTGAGCGACGCCGAGACGATCTGGATGTCCAGGATCGCCATGAACATGCCGAACACCATGCAGATGAAGGTGAACAGCCGGCGGGTGGTGAACGTGGGGCCGGCACCGGCCTGGGCAATGGCGGACATGGGTGGACCGATGGCTATCGGCCGAGGGTGCGCGGGGCGTTCCCCCGCACAAGCCGGTCGGATCAGGGAATGATCGAGGCCGGTCCTTGGGGAGCCGGCCGCAAGAGGTATCAGTTGGCCGGAACGACGGCGGCCGTCTGGGTAGCGGTCGGCGCGGTGCGCGGATCGGCGGCAACCACCACGGAGAGGCCGGGGCGGAGTTTGCCGCTCAGGGCCACGTCGTCGGGCACCGCGATGCGCACGGGCAGGCGCTGCACCACCTTGGTGAAGTTGCCGGTGGCGTTGTTGGCCGGCAAGAGGCTGAACACCGAACCGGTGGCCGGCGACAGGCTCTCGACCTTGCCGAGGATGGTCTCCTCCTCGCCGAGGGCGTCGACGGTGATGCGCACGGTCTCGCCGGGAACGAGCTTGGCGAGCTGCGTTTCCTTGTAGTTGGCCTCGATGTGGGCGCTGCCGCTGGCGACCAGCGAGGCGAGCTGCTGGCCGGGCGTCACGTAGGTGCCGACCTCGACGGCCTTGTTGCCGACGACGCCATCGATCGGGGCGCGGATCTCGGTGAAGGAGAGATCGCGGTTGGCCTTGTCGAGGGCGGTCTGCAAGGTCTTGCCGGTGGCTTCCGCCTCGGCCTTCTCAGCCTTCAGCACCTCGATGTTGGCCTCGGCCACGGCGACGGCCGCCTCGGCGGAGGCCACGGTGGCGCGGGCGGCGTCGCGGTCGGTGCGGGCATCGTCGAGCTGCGACTGGGCCGACACCTTGTTGGTGACCAGCGTGGTCTGTCGGCTGAAGTTGATGTCCTTGGATTCCAGGCTCGCCTCGGCCGAGGCGACGCCGGCCTTGGCCTGGGCCACCTGCGCCTCGCCGGCAGCGATCTGCTTGTCGATGCGGGCGATGGTGGCGAGGTTGCCGGCGAGCGCGTTCTTCGCCTGGGCGACGGCCAGCGCGTAGTCGCCGCTGTCGACGCGGGCGATGACGTCGCCCTTCTTCACCGCCTGATTGTCGGCCACCATCACCTCGGTGACGTAGCCGGAGGCCTTGGCGGCCAGCGTGGTGATGTCGGCGGCCACATAGGCGTCGTCGGTGGTGACCAGGAAGCGGCCGTCGAGCCACCAGGCATAGCCGGCCTTGCCGCCGAACCAGGCGGCCGCGCCGAGAAGGGCGACCAGAACCAGTCGGCCCGTGATGCCGCGCTTCTTCTTCGGTTGAGCCGCCGGTGCGGCCGCCGCCTCATGGTGCGGCGCCTCGCCGATGTGCTTGGGCGCAGCCTCGGTGGCCGGGCGGATCTGAGTGACAGTGGCTTCCGAGCCGTCGCTCTCGTGAGCGGCGTTCGCTTCGCGCTTGGCCATTGAAATCTCCATCTGTCCGCTGGGCGGACGGCGCCGGGCGACTGGGTCCCGCGACTAAAGTCTTAAGTGTTGTTCCTATGCGTCAAAGGTGTTATCTCATGACCGAACCGTTCGGTCAATTGCAGTATTGGCTCTTGGTTGACGATTTGACCCCTTCGGGGGCAGTCTCCGCAAAACGTGATCGTCGCCCCGGATTTCCGTGAACGCCGATCGCCAAAAGGCAGGCTGGCCCTCGGGCCGCAAATGCCGACAATGATCAGCGCGGGTGGAATGAACGCCGCGAGGGCAGGGGTGGATGAGCAAGGTAGCGGCGCAGGCCGGCGGATCGACGGCCGGTGGTGAAGGACAGGACAGCGAGAAACGGCGGCAGATCCTCGACGGCGCCCGCGAGGTGTTCCGCGCCAAGGGCTACGAGGGCGCCTCAATGGACGCCATCGCCAAGGCGGCCGGCGTTTCCAAGGGTACGCTCTATGTCTACTTCACCAACAAGGACGAGCTGTTCGAGCGGCTGATCACCGACGAGAAGCAGGAACTGGCCGCCGCGCTCGACGCTTTCCAGCCGACGACCGAAAGCTTCCACGACAACCTCCGGGCCTTCGCCATCAGCTTCAACGACCTGCTCACCGGCGAGAACCACATGTCGTCCATCCGCATGGTGGTGGGCGCGGTGGACAAGTTCCCCGCCGTCGGCGCCATGTTCTTCCGGGCCGGCGCCGAACGCGGCACGACGCGGCTGACCGAGGTGTTCGGTCAGGCCGTGGCCGACGGCCGTCTGAAACCGTGCGACCCCGCCGTCGCCGCCCACCACTTCATCGCGCTATGCACCTCCGAGGTGATGAAGAAGGCGCTGTTCGGCGCCGAGCTGCGGCCGTCGCCGGAGGAAGCGCGGCGCATCGTCGACAATGGGCTGGACGTGTTCATGAGCTACTACAGCCGGGACTGAGCGGAAATTCTACTGGGGCGGGCATTTGGCTTAGTCTTCTGTGCTTCCGGTGCTCACGGACGTTAAGTCCGCTCCGCTCCGGTTCTCGAAGCCGTCGCCAAGGGCATCCGCCCGAAAAGTTGCAGACTTTTCGGGCCAAGCGGATGCCCAGGGATGCCGCACCCCAGCGAATTTCGGCTCAGTCCCTTGGAGCTTCACATACTCGGAGCCCTATATTGGCGTTGCGCCTGGTTCTGCCCGAGATCCTCTGCCTTCGCAGAGGAGGACAGCTTGATAATTACGGGTGCGAGCCAGTGTACTGTTTCGCCTATATAAATCTGTCCTCCTCTGCGAAGGCAGAGGATCTCGGGCCGGAAGGGGCGGCGCGTGTGGGATCGGGCTCCCTGCCATTCCCCCGCGTTCAAGCTGCAAGGACGGACGAGACGAACTCCGAGAGGGTGACCTTGCCGCGGCGGGGCGCTTGCTGTCTGTCGAAGTCGCTGTCCACGATGGCGGCGGTCATCCTGGTGAAGGAGCGCGCCGCCACGTCGGAGAAGCCCAGGCTTCTGAAGGTTTCCTCCCAGCGGCCTCGCTCCGTCACCTCCAGCCCGATCTCCCTGCCGAGGGCGTCGGCGAAGGCGTCGGCCACGTCGCTTGGCGTGTACAACTCGGGGCCTTCGACGTAGACGACGCCGACATCCTCGAGCGGGCTGACCAGCCGGTCGGCGGCCGCCTCACCAAGGTCGCGCGGCGACACCATGGGGATGGGCATGTCGGCCGGGAACATGCTCTGGAGCTTGCCTGAGTGACGGACGCCTTCGGCAAGGCCGGTCCAGTTGGTCATGTAGTAGGCGCCACGGTTGATCGCGGCGGGAATGGACTGCCGGCGCAAGCCGTCTTCCAGCTCCCACAGGGTCGACAGGTCGCCGATGCCCTCGCCGGGTTGCGCGCCATAGGTCGACGCCGCGACGACCTTTTCCAGCCCCGAACCGTCGAGCGCGGCCAGAATGTTGGCGATGGTCCGGCGTTCCGTGCTGTCGGTGTCGCCGGTCGGGTCGGCGGGAGGATTGAGCAGGAAGGCCCGCTTTCCGCTGCGAAAGGCCGCCTTGAGCGAGGCGGTATCCTCGGCGTCGGCCTGAACGATCCGTGCCCCCTTGTCGCGCCAGATCGAAGCGCGTTCGGGCTGGCGGGTGAGCACGGTCACCGCCTCTCCCTTGGCCAGCAGCGCGTCGGCGACCGCTCCGCCGACGTTTCCGGTTGCTCCCATGACGACATACATTTGCGTGTCTCCTGAAATGATGGAGATCATGCTACCGTCTATTGCTGCCAATTTATGGCATCATGATTGTGTGTCTTCCGATCAGTCCACCTTGTTGCGCGCTGAGAATGTGCCTTTTATCTGGGGTTTCGGATGTCTGTGGAGCCTGTTGATGCTGTCATATCGAGGCAGTAGACCGAAAGGCGGCGATCATCGTCATACCAAGTGGCCAGCTTCGCCTCATCGAGGTCGAGCCTCAGCCTCAAGGCCGGAACGAACCTTCTACGGAAGTGGGCATCCCCCCGATCCCAAAGGTCTGCAACTCTTCGAGCGGATGGCTTGGATTTGGGGACGCTTGACGTTCTCGACCCGATTGCCACCTGCCGCAGCCCAGCGAGCCTCGCTTCAGCTCCGTGGAGCTCTTCATGCGGCAGCATGATATCGGCGTTGCGCTTGGTTCTGCCCGAGATCCTCTGCCTCCGCAGAGGAGGACAGCTTGAAAATTAGGAGTGCGAGCCAGTGTCCTGTTTCGCCTATATAAATCTGTCCTCCTCTGCGAAGGCAGAGGATCTCGGGCAGGAGAGGGCGGCGCGTGTGGGGTCGGGCTCCCTCTTGATGAGGAAGCCCGCCCGCGATCAGTCCTATCGCATCATGTGCACGGCCAGATCGAGGCAGCGGCAGGAGTAGCCCCACTCGTTGTCGTACCAGGCGATCAGCTTGGTCAGGCCCTCGGAGGTCTGCATGCCGGCCTTGGCGTCGAAGATGGAGCTGTGGGGGTTGCCCCTGAGGTCGGTGGAGACGACGGCGTCGTCGCAATATTCGAGGACGCCGCGATAGGCGCCGGCCGAGGCTTCGCGGATGGCCTCGCAGATCTCGGCGTAGGAGACCTTGGTGCGCAGGCGGCAGGTGAGGTCGACCATCGACACGTCGGCCACCGGCACGCGCACCGCCATGCCGTTGATGCGGCCGTTCAGCGTGGGAATGACCTTGCCGACCATGCGCGCCGCGCCGGTGGTGGCGGGGATGATGTTGTTGAGGATGCCGCGCCCGAAGCGCCAGTCCTTGCGCGCCACGCCGTCGACCGGGTTCTGGCTGGCGGTGACCGCGTGGACGGTCAGCATCAGCGCCTCTTCGAGGCCGTAGAGGTCGTCCATCAGCTTGGCGAGCGGCGCCACGCAGTTGGTGGTGCAGGAGGCGTTGGAGACGATGGTCTCGCCGGCATAGGCGTCGGCGTTGACGCCCATGACGAACACCGGCGTCTTGTCGGTGGGCGGGCCCGATATCACCACCTTCTTGGCGCCGGCCTTGATGTGTCCCTCGGTGCTGTCGAGGGTGAGGAAGCGGCCGGTCGATTCGATCACCAGATCGACGCCGGCATCGGCCCAGGCGATCGCGGCGGGGTCCTTCTCCTCGAAGGCGGCAATCTTCCGGCCGTCGACGATGAGGGCGCCGGCCGCCGTTTCAACCGTGCCGGGGAAGGCGCCGTGCACGCTGTCGTATTTCAGGAGATAGGCGAGGTGGTCGATGGGCAGGAGATCGTTCACCGCCACCACCTCGATGTCGTCGCGCGTCCGCGCGGCGCGGAACACCATGCGGCCGATGCGGCCGAAGCCATTGATGCCGATGCGAATTTTGTCAGCCATGTCACTCTCCATTTTTCCTCTCACAATTTCATACTAGGTCGCATAAAATGGAGCGTCGATTAATTTTTTGCGAAGCGGTACAAAATGACAGCTAAACCCAGCCGTGGCCGGCCCCGCGCCTATGACCCCGAGGAGGCGCTGACCGCCGCCCTCGGCGAGTTCCACCGGCGCGGCTACACCGCCACATCGCTCGACCACCTGTCGGACGCGACCGGGATGGCGCGGCCGAGCCTCTATGCCGCCTTCGGCAACAAGTTCGAGATCTACCGCAGCGCCGTCCGGCAATATTCCGAGCAGTCGGCCGCGCGGCGGCGGCATGCCCTGTTCGAGGAGCCGTCGCTCTCAAAGGGCCTCGACGACTATTTCCGGGCGATCATCGACGCCTATTTCTCGCGCGAGGGCGAACCGCTCGGCTGCCCGGTGCTCAGCGTCATCTCCGGCGAGGCGGCCGCCGATCCGGTGATCGGAGCGGAACTGGCGGCCTCCGTCGGCAAGACGGATGCCTTGTTTCTCAAGCGGATGACCATGGCGGCGGAGGCCGGCGAGATCGCGGCCGGGGCCGACGTGCACGGCCTTGCGACGATGCTGGCGGCCCTTCAGCACAGCCTGGCTCTCAGGGCGCGGGCCGGAACGCCGCGCCCCAACCTCCAGTCGATCGCCGGGGCGCAGATCGCGCTGGTGCTCAAGGCGGCGGGCCACACGGGCGGGGAGGCGATGAGACGGGGTACGTGAAATAAATGACCTCTCGCCTCATGTTAAGATTTCGTTTACCATCTTTTGCGACCGTTAACCGTCTCGGGCCGATGCAAGGCGCGCCGTTATCGGTCCGAGGTCCTCGGCTGGCGAGGGAGCCCACTCAAATGGCTCCTCGTGCCCGGACCCTTTCCCTTCGGGGACCTTCCCTCTCGTTCTGACACCGGAGCCAGGAGGCTCATATGGCCTACGCCGTTGCGCTCATTCATGAAGAAGACAACCGCAGTTTTGGCGTGTCTTTCCCTGATTTCCCCGATTGCCACTCGGCGGCCACCAACCTCAACGACGCGATCGCCCGGGCCGCCGTGGCGCTGGCCGCCCACGTCAAGAACCTCGACGAGCAGAAGATGCCGATCCTGCGCACGCTCGACGATATCCGCCGCACCCAGGAGCTGAACGAGGCGATCATCGCCGCCGTGCCGGTGGACATGCCGGGCAAGTCGGTGCCGGTGCAGCTCAGCCTCAACGAGCACCTTCTGGCCGCGCTGGATCGCGCCGCCAGGGCGAGCGGCGTCACCCGCTCGGAGAAGATCGCCGAGGCCATCCGCGCCAGTCTTAAGGTTTGATCGCCCGACCCGATACTCTACTGGGGGCGGGCGTTTTCTGCCGCACCCCAGCGAGTTTTGAGCCAGGCGCTAAGCGCCCCTATATCCCGTCATCGACGCCCCCTCAGGAGGCCACGACCATGCCACGCGATATGTCGCTGCACCCCGGCATCGTCCTCAGCGAAGAGTTCCTCAGGCCGATGGGGATCTCGGTCCAGGCTCTGGCCGAGGCGATCGGCGTCTCCAGCAGCCTGATGGGCGAGATCTGCAACGGCCGGCAGGCAATGTCGGCCAGCATCGCCCTCCGGCTCGGCCGCTACCTTGCCTTCGATCCGCAGTGGTTCATGACCATGCAGTCGAAATACGATCTCTCGGCCGCCGCCGAGGACATGGCCGAGGCGCTCCAACTCATCCGGCCCTGCGAGGCCGCTTGATCTACATTTCTTCCGCTTGAGCCGGACAGGTCCGGCTCAAGCGGGTTTCGGCCTGACCGGCCGGCGCCCGGTCGGGCGCTTCCGCTTCTGCCGGATTTCGCGGGAGCGTCGAAACCCGACCGAAGCGGTATAAGGCAACCGGCCTGCCCATGCCGTGGCGAAGCCGGTTGCCAAATCACAGCGGGATGCGCTAGCGCGTCCGTCACGGGCGCCGGCTGGCGCCCGGCCTGACGAAAGGCTTGTTCGGTGAATTTGCGTTCGGTCGCGTTTGTTCTTCTCACCACGGCGGCCCTCTCGGGCTGCGCCCTGTTCGGCGACGACCTCAAGCGGTCGGAACGGCCGATCCCCGGCAAGCTGCTGTCGGAGATGAACGCCAAGGGGCTCGGCGCCGCCGCGCCCATCCTGATCCGCGTGTTCAAGCAGGAGAGCGAGCTCGAGCTGTGGAAGATGGACCGCACCGGCCGCTATGCCTTGCTGAAGACCTATCCGATCTGCCGCTGGTCGGGAAAGCTGGGGCCGAAGACGACGGAAGGCGACCGCCAGACGCCGGAGGGCTTCTACGCCGTCGCCCGGTCGCAGATGAACCCGGACAGCCGCTACTACCTGTCCTTCAACCTCGGCTTCCCCAACCGGCTGGAGGCGGCGCTCGGCTATGAGGGCTCGGCGCTGATGATCCACGGCGCCTGCTCGTCGCGCGGCTGCTACGCGGTGACCGACAACGCCGCCTTCGAGATCTACGCCGTGGCGCGCGAAGCCTTCCGGGGCGGCCAGCCGGCCTTCCAGGTGGAGGCGCTGCCCTTCCGCATGACGCCGGCCAACCTGGCGCTCCACCGCAACAACCCCAACATGCCCTTCTGGCGCAACCTCAAGGAAGGCAGCGACGCCTTCGAGCTGACGCGCAAGGCGCCCCAGGTCGGCTATTGCGGCGGCCGCTACGTGTTCAACGCCAGCAACATCGACGCCTCCGTCGATCCGCTTCAGCCCTGTCCGCCGCTTCAGACGGACGCGACGCTCACCGCCGCCGTCGCCGCCAAGGCGGCCAAGGACGACGCGGCGGCCGCCGCCATCGCCGCCGCCAACCCGGCCATGCCGGCCATGAGCTATGTCGACGGTGGCATGCACCCGGCCTTCCGCGCCATCCTGCAGGACAAGGGCGCTTCGCGGCTTTCCAAGATGACCTCGGAAAAGACCCCGGTCAGCCAGCCCGACGCGGCGCTGGCCGACCCCTACACCCCCGACCTGCCGGCGCGGCTCGTGGGCAGCGGCAACAGTTGAGAGGCGCCCCGCCGCCCCCTCAAAAAAGGGTCTTGCTCCTCTAGTGGCTAGAGGTTGTAGCACTCCGATAATCGGAATCGGAGTGATGTCATGACTGAGGCAACGCAGCAGGACCGTTACCGCGTCGGCGGTATGGATTGCGCCTCCTGCGCGCAGAAGATCGATACGGCGGTGCGCCGCCTGCCGGGCGTCGAGGACGTTTCGGTGTCGGTGACGGCCGGCACGATGACCGTGCGCCACAACGGCGACGAAACTCTGGCGCCGGCCATCACCAAGCGCGTCACCAGCCTGGGCTATCAGATCAGCCCGCTGGCGCCCGCCGCTTCCAAGCCCGCCTCCGGGGGCGAAGCGGAAGAGAAGGCCTGCGGCTGCTGCCACCACGACCATGATCATGAGGGGCACGACCACAGCGACCATGATCATGACCACGCGGGGCACGACCATGCGGGACACGACCACGCGGAGCACGACCACGCGGGACATGATCACGACCATTCGGGGCATGACCACGCAGCCCACGACCACAAGGCTCAGGCCCACAAGGGCCACGCCCACGATGCCGCCGATGAGGTGCCGGGCCTGCATGGGCACGACCATGGCCCGATGACCGGCCCATGGTGGAAATCGGCCAAGGGGCGGCTCACCATCATGGCCGGTCTCGCGGTGGCCGTGGCCTGGGGCCTCGGGCATCTCTTCCCCGCCTATGAAACCTGGATCTTCGCGGTGGCGATGCTGGTCGGGCTGGTGCCGATCGCCCGCCGCGCCGTCATGGCCGCGCTGGTCGGCACGCCCTTCTCCATCGAGATGCTGATGACCATCGCCGCCGTCGGCGCGGTGATCATCGGCGCCAGCGAGGAGGCGGCGGCCGTCGTCTTCCTGTTCCTGATCGGCGAACTGTTGGAAGGCGTGGCGGCTGGCCGCGCCAGGGCGAGCATCCAGTCGCTCGCCAGTCTCGTGCCGAAGACGGCGCTCGTCGAAGAGGGCGGCAAGACGCGCGAGGTGCCGGCCGAGAGCCTTGCGGTTGGCGCCGTCATCCTGGTCCGCCCCGGCGACCGCATTCCCGCCGACGGCACTATTCTCTCCGGCGAAAGCTCGGTCGACGAGGCGCCGGTGACCGGCGAGAGCACGCCGGTGCGCAAGGGCGTCGATGCCACCGTCTACGCCGGCACGGTGAACGGCGAGGCGGCGCTGCGCGTCAAGGTGACGGCGGCGGCGGCCGACAACACCATCGCCCGGGTGGTCAAGCTGGTGGAGGAGGCGCAGGAATCCAAGGCGCCGACCGAGCGCTTCATCGATCGCTTCTCGCGCTACTACACGCCCGGCGTCGTCGCCGTCGGCGCGCTGGTCGCCATCGTGCCGCCGCTGCTCATGGGCGGCGCCTGGGGCGAATGGATCTACAAGGGCCTCGCCATCCTGTTGATCGGCTGCCCCTGCGCGCTGGTCATCTCGACGCCGGCCGCCATCGCCGCGTCGCTGTCGTCGGGCGCCCGGCGCGGGTTGCTCTTGAAGGGCGGCGCCGTGCTGGAGACCATCGGCAAGGTGACGGCCGTGGCGCTCGACAAGACGGGCACGCTGACCGAGGGCAAGCCGGTGGTGACCGACGTCGTCGCCTACGGCCGGCCGGAGGCCGAGGTGGTGCGCCTCGCCGCCGCGCTGGAGACCGGCTCCAGCCATCCGCTGGCCAAGGCGATCCTCGACCGCGCCGCCAAGGATGGTACCGACGTGCCGCCGGCCGACGACGCCAAGGCGCTGGGCGGCAAGGGCGTGACCGGCGTGGTCGAAGGCGCCGAGATCCTGCTGGCCTCGCCCAAGGCGGCGGCCGAGCGCGTTCCCCTTAGCGACGAGCAGTCGAGGCGCATCTCCGCCTTCAACGACGAGGGCAAGACCGTGTCGGTGCTGGTGACGGGCAACGCGGTGGCCGGCATCCTCGCCATGCGCGACGAGCCGCGCGCCGACGCGGCGGCCGGCCTGAAGGCGCTGACCGACGCCGGCATCCGCACGGTGATGCTGACCGGCGACAACCGGCGTACCGCCGAGGCGATCGGCCGGCAGTTGGGCATCGAGGTTCGCGCCGAGCTGCTGCCCGAGGACAAGCAGCGCATCGTCGGCGAGCTGAAGGCACAGGGCCTCAAGGTTGCCAAGGTGGGCGACGGCATCAACGACGCCCCGGCGCTCGCCGCCGCCGACGTCGGCATCGCCATGGGCGGCGGCACCGACGTGGCGCTGGAAACGGCCGACGCCGCCAGCCTGCACGGCCGCGTCGGCGACATCGCCGAGATGATCGCCCTCTCCAAGCGCACCATGTCGAACATCGGCCAGAACATCACCATCGCCATCGGCCTCAAGGCGGTGTTCCTGGTCACCACCATCCTCGGCATCACCGGCCTCTGGCCGGCCATCCTGGCCGACACCGGCGCCACCGTGCTGGTAACCATGAACGCGCTGAGGCTGCTGGCGCCGACAAAGGGGTAAACCGTCAGGCGTCGCCGACGGCCAGCTCGAAGCCTTCGTCGATCCAGCCGGTGAGGCCGCCGGCCATGATCTTGACGGGACGGCCGAGGTCGGCGAGGCGGAGGGCGCCGCGGGCGGCGCCGTTGCAATGCGGGCCGGCGCAATAGGTGACGAACAGCGTCTCCTCCGGCCACTCCGCCAGCTTGGAGCGGATGATCTTGCCGTGCGGCAGGTTGATGGCGCCGGGCACGTGCCCCTTGGCGTAGAGGGCAGGGCCGCGCACGTCCAGGAGCACGAAGTCGGCGCCTTTGGCGAGGGCGTCGTGCACGTCGTAGCAGTCGGTCTCGAAGGTGAATTCGGCGGCGAAGTGCTCGCGGGCGACGTCGCTCGGCGCGGCGGGGATGGCGGTGACCGCTGATGTCATCGGGCTCTCCATTGGGTTGGCAGGGAGATCGTGCCGGCGAAGCGCCGGGCTTGCAATTGGCGCGGATGACAATGTACGTAAAGATCATGCCAAACGCTGCCACCCGCATTTCACCCCAGGGACCGCTTGCCGTCGCGCTGCTCTACGACGGGCTCTGTACCTTCGAGTTCGGCATCGTCTCCGAGGTGTTCGGCCTCTATAGGCCGGAGATGGGGCCGGGCTGGTATCGCTTCCTGAGCGCGGCCATCGAGCCCGGTCCGCTCCGGGCGCATGGCGGCTTCACCATCATGCCCGACGAGGGGCCGGAGGCGATCGACGCGGCCGACATCATCGTCGTGCCCGGCTGGAAGGGTGCCGACGTGCCGGTGCCGGAGGCGCTGTGCGCGCGGCTCAGGGCGGCGCATGGGCGCGGCGCGCGGCTCGTCTCGATCTGTTCGGGCGCCTTCGTGCTGGCGGCGACCGGCCTTCTCGACGGCGGCACCGTTTCCACCCACTGGCGCTATGCGGAGGCGTTGCAGCGGCGCTTTCCGTCGGTGACGGTCGATGCCGCCTCGCTCTATCGCGAGCATGACGGCGTGTTCACCTCGGCCGGCAGCGCGGCGGGCATCGACCTGTTGATCGAGATCGTGCGGCGGGATTTCGGAGCGGAGGCCGCCAACTCGGTGGCGCGGCGGCTGGTGGTACCGGCCCATCGCTCCGGCGGGCAGGCGCAGTTTCTCGAGCGGCCGGTGCCGGCCCGCCCCACCGGCGAGGTGGCGCCGCTGCTCGACCGGATGCGCGAGACGCTCGGCCGCGACTGGACCACCGAGGCGATGGCCGAGGCGTGCCGGATGAGCCTTCGCACCTTCCTGCGCCGCTTCCAGGAAGCCACCGGCGCCAGCCCCGGCGACTGGCTGATCTCCGAGCGCGTCGAGGCGGCCAAGGGGCTTCTATCCTCCGACGATCTCGCCATCGAGGGGGTGGCCGCCGCCGTCGGCTTCGGCAGCGCCCATGCGCTCCGCCACCATTTCCGCAAGAAGGTGGGCCTGACGCCGACGGAGTACCGTTCGCGCTTCATCAAGGTGGAGCAAAGGTTGGGCGCGGCACTCCAGCCGGCATGACGGCTGGAGCGTTGCTTCCGCCTATGGGCGAGACTTTCCGACAAGGTCAGCAAGCGAGCGGACCGCATCCTCCAACTCGCGCTCGGGAAAATCCGCTGCCGCGTCTTCGGGCGTGGAAACGTCAGGAGCGGCCTTGGCCGCGTCGAGCACCCTTTGCTTGCCGGCCTGCGCCTTGGCGACGAGGTCGCGCACCGGCTGCTCGTAGGCCGAGCCGAAGCGGCTGACGATATCGTCATAGACGGCAACTGCCTCGTCGCCGCGCCCCAGCGCTTCCAGTATCAGCCCCTTGTTGGCGAGCAGCGTGGCGTGTGCTTCGCGGCGGTCGCCGCCAAAGGCTCCAGCCAACGTGTCGGCCGTGGTGGCGAGCGTCTCCAGTGCCGCGTCGGCGTGGCCGAGGCGAAACTGGGCGATGGCGAGGACGTTGCTCGCCTTGGCCTCTTCGACGTCGCCCCGCGCCGCCTCCACCGCGTTGGTGGCACAAAAGAGGGCGGTGTCGCGATCGGCCGCATCGCCGTCGACATGGGCCCAGGCTTCGGCGATCCAGTAGTCGGCATTGGGGGCGCCGATCCTGAAGCTGCTGCTTGGCTTGGCCGGCAGCCCGGAAAAGCTGGGCCGGGGCAGGTCGATGGTCAGGGACCTGAGCCAGGTTTCAAGGGCCTCGCGCTCGGCTTTCGTGGGGCTCTTCAGGAAGGCCCATTCGCCGACGTGGTAGCTTCCCGCCGCCTCGATCCTGCGCCGGAAGTCGAGAACGGCTTTCAGCTGATCGTCCGGCGCGGCCAGCCTGTCGGCGGCGACCTTGCCGAACACTACGGCGATGCCGGCCAGCTTGTTTGTCCGGTAGAGCTCCTCGGCAAGGGCCCATTGCTGCGACAGGGCGGACATGGGGCCGACCTCATCGGACGAACTCCAGCGGTCGTCGACCAGGAACACGGCGAAATCGCTTTGGCGAAGGTCCCGTTCGATCTCGGGCGCCAGGGGCCGTCCTTCTTCGACGCCCGTCTGCGCGTTGGTGGACGACAGACCGCAGTCGTCGCGCCGGAAGCTTGAGGAAAAGCTCAAGAGCGCCAGGAACAGTTTGTCGCGCGCGACCTGAAGCCCGGTCCTGCTGCCGATGAAGACGGAGTATTCGGTGATTGATTGTGCCATCGCACGCCTCTCAATTCGGAGCGGGTCGTCGTTTGTCGCTGCGTCGGGATCGGTCACGTCCGGCCTCTGCGGAAAAACGCCTCCAGGCGCTTGCCCAATCTCATCATCTTCGTGACGAACCAGTAGATGGGAGATCCACGGGTCTCGCGAATGTTCCGCCCGAGGTGCGCCGCCGTGGCGCCCATTTCACGGAGCGAGGGCTCTTCTGCGTTGGCGCAGTGCTGATAGAGCTGTTCGAAGCAGGCGGCCGCATCGTCAGTGCGATCGAGATCGACGAGGATTTTTCCCTTGAGCGCGAGAGCCTTGGCCACCCGCTCACGAAAGGCAAAATCCGCTTCGCGGCCGAAGCGGTCCACGAGTTGGTCGAAAGCGTCGATGGCATCGTAGCGGTGGTCGGTATTCGCGAGCGTGACGCCCCTGCGCAGCAGCGCTTCGGCGACCTTTTCGCGCAGCGACGTCTCGTACATTCTTTCGAAGCGGGTGAGGACATCGTCATAGACGGCGACTGCCTCATGCTCGCGCTTGAGTTGTTCGAGATTGATCGCCTTGTGCAACAGCGCATCGGCGACGTTGTCGCGCAGCGGCAGATCCGGCTCGGCGCCAAAGCGGTCGACGAGGCTGTCGTAGACGTCGTTGGCATCGTCGGGGCGGCCGATGGCCACGGTTGCGTCGCCGCGATACAGAATGGCATTGGCGATCTGGGTGCGCAGAGGCAGCTCGCCGGCCGAGCCGAACCGGGCCACGACGTCGCCGTAGACGGCGATCGCGTCGCGGTGCCGGCCGAGCGCGCCGAGCGTCAGCCCCTTGCACACGAGAGCCACGGCCACCTGTTCGCGCAGGCGCACATCGCTGTCCGTCCCGAAGCGGGCGATGGCGTCGTCGTAGATGGCGATCGCTTCGTCCTTGTGCGTGAGGCTGGCCTTGAGGACGAGCGCCTGGGCGATATGGATGCGCAGACGCGGATCGGCCAAAGCCTCGAACTGGTTGATCGCCTTGTCGAGAGCGGCGATCGCCTCTTCCGTCTTGCCTGACATACCCAGAAGCCGCCCATAGTTGACAAGCGCCTGGGCGGCTTTGACGACGTCGGGCTCGTCGGCGGGCTGGGCGGGTGACCTATCCGCCGGACCGTGTCGTTCAGGCCGGCTTGCGGCGTTCCTGCCGACGGCGGGGCTGGCAAGACCTTGCGGCATGGATGTCGCGGCTGAACTGGATTTTGCGCTTTCGATCAGCTTGCTCTCATCGAGGTGTTCCTGCCTCTCCGCAAGCATCCGGTTTGCCATTTCGCGCATTTCCGGGTCGTCGTCATTGGCCAGTCGGACCAGCAACTCCTCATGGACAAGGTTTGCTTCGTCCGGACGACCGAGGCTTTCGAGCGCCTCGAACTTACCCAAGAACGCATCGACGACCTCATGGCGCAAGAAGCTGTCGGTTTCGGCGTGGAAGCGATCGATCACATGGTCGAACGCGGCGAGCGCATCGTCGTGGCGCCCGAGTTTATTGAGCGCACCTCCCTTGCGGACAAGCGTAAGGACGACTCTCTGACGTTGGTAAAGTTCTGTATCGGCGCCATAGCGGCCGACGATCTCGTCATAGACGGCGATCTGGTCCTCGGCTTGGGTCAGCAGGTCCGACTTCTTTATCAAGGCCTCGGCGGCCTGTTCGCGCCGGAGCATGTCGTCTGACTTGGCGAACCGCGCAGCCAGATCGTCCAGGAAGGCAATCGCCTCTTCGGTCCGTCCTCCTGCCTGGAGCGTAAGCCCCCGGCTCTCCAGGCTGTCGACGACCCAACTCCGCAAGGTATTGTCGGTCTCCTCACCGAAGCGGGCGAGGACGTCGTCGTAGATGGCGATTTCCTCATCGGTGCGGCCGAGGGTGCCGAGCGCGATCGCCTTGTTGAAGAGGGCCCGGGCGAGTTGTTGGCGCACGCGCAAATCGTCGTCGGCCCCGAAGCGGGCGAGGATATCGTCGTAGACGACGATTGCCTCGGGGCTGCGATCGAGAGCGGCGAGGGCAACTCCCTTGTCGGTTAGCGACTGGACCAGAACTTGGCGCAGGGTCAGGTCGGTCTCCTCGCCGAAGCGGGCTAGAATGTCGTTGCAAACGGCGATCGATTCTTCGTCGCGTCCGACCGTGGCGAGCGTGATCTCCTTGTTGATAAGGGCGAAGGCAACGAGCTCGCGCAGTTTGGGTTCGGTGGCCGTGCCACAGCGGGCGATGATGTCGTCGTAGATGGCAATCTCTTCGTCGCTGCGTCCGAGTTCACCGAGCGTAGCCCCCTTTTTGATAAGGGCGCTGGCGACGCGTTCGCGAAGGTCGGGATCGGTCGAGGTGCCAAAGCGGGCTATGATGTCGTCGTAGATGGCGAGCTTCTGTTCGCCTTGCTCCTTGTCGTCGAGCAACCGCGCTGTGTTGGCGAGCGCTGAGGCAACGATCACGCGGAGGGGCGGCTCGGTTGCCTTGCCGAAGCGGCTGACGATCTCCTCGTAGACGGCAGTCGCGTCGCTGGTGCGCCCAAGCTGTCCCAGAACGTCGGCTTTTTTCCCGAGAGCCTTGCCGACGCATTCGCGCGTGACGTGCTCGGTGGCTGTCCCGAAGCGGGCGACGATTTCGTCGCAGACGGCGATCGCTTCGCCGTCGCGCTTGTAGGCGGCGAGCACCAGCGCCTTGTTGGTCAGCGCGGCGGCGTGGAGCCCGCGACGATCGGTGTCGGTGAAGGCCGAGAGTTTCTCGACGATGTCGTCGAAGGCGGCGATGGAGGCGGCGAAGTTGCCCCGGCGATAGGATGCGATGCCCCAGGCCATTTTCGCCTTGGCCCACTCGGCGTCGCTTCTCGATGTTGCGACCGCCTTGCTCGCCCAGTAGAGCGCGGCGGTATGGTCGCCCGCTTCGTCGTCGAGGGCGGCCGACGCCTCGGTCAGGCAATAGTCGAAGCTGGGGGCGCCGATCCGGAAGCCACGGTTCGGGTCGGGCCGCCCGGCAAAGGCGTCGCTTTCCGTTGGCAGGGATTGCGAGGCGCCAAGGGAGGCGTCGGTTGGGTGGATCGCTTTGGGCACCGGTAGACCTCACGCTCTCGCAGGTGGTTCTCGACCCTCGGTGACCACGCGCGGTAGTGGAGGATACCCAAATTTCTACTGAAGCGACAAGTCGGCTTCCACAGGCGATTGGTATGTAGTTACCGGGTCTTGGGGGGCGGTCTCGGCCTTGGCGGGGGCCCGTAGCGGTTCGATCCTCGCTTCGTGCCGGTCGGGTGTCAGTCGGGTGTCGGGCGCAGGTCCGGGGCCTCCGCGCCGAGACGGAGCGCCACCAGCTCCTGAAGGCGCCAGAGGTTGCGGTCGTGGATGCCGAGCTGTTCGAGATGGGCGACGGTGTTGCGCAGATACTCGGCGCCGGAGCCCACATGGCCGCAGGCGCGCGCAAGCGTTTCGGCCACCTGTTCCAGGGATTGCTTGGCGACGACATAGCGCCCGGTCGGCGCGACCCAGAAGCACAGCGTCCGGACCTTTCGCCCGTCGATCATGCAGGTGATCCAGCGGGCGAAGCGCAGGTTTTCCGGGGTGTCCACCTCGCGCCGCAGCAGTTCGGTCAACGCCGCCAGCCGGTCCTCCTGGCGGACGCGGAAGGCGACGCCCTTGCAATTGCCGCCGCGCTGCAAGGCCATCATCAGGCCCGGCCCGGACGGGGTTCCGCGCCATCGCCGCAGCGGGATGCAGAACGAGCGATGCCAGCCGTGGGCCACGGCGAGCCGGGTTTCCTCGGGCTCGAAAACCGGTTTCCAGATCAACGAGCCGTAGGCGAAGATCCACAGCTCGTCGCCGGCTTCGGCGTCGAGCCGCGCCGCCTCGGCGACAAACGCGTCGTCGCCGAGCAGCACCTCGTCGGCGTCCGGGCCAGGGTCGACCTCGGTTCTCAGGGTTTTGGCGACCAGCTCTTCCGTAAGCATCATCCGGCGGGCAGGCGGCATGCGGTCTCCTCGTTGCAGGGCGGCCCGGTGGCGCGCCCGACGCCCGGCCCTGGTGGCTCACGGATGTGGTCCGGATCGGCCCTTGGGCAATATCCGGCAATCAGACCCGTTTGCGCACCGGAGTGCAACGATGGAGTTGCCTTCGGGCGTTCCCTCCTCGTTGGGACTTGCCTGCCCGCTCAGCTGGCCGGATAGCCGGCGGCGGTGAGGGCGGCGCGCAGGGCGGCTTCGCTGGCCGGGCTTTCGACGCTGATCGTGTGGGCGGCAAGATCCGCCTCGACCTTGGCCTCGGCATCGACGCCCTGAAGCGCCTTGGTGACCGAGCGGGCGCAGCCGCCGCAGGCCATGTTGGGAATGGTGAACTGGTACATCGTGGGGCCTCCTTGGGGTTGAATGATCGTGAGATAGGGCTTCCAAGCGTTGGAAGGTCAAGGGGCGTGACTTGCCGTTGGCTTTTATCGGCCCCATGTGAAAAGGGGCTTGACCTTCCCATGGTTGGAAGCCCCATCTTCCTGGGCATGACACATTCGGAACAGAAGGAAGCGGCCATGAATGCCCCCGCTCGCACCGCCTCGCCATCGTCCACCCGGATATCGCTGCCCATCGAGGGCATGACCTGCGCCTCCTGCGTCGGCCGCGTCGAGCGCGTGCTCAAGGCGGTGCCGGGCGTCGAGACGGTGTCGGTCAACCTTGCGACGGAGCGGGCGAGCATCACCACCCATGCGCCGGTCGAGCGCGCCAGGCTGGTCGACGCGGTGGAGATGGCCGGCTACGGGGTGCCGGCGTCGCCGGTGGCGGAGGGGCGCGTCGAGCTGGCCGTCGAGGGCATGACGTGCGCCTCTTGCGTCGGTCGCGTCGAGCGGGCGCTCAAGGCGGTGCCGGGCGTCGACGAGGCCATCGTCAATTTGGCGACCGAGCGCGCCACCATCCGCGGTTCCGCCGAGGCGGCGGCGCTGATCGGCGCCGTGGAGACGGCCGGCTATGACGCGCGGCAGATCGGGGCGACCGATGTCGCCGACAGCCTCGCCCAGGACGCGGAGCGGGCCGACCGGAAGGACGCCGAGCGGCGGACGCTCACGCGCGACCTGATCGTCGCGGCGGTGCTGACGGCGCCGGTGTTCGTCGTGGAAATGGGCTCGCACCTGTTCTCCGGCATGCACATGCTGATCGCCGACACCCTGGGCATGCAGGGCAGCTGGTACCTGCAGTTCGTGCTGACGACGCTGGTCATGTTCGGTCCCGGCTGGCGCTTCTACGCCAAGGGGCTGCCGGCGCTCTGGCGTCTGGCGCCGGACATGAACTCGCTGGTGGCGGTGGGCTCGCTCGCCGCCTACGGCTACTCGCTGGTGGCCACCTTCGCCCCGGGCCTGCTGCCGGCGGGCACGCTCAACGTCTATTACGAGGCGGCGGCGGTCATCGTCACGCTGATCCTGCTCGGCCGCCTGCTGGAGGCGCGCGCCAAGGGGCGCACCTCCGAGGCGATCCGCCGCCTCGTCGGCCTGCAGGTGAAGACGGCGCACGTGCGCCGCGATGGGCGGCTCGTCGACCTTCCCATCGCTTCGGTGATGGCCGGCGACGTCGTCGAGGTGCGGCCGGGCGAAAGGGTGCCGGTGGATGGCGAGGTGATCGAAGGCGACAGCTTCGTCGACGAGTCGATGATCACCGGCGAGCCGATCCCGGTGGCCAAGACCACCGGCGGCAAGGTGGTCGGCGGCACCGTCAACCAGACGGGCGCCTTCGCCTTCCGCGCCACGGCGGTGGGCGGCGACACCGTGCTGTCGCAGATCATCCGCATGGTCGAGGAGGCGCAGGGCTCCAAGCTGCCGATCCAGGCCATGGTCGACCGCATCACCATGTGGTTCGTGCCGGCGGTGTTCGGCGTGGCGGCGCTGACCTTCGCGGTCTGGCTGATGCTGGCACCGTCGTCGCCGCTGACCTTCGCGCTGATCAACGCGGTGGCGGTGCTGATCATCGCCTGCCCCTGCGCCATGGGGCTGGCGACGCCGACCTCGATCATGGTCGGCACCGGCCGGGGCGCCGAGCTCGGCGTGCTGTTCCGCCGGGGCGAGGCGTTGCAGCTTCTGAGGGACGCCAAGGTGGTGGCCGTCGACAAGACCGGCACGCTGACCGAGGGCAAGCCGGCGCTGACCGACCTGGAGCTGGCCGAGGGCTTCGACCGCCCGGCGGTGCTGGCGCTGGTGGCGGCGGCCGAGAGCAAGTCCGAGCATCCGATCGCCCGCGCCATCGTCGCGGCGGCCGAGGCCGAGGGGCTGGAACTGCCGGCGGTGACCGATTTCGGCTCGGTGACCGGGCTGGGCGTGAGGGCGGTGGCCGGCGGCCAGCGCGTCGAACTGGGCGCCGACCGCTACATGGTCCAGCTCGGCTTGGACGTATCGGGCTTCGCCGATGTGGCCAGGCGGCTGGCCGGCGAGGGCAAGTCGCCGCTCTATGCGGCCATCGACGGCAAGCTGGCGGCGATCGTCGCCGTGGCCGATCCGATCAAGCCGGCGACACCGGCCGCCATCGCCGCGCTGCACGACCTCGGCCTGAAGGTGGCGATGATCACCGGCGACAACGCGCTGACGGCCAAGGCCATCGCCGCCCGCCTCGGCATCGACGAGGTGGTGGCCGAGGTGTTGCCGGACGGCAAGGTGGAGGCGGTGCGCCGGCTCAAGGCCGAGCACGGCACGCTGGCCTTCGTCGGCGACGGCATCAACGACGCGCCGGCGCTGGCCGAGGCGGATGTCGGCCTCGCCATCGGCACGGGCACCGATGTCGCCATCGAGGCGGCCGACGTGGTGCTGATGTCGGGCAGCTTGCAGGGCGTGCCCAACGCCATCGCGCTCTCCAAGGCGACCATCGGCAACATTCGCCAGAACCTGTTCTGGGCCTTCGCCTACAACACGGCGCTGATCCCGCTGGCGGCCGGTGCGCTCTACCCGTCGCTCGGCATCCTGCTGTCGCCGGTGTTCGCGGCCGGCGCCATGGCGCTCTCCAGCGTGTTCGTGCTGGGCAATGCCTTGCGGCTGCGCCGCTTCGCCGTTTGAGAGATGACAAGGAGTCGGACATGAATATCGGACAGGCGGCCAAGGCCTCCGGCGTGTCGGCCAAGATGATCCGCTACTACGAGCAGACCGGGCTGATCCCCAAGGCCGACCGGCGGGAGTCGGGCTATCGCGACTATTCGGACACCGACGTTCACATGCTGCGCTTCGTCCGCCGGTCGCGCGACCTGGGCTTTTCCGTCGCCGAGATCCAGGAGCTGCTCGACCTCTGGCGCGACGAGGGGCGGGCCAGCGCCGAGGTGAAGCGGCTGGCGCAGAACCACATCGACGATCTGCACAAGCGGATCGCCGCCTTGCAGGAGATGACCCGGACGCTGTCCAAGCTGGTCTGCGCCTGCCACGGCGACGACCGGCCCAACTGCCCGATCCTCGAAGGGCTGAGCAGCGACAGCGACGACGAGGACCTGTCGATCCAGCCGCGCCGTGGCGCGGTGGCAGGGTAGGGCGGGGCCGGCAGCCTCGAACGGCGGCTTTTCCAGCGCCGGCTTGCAATACCTGAACTTCTCGTGGAACTTGCGGGCTGAACGCGATCGACGTCAGGGAGGCTACGATGGCGCGGCTCAAGGAAGTGGTGGTCGACTGCGACGTTCCCTCGGCCATGGCCCGGTTCTGGAGCCAGGTGCTCGACGGCTACGAGATCCTGCCCTACGACGACGCGGAAATCGCCCGGCTGGCGGCCCTGGGCCTGACGCCGGAGACCGACCCGAGCGTCATGGTCGTCGGTCCGGGCACGCGCCTCTGCTTCCATCTCAAGACGGGGCCGCGCCCCGACCGCAACCGCGTTCACTTCGACGTGGCGGCCTCCGACCCCGCCGCCGAGATCGCCCGGCTGAAGGCGCTGGGCGCCAGCTTCGTCCGCGAGGGCGACGGCTACACGGTGCTGAAGGACATCGAGGGCAACAACTTCTGCGTCGTCCGCGGTTAGAGTTTATGTAGACGCGCCGAAGCGCGCTTCCAGAAGGTCGATTTCCCGGACCAGCTTGCGCGCGGCGTCGTCCGACAGCCTGCGGCTGCGCGCCTTGCGATAGATCTCGTCGCGTTCGGCCTTGAGGCCGGCGAGGCGCAGCTTGCGTTCGATGTCGTCGATCCGGCGGGCGAGGTCGCGTTCGTCGCCGGTCTTGGCGCGGCCGTCGATGCGCTGCCGGTAGAGCTCCATGATGCGGGCGCCGGCATCGATGTAGAGGTCGGCGTCGGCGCGGCCTTCGCCCATCTTGTGCTGCGCCTGTTCGATGGCCCGGATCGCCGCTTCGGCCGCTGCCGTGCGGGCGCCGTCCTCCTCTTCCTGGTTGGAGGGTTCGGGCGGCAGGCTGAGGTTGTTGAGCAGGCGCGGCAGCGCCACGCTGGCGGCGACCAGCGACACGATGATCACCCCGGCGGCCAGGAGTATGGCGAGGTCGCGGGCCGGGAAGGGCGAGCCGTCGTCCATTGCCAGCGGCAGCGTCATCACGCCGGCCAGCGTGATGGTGCCGCGCACGCCGGCCAGCGATGTCGCCGCCACCAGACGCCAGCTCGGCTTGTCCACGGTCTTGCCCCGGCGCGCCGCCTTGAACAGCACGAAGCGCAACGAGGCCCAGACCCACAGGAGCCGCAGGGCGGCCAGCGCCAGATTGATGGCGAGGATGTAGATCAGCAGCCACGCCGGATCGTGATGGCCGGTTTCCTCGACGACCCGCGCCGCCCCGGCGACGATCTGCGGCAACTGCTCGCCGAGCAGCACGAAGATGATGCCGTTGGCCGCAAAATGCACGGTGTCCCACACGGCGCTGCGGCGGACGCGGGTGGCGGCGAGCGCCTGACCGGTCTGCTCGGCGTAGCTCATGGTGATGCCGGCGGCGACGGCGGCAAGGATGCCCGAGCAATGGAAATGCTCGGCCAGCAGGTAGCTGGCGAAGGGAATGAGCAGGCTGACCAGGATCTGCGAGCCGCTGTCCTCGCCGTACATCCTCGACAGCCAGCTCTTGACCTTCATCGTCCCCCAGGTGACGGCGGTGCCGATGACGATGCCGCCGATGGCCAGCCACAGGAAGGTGCCGAAGGCGCTGGCCAGCGAGAAGGTGCCGGTGAGCGCCGCCGCCACGGCAAAGCGCATGCAGACGAGGCCGGACGCGTCGTTGAGCAGGGATTCGCCTTCGAGGACGTGCATCAGCCGCTTGGGGATCGGCGCCCGCTTGGCGATGGCCGACACGGCGATGGGGTCGGTGGGCGAGACGATGGCGGCGAGCGCGAAGGCGACGGCCAGCGGCATCGACGGGATCATCCAGTTGATGAACAGGCCGACGCCGAGAACCGTGAAGACCACGAGGCCGAGGGCAAGCTCCAGAATGGTGCCCTTGTCGCGGAACAGCCCCTCCTTGGGGATGCGCCAGCCGTCGAGGAACAACAGCGGCGGCAGGAACAGCAGGAAGAAGATATCCGGCTGCAATTCGACGCCCAGATTGGCGACGGAGGCGATGCAGGCGCCCAGGGCGATCTGGTAGAGCGGCAATGGCAGGGCGATGGGCGACATGCGTGCCAGCACCCCGCTTATGACGACGGCCAGCAACAGGATGAGGACGATCGCCACCGTTTCCATGCATGTCCCTTGCGCTGATCGAGGCGCCGGGAAGCCGGTCGGCGCCCTTGGATAGCAAGTCCCCCGCCGTGGCGGGGGGCCGAAAGCTGCGAGGTCGGCTTATTCGGCCGCGTCGAACAGCGGCACCTGGGTCATTTCCGGCACCAGCACCATGCCCTTGTCGGTGATGCGGATTTCCGGGATGACCGACAGCGGGATCAGGTTGAAGCCCATGTAGGGCAGGGTGCAGCCGGCCTTCTCCCACTCCACCTTCAGCGCCTGTACTTCGCCGGCGACGAGATGGACGCGCTTGTCGGACATCAATCCGGCCACCGGCAGCGGCACCATGGCCGTCACCACGCCGTCGCGCACCACGCAGATGCCGCCGCGTTCGGCCTCGATGGCCTTGAGCGCCACCGCCATGTCGGCCTCGTTGGTGCCGGCGATGATGATGTTGTGGCTGTCGTGGCCGACCGAGGAGGCGACGGCGCCGTGCTTCAGGCCGAAGTTCTGCAGAAGGCCGCGCGCCACGTTGCCATCCGACTTGCCGTGCCGCTCGACGACGGTGACGAAGGCGAGGTCGTGGCGGTCGAACAGCGTCTGCCAGTCGTTGGCCGGCTCCAGCGCGATCTTGACGTGCTTCAGCACGATGCCCGGCAGCTCGGCGCGGATGACGTTGGCGGTGACCGGCTCCGTCGGCAGCTCCGGCGTCAGCTTCAGCTCTTTCGGCAGGTGGATGGTGGCGTAGGCGGCGTCCGGGTAGCGGTAGCGCGCTTCGAGGGTCGCTTCCAGCGTCGGGGTGATCGAGCGGCGGTCGACCATCAGCTCGCCGCCGTACCAGGTGGACTGCGGCACCAGATCGTCGTCGAGCAGCACCAGGTCGGCGCGCCGGCCGCCGCCGAGGCCGCCGATCTCGCCGTCCATGGCATAGCGCGTGGCGCCGGAAATCGAGCCCATCGCCCAGGCGGTGGTGCGCGGAACGCCGATGCGGTAGGCCTGCCGCACCACCCAGTCGAGGCCGAAGGCCAGGAGGTCCTCGGCGTCGCGGTCGTCGGTGCAGACGGCGATGCGGCGCGGCGAGGCGCCGAGCTCGGTCATGGTCTTGATCGCCTCGGGCAGCGAGTGCCAGGGCGTGGTCGGCGGGCCGCCGCGCAGGAAGATCCAGACGCCGGCTTCGAGGAGATCGTCGGCGATGTCGCGGTCGACCGCCTCATGGGTGTCGGTGACGCCGGAGGCGGCATAGGCGGCGACGAACTCGCGGCCGTAGACGTGGCCGGAGACGGGCCGGCCGCGACTGAGGGCGGCGGCGATGATGGCGTGGCTGCGCTCATCGCCCATGGTCACCGGCACGAAGTCCATCTTCTCGCCGAGCGCCACGGCCTCGGGCCACTTGTCGAACAGGGCGCCGATCTTCTCCGGCGTCAGGTCGCCGCCGGCCGTTTCCAGCTCGGGCGAGGTGGCGGGCACGGTGGAGGCCAGCGTGTGGAAGATGGAGAGCGGCGCCTCGCGGGCATCCTCCATCATCGCCTCGATGCCGGCGACGTCCATCACGTTGCCGATCTCGTGGCTGTCGCAGAAGATAGTGGTGGTGCCGTTTAGCAGCGCGGCCTCGGCATAGGCGCAGGCCGTCACCATCGAACTCTCGATGTGAATGTGCGGGTCGACGAGGCCGGGGCCGATGATGCCCCCCTTGGCGTCGTAGATCGTGGCCGAGCCGCCGCGATAGCTGCCGGCTTCCTTGACGGCGGCGATGCGGCCGCCGGAAATCCAGATCTCGCGATCGTTCAGGATGCGCTCGGAATAGGTGGACAGGGCGCGGGCGCCGGTGATCACCAGGTCGGGATCGGCGCGGCCGGACGCCACGTCGGCAAGGTGGCGGGTCAGAAGGTGCAAGGGCTTGACGGAAAAACGGGTCGGCTTGGCAATACGGGACATCCGGACCTCGGGCTCGATTCAACAAAGCCCCGCCGGTCGGCCCGAGCGGGGCCAAGCCATGGTAAACGCCGGATGAGGCGATTCAAAGCCGAAAGTCGAGGTGGCATCGCACAGTAGCCGTTCGCGGTGGCATGGCGAGGGCCAGGACGTGCAGGTCTAGTGTTTGTGCAGGCGTTCCTTGCCGGCTTCTGCAACGGCGACCCACAATCCTAGAATAGGTTCGGTCGTGCCACCAAATTGGACGATGGCGGCGTCATAAGCGGCGATCGCATCGTTAGGACGCCCAAGTCCTTCTAGTTTTAACCCCTTGTTTATGAACGCTTTAATGGCTAGCTCCTGCAGGGCGGATTCGGTCGTGGTGCCATAGTGGACGATGAAGTCGTCTAGGGCGGCGAGAGTTTCGTCGTTACGCCCAAGCCTTTCGAACGCCCCTGCTCTGTTAAAGCGCGCCCTCGCCACTTGCTCGCGCAAGGACAGTTCAGTTGCACTGCTGTAGCGGGTAACTACGTCATCGTAGGTCGCGAGCGCCTCATCGCTGCGTCCAAGCCCATCGAGGATCATTCCCTTGCTCACGAGCGCAAAAGCAACCTGCTCGCGTAGGGGCAGCTCAGGTGCCGTGCCGTAGCGGACGACGACTTCATTGAAGACTGCCTTCGCGTTCTCTTGACGCGCAAGTTTGCCGAGCGCACGCGCCTTCATCGCGAGCGCCCTGGCCACTGCTTGGCGCTGAACCAACTCGGTAGCCGCGCCGAAACGGACAACGAGGTCATCGCAAGCCGCAATCGCGTCTTCATAGCGCTTGATCTCGGTGAGAGTATCTCCCTTGCTTAGGAGCGCTCTGGCGACAATCTCACGTGAGGGGAGCTCGGCGGCTATTTCGATCAGGTGTGGATCGGTCTTTGCTCCGAAGCGGGCTACGATGATGTCGAAGATGGCGAACGCATCTTCGTGGCGCCCAAGCTTGTCGAGTATCCTCGCCTTGTTCAGATATGCCTTGCCGACATAGTCACGGATGGATGATTCTGGTGCCGTGTCGTAACGGGAGATGACTAGGTCATAAGTGGTGATCGCGTCTTCGGTTCGCCCGAGTAGGTCAAAGGATACGCCTTTGTTGTAGAGCGTCATGGCTACAGCGTCACGTATGCCCGCCTCCTTCGCTGTGCTGTAGCGATTGACGAGGTCGTCACCGACGGCGAAGGCTTCGTCGTTACGCCCAAGTGCGCGGAGCGCTGTTGTCTTGTTCAGAAGGGCCATGGCGACTTGCACGGGCTGGGACAACTCGGTTGTCTCGCTGAAGTGTAGAGCGACATCGTCATAGACCATGATCGCCTCGTCGAAGCGATCGAGTGCCGCCAGCCGTTGTCCCTTGTTGACAAGCACCCTGGCAATCGCCCTGCGGGCGGGTATGCTGGCGTCCGCTCTCAAGCGAGCGATGATGTCGTCGTAGACAGCGATCGCAGCCTCGTTGTGGCCCAGTTCTCCAAGCGCGAACCCCTTGTTATCGAGTGCGTTGAAAACGCTTTCGCGCAAGGGCCGTTCGGTAGCTGCTCCTAAGCGGGTGATGACCTCATCAAAGACGGTAATCGCCTCGTCGGAGCGATGTTGACGGGAGAGCGCAGCCCCCTTGTTCACGTAAGCCCGTGCGACTTGCACGCGCAGGTTCAATTCAGTGGCGCTTCCAAAGCGAGCGATGACCTCATCGTAGATTGCAATCGCTTCATCAAGAGAGCCGCGGTCATAAAGATCATTTCCCTTGGACATGAGCGCGGTAGCTATCCGCCTGCGAGACAACGGGCCGGCCTCTTTTCCAAGGCGGCCGATTGTGTGGTCATGGTTCGCGATGTCGCGATCGGTGGATTGGGAACGGGCGGGATTTCCCGCCAAGGCTGGCGCAACGACATTGTGGAAGCCTCCCAGCACCATGGCAAAGGCGATGGCACCACACAGGACACGCGCGGGCTTTGCAGAAAAGCGGACAGGCTTGGCGCTGCTGGACATTCGGGCTGGTCTCGGTTGGGAAAGCCCACCGGCCGGTCCGATCAGGCCATGCCAGATTAGCGGCCTCGGGTGGTTGTGCAAGCGCAATCGGGGGTGGTGCCTTTCCCTATGCCGGCCCGCATTGGCGTCGCCTAGGCATCAGGCATTCCGTGCCGGATCTCCGCGTCCCCCCTCTCGCCGATCCAGTCGCCCAGGAAGCCGGCGACGGTGCGGAGGAGCGGGTCGTCCTTGCGGGATTCGTGGTAGCAGAGCCAGACGGGCGCGGCGAAGGTCGGCAGGGCGGCGCAGAGGACGAGGTCGGGTTCGCCGGAGGCGGCGAGGGCGGGCAGGGCACAGAGACCCATGCCGGCCTTGGTGGCCGCCAGGAGACCGGACATCGAGTTGGATCGGTAGGCGACCCTGGCGTTGCCGGCCGCCGCCAGCAGCCAGGCGTTGGGCGCCGTCGCGGCCATCGAGCCGTCGCCGGCAATGACCGGGAAGGCGGCGAGGTCGGCCGGCTGGAGCGGTTCGCCGTGCCTCCCGATCAGCGAGCGGCTGCCGTAGACGCCCCAGACGGACTCCATGATCTTCCGCCGGATCACGCCGTCTTCCTCATTGGCGCCGCCGGCACGGATGGCGATGTCGGCCTCGCCACGCTGGAGATCGAGGCGTGCGTCGGTGACGACGATCTCCGTGGCGATCTCGGGATGGCGATCGCGCAACGCGGCGACGGCCGGCGCCAGCAGCTTGGCGACGGTCAGCTCCGTGGCGGTGATGCGCAGGGTGCCCGAGAGCTGGCGTCGCCGTTCGCGCGCCTTGTCGAGCAGCGCGTCGGCCTGCCGCTCCATCGCCTCGGCCTGCGGCAGGAGGGCCTCGCCGTCGGCGCTGAGGCGATAGCCCTGCCGGTGGCGGTGAAAGAGCGGCAACCCCAGCGTCCGCTCAAGATCGGCGATGCGGCGCATGACGGTGGTCTGGTTGACGCCGAGCGCCCGCGCCGCCCTCAGCGTCGAGCCGTGACGGGCGGTCAGGATGAAGGCGCGGAGGCTGTTCCAGTCGAGCATGGCCTATTCTGCATCAGCGCAGAACCGGACTGCAAGGGCGCGGCTCCCCGGCATCGGACCGATCCGCTAGATGCACGGCCGTCGGCCCGCCCGATGCGGGCCCTAAAGGAGTGAGAACATGACGGATATCAGCGCCGGCAAGAGGGTTGTCCTGAGCTACGTCGAGGCCATGAACGCTGGCGATTTCGAGCGGCTCGCGACGCTGTTCTCGCCGGATGCCGCCATTCACGGCGTGGTCGGCAAGGGCTCCGTGGAGTTCGCAATGCCGGTCTGGAAGGACCTGCACGGCGCGCTGCGGATGCATCTCGACGTTCAGGAGATGGTCGAGGAGGGCGACAGCGTCGTCGTCCGCTTCAGGGAGACGGGCACGTCGGTGGCGCCCTTCCGGGGCTTTCCGGCCACCGGCAAGAGCTTCGAGCTGACGGCCATCGAGTGGTTCACGCTGGAGGAAGGCCGCATCGCCAGCCGCCACGGCGTGCGCGACGGTGCCTCGCAGGCGCGGCAGCTCGGCTGGGTGTGAGCCTGACGGGCGGTCCGGGCAGCATATTCGGTCCGATCACGCCGATTTGAACATCGCGTGAGGAACCGTCTGCGAAGGCCTCCAAAAACGACATGCCCCGCTCCATCCGGTTGAGATGGAACGAGGCATGCGCATTTCCTCGACCCGACAGTCACGGTCCACTTCTTAGCAAATGGACGAGACGGCCAGTTTTCGTGCGACACACATGGGGTCGTCGCAACGAACCGTTAGGCAATTGTTCAGAACTGAAGGTCGCTCAAGGAAGCTATTGTCCAGCGAAGTCTTGCCTCGATCGAGGATCGATTGCTTAGGTTCACCGGTCACCTCCTTTCGTTTGTTGCGTACGGACAGGAGCATGAACCCGATTTCCTAAGGCTGCAAGTCAAAAAACAAAGCTGACTATCGATATCCGTATTCGATCTGAGGTAATCGCCGTCTCGGCGGTCGGTAACGCAACCCGGGAGGGCGTCGCGCCGCGCCTGTCGCGCCGTTGGCGGTGGAGGAGGAGTAAACCGACGTGACTGCAAGGCGTTAGCTAAAAAGTCGTACCAATTGGCCGTTGCAGTCGTTCGCCGGTAACCACTGGTGAACGATGTGAGGTGGCTTGCATTGACGCGGCGGGGCCACAATTCTATGGGAGCGAACGTTCGTTCGCATCCTCGGGGTGCGCAAGGGGATACTCCTATGGACCATGGCGTGGCGGTGCCCGCGCGGCACGAAGCCCTGACGGCGCAGCAGGACGGGCGGCGGTCGCACATACTCGACGCGGCACGCACCTGCTTCTCGCGCGCCGGCTTCCATCGCACCTCGATGCAGGAGATCTGCGCCGAGGCCAAGATGAGCCCCGGCGGGCTCTACCGCTACTTCGCCTCCAAGGACGCCATCATCGAGGCGATCGCCCAGGAGGAACAGTGCGCCGGCCGGCGCATCCTGGAAGTGCTGCTGGAGCCCGGCTCGCTGCACGACCGGCTGCTGCGCAGCGGCCTGACCTATATCGAAACGATGCGGGACCGGCGGGCGGTGCAGATGATGCTCGAGGTCTACGTCGAGAGCATGCGCAACACGGCGGTGGGCGCCTTCTTCGCCGCCTGCGAGGTGGAGAACCGCAAGCTGGTGCACGAGGTGTTCGAGCGCGCCAAGGCGACGGGCGAGATCGCGCCCGATGCCGACGTCGACACCGTTCTGATGACGCTGATGGCCTTCGCCGACGGCGTGATCCTGCGCATGGGGCTCAACCCCAGCTACGACGTCGAGCGAGCCGAAACCATCCTGTCGCGGGTTGTCACGGCCGTCCTGCAAAATGAGGCACCGAAGGTCGCTCCCCCCTTGGCAAACGAGGGGTGACGCCACATGTGTTCGCAGATTAACTTTTTGTCATGTTTGAAGCCCGGCACAAGCCGGCGATGGGGACGTTCCGCAATGAAGTTCTGGCTCATGCCACTGGCCGGCGCGCTGCTGGCCGGTACGATCGTAACGTTGCCGGCGCTGGCGCAGGAGCAAGCCGCGGCGCCCGCCGCGACGCAGGAGGTCGTGCCGACGGTCAGCGTCGTCAAGGCGGCCCGGCAGGCGCTCAGCCAGAAGGTGATCGTGACAGGCACGCTGGTGGCGCGCGAGCAGGTGCTGGTGACGCCGGGCGTCGAGGGGCTGAAGATCGAGAGCGTTCATTTCGATGCCGGCGACCGGGTCGAGGAAGGCGCCGTGCTGGCCCGCCTCGCCGTCGACACCGTCGACGTGCTGCTCGCCCAGAACACCTCGCAACTCGCCTCCACCGACGCGCAGATCGCCCAGGCTCGCGCCCAGATCACCTCCGCCGAGGCGCTGGTGACCCAGACCGGACAGGCGTTCCGGCGCGCGCAGGCCCTGGTGGGGACCAACGCCATGGCCAAGGACGCCTTCGACCAGCGGCAGCTGGCGGCCGATCAGGCCGCGGCCCAGCTTCAGGTCGCCAGAGAGGCGCTCAGCGCCGCCGAGGCGGGCCGCAAGCTGGTCGAGGCGCAGCGGGCCGAGCTGGAGCTTCGCCGTTCCAAGACCGAGATCCGCGCCCCGCGCGCCGGCCTCATCCTCAGCCGCAACGCGGTGGTGGGGCAGGTGGCCTCGGCCGGCGGCAACCCGCTGTTCGTCATCGCCGAGAACGGCGACATCGAGCTTGATGCCGACGTCACCGAGACGCTGCTGCCGGAGCTGAAGGTCGGCCAGAAGGTGGCCGTGCGGCCGTCGGGGGTCGGCGAGGCGGTGGCCGGCGTGGTGCGCCTGGTGCTGCCTGAGATCAACGCCGCCACCCGTCTCGGCAAGGCGCGCATCGCGCTGCCGGAGGGCAAGGACCTGCGTGTCGGCGCCTTTGCGCGCGGCACGGTCGAGGTGGCCCACAGCGAGGGGCTGGTGCTGCCGGTGACGGCGGTCGCCGACGGCGGCGACGGCTCCATCGTGCAGGTGGTGAAGGATGGCGCGGTCGACACGCGAACGGTCAAGACCGGCCTCACCGACGCCGGCTTCGTCGAAGTGACGGAGGGCCTTGCGGAAGGCGAACTCGTCGTCTCGAAGGCCGGGACGTTTCTGAGGGATGGCGACAAGGTCAAGCCGCAGGTCGCCACGGATACTGAAACCAAGACTGGCGCGGGAGTGAAGGGATGAACTGGAACTTTTCCGCCTGGGCGATCCGCAATCCGGTCCCGCCCATCCTGCTGTTCGTCTGCCTGATCGCGCTGGGGCTCTACTCGTTCTCCCGGCTGCCGATCACCATGATGCCGAACATCGACCTGCCGCTGATCTCGGTGACCATCACCGACGGCGGGTCGGCGCCCTCGGAACTGGAAACGCAGGTGACCAAGCCGGTGGAGGACGCGGTGGCCGGCATTTCCGGCGTGCGTCACATCTACTCCACGGTGACCGACGGCGTTTCCTCCACCGTGGTCGAGTTCAACCTCGACGTCGCCACCGATCGCGCGCTCAACGACGTCAAGGACGCGGTGGCCGAGATCCGCGGCGACCTGCCGGGCACCATCGACGAGCCGGTCGCCCGGCGCATCGACATCGAGGGGCAGGCGATCATCACCTACGCGGCGGCCTCGCCGGCCATGACGCCGGAAGAGCTTTCCTGGTTCGTCGACGACAAGGTGATCCGCGACCTGCAGACCGTGAGCGGCGTCGGCCGCGTCGAGCGCATGGGCGGCGTCAAGCGCGAGATCCAGGTGCAGATCGACCCCGACCGCCTGATGGCGCTCGGCATCACCGCCTCGCAGGTCAACACGGCGCTGAGGTCGGTCAACGCCGATCTCTCCGGCGGCAAGGGCGAGGTGGGCGGCCAGACGCAGGCCGTGCGCACGCTGGCCAGCGCCCATACGCTTGCCGACCTCGCGGCGACGCGGCTGCCGCTTTCCGACGGCCGCAACATCCGCCTCTCGGACGTCGGCCAGGTGGTCGACCACTGGGCGGAGCCGAAGTCCTTCGCCCGGCTCGACGGCCGTCCGGCCGTGGCCTTCGCCATCTATCGCGCCAAGGGGGCGAGCGACGCCTCGGTGTCGGAGGGCGTCGGCAAGGTGGTGGATCGCCTCGCCAAGGACTATCCGGGCGTGTCGATGAAGCGCATCGACGATTCCACGGTGCAGACCTACAACAGCTTCGAAAACTCGATGAAGACGCTGATCGAGGGCGCGCTGCTCGCCGTCATCGTCGTCCTCCTGTTCCTGCGCGATTTCCGGGCGACGATCATCTCGGCCATCGCGCTGCCGCTGTCGGCCATTCCCACCTTCTTCGCGCTGGACATGCTGGGCTTCTCGCTCAACATGGTCAGCCTTCTCGGCATCACGCTGGTCACCGGCATCTTGGTCGACGACGCCATCGTCGAGATCGAGAACATCGTCCGCCACATCCGCACCGGCAAGAAGCCCTATCGGGCGGCGGTGGAGGCGGCCGACGAGATCGGCCTCGCGGTGATCGCCATCTCGACGACCATCATCGCCATCTTCTCGCCGGTCAGCTTCATGAGCGGCATTTCCGGCCAGTATTTCCGGCAATTCGGCCTGACGGTGGCGCTGGCGGTGTTCTTCTCGCTGCTGACCGCCCGCCTGATCACGCCGATGCTGGCCGCCTACTTCATGAAGACGCCCTATACCGGCGACGGCGAGGACGGCCGGCCCGTCTATCGCGGCTTCGTGCGCACGGCGCTGCGCCGCATCGTCTGGTTCGTGCCGCTGGGCGTGCTGGCCTACTTCGGCGTCTACTGGCTGAAGGACATCGGGCCGCTGGGCGAGCGCTCCGGCATCTTCGACGGCGTCGACGCCACGGTGAACTTCCTGACCGGCTCGGGCGGCGAGATGACGGCGCTGTGGATGGCGGTGGGCGTGGTGTTCTTCGCCCTCTTCACGGCCTGGCTGACCCGGCCGCACCCGGAAGAGCACGAGGGCGGCCCCTTCGTGCGCGCCTATGCCGCCTTCCTGAAGGTGACGCTGTGGTCGCCGAAGGTCCGGGTGCGCGGCCACGTCCTGAGCGTGCCGGTGATGCCGGTGGTAACCATCGTCGCCTGCCTTTCCACCTTCCTGTTCGCCATGGAGCAGGCGGGCAAGCTGCCGACCGAGCTGTTCGCTCCGGGCGATCAGGCGCGCATCGTCACCTCCATCGAACTGCCGCCGGGCTCGACGCTCGACGACACGCGCGGCGTGACCGACACCATCTCCGACCGTCTCCATGCCTTCAAGGAGGTGAAGAGCGTGTTCGTGATGGGCGGCACTTCGCCGACCGGCACGCTGGAGACGCGCCGCGCCGCCCTGATCGTCAATCTGGTGCCGCGCACCGAGCGTACGCAGACCCAGAAGCAGATGGAGTACAAGGTGCAGGCGGTGCTGCGCTCCATCCCCGACATCCGCTTCTTCTTCGTCAACGAGCGCGGCGACCGCGAGGCGACCGTCGGCGTCCTGGGCAAGGACGGCGAGGCCGTGGCCAAGGCGGCGGCGTCGCTGGAGAACGACATGCGGGGCAACCCGATGTTCTCCAACCCGTCGGCGCTGTCGTCCTTCGCCCGGCCGGAGATCCGGGTGACGCCGCGCCGCGACGTCGCCTCCGATCTCGGCGTGTCGACGGATGCGCTGTCGCAGACGCTGCGCGTCGCCACCGTCGGCGACGTCGACGCCAACCTTGCCAAGTTCAACGACGGCGACCGGCAGATCCCGGTGCGCGTGCAGCTCGACACCGACGCCCGCGGCAACATCGAGACGCTCGCCGCGCTGCGGATCCCCACTGCCTCGGGCGTGGCGGTGCCGCTGTCGGCCGTTGCCGACATCGGCTTCGGGCAGGGACCGTCGACCATCGACCGCTACGACCGGGCGCGCCTGGTCAAGGTGGGCACCGACATGATGCCGGGCTTCACCTCGGGCCAGGGGCTCGAGGCGATCAACGCCCTGCCGGCGGTGAAGGCCTTCCCGGCCGGCGTCACCATCCAGAACACCGGCGACGCCGAGATCCAGGCCGAGATCTTCGAGGCCTTCGCGGTGGCGATGATCGCGGGCCTGACCATCGTGTTCATCGTGCTGATCCTGCTGTTCAACAGCGTGTTCCAGCCGATCACCATCCTGGGCTCCATTCCGCTGTCCATCGGCGGCGTGGTGGTGGCGCTGCTCATCACCGGCTACGCGGTGTCGATGCCGGTCATCATCGGCATCCTCATGCTGATGGGCATCGTGACCAAGAACGCCATCATGCTGGTGGACTTCGCGGTGGAGCGGCAGAAGCACGGCCTCAGCGAGACCGAGGCGATCATCGACGCCGGCCGCAAGCGCGCCCGCCCGATCGTCATGACGACCATCGCCATGGTGGCCGGCATGTACCCGGCGGCCCACGGCGGCGGCCAGGGCGCCGAGTTCATGGCGCCGATGGCCATCGCGGTGATCGGCGGCCTCCTGGTCTCCACGGTGCTGTCGCTGGTGTTCATCCCCTCGTTCTACCTGATGATCAACCGGCTCAACCGGGCCATCGGCTGGGTGTTCGGCAAGCTTGCCGATCCCAACGAGTCCGACGAGGCGGAAATCGAGGCGGACGCCCACCCGCCGGCAACCCACCCACAGGCTCCGGCCCGCCCGCATCTGGTCTCGACCGCGCCGGTCGGGCCGAGGCCAACGCTCCTGGGGCCGGACGGCATTCCGCTCGCCGCCGAGTGAGGGTGGACAAGAGATGACAAAGCCGCGCTCTTCACGACGGTGAGGGGCGCGGCTTTCGTTTTGGGGGCTTCGATCCGAAGGGCCAATGCGGTTGCCGGCGCGGTTCGCGATAGGCTCTCTCATGCGAGAGTCCGAGGGAGTGACGCGCCATGACTACGCCCGAGATCGGCGCCCGGCTTGTCGACAAGGCGGCGGTTCCGGATGCGGCGATGCTTCGCGCCTTCGTGGGCGAGGCCGCGTTCGGTTACTGGACGGCGCTCAGGGACTGGATCGCCGCCTCCTATCCCGGCGTGTTCGCGCCCGACTGGACCCATGGCGGACGCAAGCATGGCTGGTCGCTGCGCTACAAGAAATCCAAGGCGTTCTGTACGCTGCTGCCCGAGTACCGCGCCTTCTCCGTGGTGATCGTGCTGGGCGCGGCGGAGCGCGACAAGGTGGAGGCGCGGCGCGACGGGCTCGGCCCGCGCCTGATGGCGCTCTACGACGCGGCGGAAACCTTCCACGACGGCAAGTGGCTCAGGATCGGCATCGCCTCGGACATGGACCTTGGCGACGCAAAGGCGCTTCTCGTCCTGAAGCGCCCGCCGAGGGCGTGAGGCGCCCTATCCCTGGCGGGTCTTCCAACGTGAGGCGAGCAGCGGGTCCCACATGGCGGCGGTGGCCGACATGACGAGGTCGGCGCCCATGGCGAGGCGGTGGTCGACGTCGTCCTCCGTCATCACGCCGCCGACGCTGACGACGGCGAAGGTCGCCTTCAGGCGATCGCGGATGGCGAGCAGGCGGCCGGTCATCTCGCTGGCGACGCCGGCGATGGCGGCGCCGCAGACGCCGCTCTTCAGGCGGCCGTTGCCGGGGAGGGCCTGATTGCCGGCGGCATCGACGATGGACAGCGGCACGGTGTTGATCGCCGCGACGCCGTCGATGAAGGGCAGGCAGGCCTCGATCACGGCGGCGAGGTGGTCTTCCGGCAGCGCGCCGATCTTGATGATCAGCGGCGTGTCGCCGATCCGCTCCTTGATGTTCCGGACGATGGCGGCTGAGGTTTGCGCGTCGCGGAACAGCTCGCCCTCGGCGCTGGCGACGTTGGGGCAGGAGAAGTTGGCCTCGATGACGCGGGCGCCCGCCGCCTTGGCCAGCGCGGCGGTGTGTGCGAAGTCGTCCTTGAGGTCGCGCCCGTCGGCGCCGGGCGTGCCGACGACGCTGACCACCATGAGCTGGCCGGGCCGCATCGCCCCGGAGGCGCGGCGGACGTCGGCCTGCCAGTCGTCCGGCGCCATGCTGGGCATGCCGAAGGAGTTGGTGATGGTGAGGCCGCCGACCGACTGGGGCGCGGGAGCGACGGTGCGGGTGGTGTGGGCGTCGGCTTCCGCCAGCATGTCGGTGGCGATGAACAGGCAGTTCGGCGCGGGGTGGGAGGCGCGGGCGACGCTGCGCACCGTCTTGTAGACGGGCACGTCCCAGCCGAGGCGGGCGTAGAGTTCGACATAGGCGGCGTTGAGCAGCGGGCCGGCCGGCACGCCGATCGGGCTCGACAGCTCGAAGCCCAGAAAGGACCAGGTCTTCCGCGCGGCCCGCATGGGCGGGATGGCGCTCGCGTAGACCGGGCCGGCGCTGAAGTTCTCCTCGTAGGATTTGCCGATGTCGTAGGTCGGAGGAAGAAGCGTCATCGCGAGGAGTCCCTGGGCTGCCGGTTGCCCGTGGCCGATACCACAATGGGCGGGCCGATGAAACGATCGCGACGCCGGTGAGCCATGCGTGCCTTCCCTAGGGTGTGGCGGTTTGCTGGGCTTTTCAGGGCGATGGAGCCTGCTAGGCCGGGCACGAGAGCGGCGGGCGTGAGAGTGCCGAGCGGGGCACGGCCGGCCGTCTCCAGCTTGGCGATGTTTTCTTTTTGTTCACATATGTAAACCTACGCTTGCATGCCGGTTGGCACGACTTCAATCTCGGCGTGCTTCAACCGTTGCCATAATGGTCCTGACGATGTCCATGCGTAACCTGATACTGCTCCCGATCTTGCTCGTCGCCCTGTCTTGCTCTCCATCCCTGGCGCGGAGTGCCAAGGATGCGATGGCGGACAGGGTCTATGATGCCGATGGCAAGCATTGGACCATCCTGATGCAGCCGGAGCGTCAGTCATGCAGTCTGGCAACGTCATTCGACGGGGGCGCGCTGGCCTATATCGGGCTGGATGAAGACGAAGCCGACAAGCTGTCCTTCTACTTTATCTTCCTGAAGAAAGGTATGGAGTTCAGCAAAAGCAAGAAGCATGACGTCAAGATCGAGTTCTGGAAGGATATCGTCTGGAGGAGCGAGGCAAATGGGGCCGCGTCTCAGGGGTATGGTGGCGTTCATCTTCGCAAGTTGGACCGGCAGTTTGGGGTGAACTTCTCCCAGGGCGGCGCCATGTTCGTGACCATCGACGGACGGGACTATGGGGGCTATGAACTCGAGGGCATGCGGGAAGGTATGCTGCGGATGCTCCAATGCGAAGCGGATCTCGACCGGGGCAAGATTCCAGCTCGCTGACGGCGCGGCGCCGCTGCGGCTCTCTCGTTGGAGCCCCTTCGGAAAGATCATCGCTCCGTGGCCGGGGCCGTATGAGCGGGCTGCGTTCTCAACGAAGCATGTCTATTATCGCCCGGATAGGTAGGGCTGCCGTTGCGCCTTCCGGTTGCTTCGCCTTCAATCGACGTGCGTTTGGGAATGGGGCTCCATGGTCAGGTCTTTCCGACTTTTCGCTGTGATCGCCGTCTCGCTGGCGGCTGTTCTGGTGGCTCACTCTCCTGCCACAAGCGCCGAATCCCGGTCTACCGCTGCGCTTTTCGACAAAGGCGACAGTTGGGCCATCATGCGCGATGCCCGTTACCGCACCTGCGTTGGCGTGTTCTGGTTTGAGAACAAAGCGCTGACTCTGACGTCGTCCCCCTACGAGGGGCGGATGACCCACTCGATCAGTTTCAGCGAGGTGAATAAGTCGCCAGAGAGCAAGATCTATAATGTTGAACTGAGGAATGAAGGCTCGCTGAACCTGCGGCTTATGGGGAAAGGGTTTCTGAACACCGGTGTCCTCGACTATGTCATGACCGAGCCATTCGGCATCAAGCAACTGAATGCCATTACGGGCAGCCGGACCCTCGATGTCGAAACCGATGGTGTCGGCGCGGGGCAGTATGACCTCAGTTTCCAGCGCAGGGCGTTTGGTCGATACTATGACTGCCTCAAGTCGAACGAGAAGAAGAAATCGCCGCCGGCAACGCCGCCCACGGTGCGCCGGATGAACTGACCGGACGGCACGCATCCTGTTAGGCCGTATACCCCTATAAGGTCACACCTTTTACCCTGAAAATCGGGCGCTAAAGTCTCCGCATCACAACAGCGGAGACAACTCCTATGCGCGTATTTCTGACGGGGGCTACCGGCTTCATCGGCTCGCATGTGGTGCCGGAGCTTCTGGCGGCCGGGCACGCGGTTCTGGGCATGACGCGGTCCGAGCAGGGCGCCGAGGCGCTCAAGGCGGCGGGCGCCACGGCCCACCATGGCGAACTCGAGGACCTTGCCAGCATTCGGGCCGGCGCGGCCGGGGCCGACGCGGTGATCCACACCGCCTTCGACCACGACTTCAGCCGGTTCGTGGAGAACTGCGAGAAGGACCGGCGGGTGATCGGTGCCCTGGCCGACGAGATCAAGGGCTCTGGCCGGCCGCTGATCATCACCTCCGGCGTCGGTATGGGCGAGCAGGGGCACGGCAAGCCGGCCATCGAGACGGTGTTCAGCGCCGCCCACGCCAACCCGCGCATCGCTTCCGAGGAGGCCGGCAATGCGGCGCTTCAGGCCGGCGTCGACGTGCGCGTGGTGCGGCTGCCGCAGGTGCACGACACGGTGAAGCAGGGGCTCGTCACGCCCTATGTCGCCATGTGCCGTGCGAAGGGCGTCGTCGGCTATGTCGGCGAGGGGCTCAATCGCTGGTCGGCGTGCCATGTCGGCGACGTCGCCCGTCTCTACGTGCTGGTGCTCGACAGGGGACGGAGCGGCGAACGCTACAACGCGGTGGCGGAAGAGGGCGTCAGCGCCCGCGAGATCGCCGAGACGGTGGCTGTCGGCCTCGGCCTGCCGGCTCGCTCGATCGCGCCGGAGGAGGCGCGAGATCACTTCGGCTGGTTCGCCACCTTCGCCGCCATCGACCTCGCGGCGTCGAGCGACCTGACGCGCCAGCGCCTCAACTGGACGCCGACCGGTCCCGGCCTGATCGAGGATCTGAAGCGGATGGACTATTCGGCCGTCTGACGATCGGTTGCGGCACCGGGCCGTGGCGGTCTGGAAGGATCGCCCGGCTTGGTCGCCCTCCAACGACGATCCGCCAGCAAACGACGGAGTTGGTGGGCTGCCACCGTATTCGGATTATTTACGACCTTGTCAAAATCGCCTAATACTTTTGTTCTTGGTGGTTTTAGGCTCCGTATAACTGTCGATCCGGCGCATATTCGCTTAAATATAGGAGATTAAAACGCGTCGTAACTCGACGTTACGTCGTTTTCCACTTTGGATTTATGTTTTGGGAAACCCTTCGCGTGGCATTCGTTGCCCGTAATTCTCTTGGAGGGTTCCATGACGATAGCCCGATATGTGACGCTTGGTCTGCTGCTCTGTTCCACGGTGGGGGTGAACCAAGCCCTGGCCGAGGATGATTACGCCGTCGCCGCCCGCGCCTATGTGGAGCAACACGTCCTGCCGTTCCTGTCGGAAGCGGTGGTCGTCGATGCGGTCAATGCGCAGAACGCCAAGTTCGCCGGCTTGAAGCAGGCCGATATCGACGCGCTCGACCAGAAATGGCGGGCCGAGGTCGAAGCGGCCGACAAGCCGATGATCGACGAAACGCTTGCCACGCCGCTGTCCAAGTTCCTGGTCGAGCAGCGGGAGAAGTCGGAGGGCGTGATCACCGAGCTGTTCGTCACCGACGGCAAGGGGCTCAACGTCGGCCAGAGCGACCCGACGTCGGACTACTGGCAGGGCGACGAGGCCAAGTGGCAGAAGTCGTTCCAGGGCGGGCCGGGCGCCATCTTCGTGGACGATGTGGAAAAGGACGAGTCGACGCAGCAGCTGCAGACGCAGGTGAGCGCCACCATCGTCGATCCGAAGACCGGCGCGGCGATCGGCGCCGTCACGGTCGGCATCAACGTCGACGGCCTCTGATACTCGTTCCGCTTGATCCGGTTGCATCCGGGCCAAGCGGGCTTCGGCCTGACCGACCGGCGCCCGGTCGGTTACGCCAGATCACCGGCACGACGCGGCCTCACGCGAGGCCGCGCCATCCGGCGCGCCTCGACGGCGTCGTCGGGCCTTGGACGCACTCTCTGACGCGGAGACGAAACGGACCATGCCCCAAGCGCTTCTCAACCTTTCGCTGAAGGCCAAGATTGCCGCGATCCTGACCGCCGTGATCCTGCTGGTCATCGCCGCCACGGCCCTCGTTTCGTTGCGCAGCACCTCGGCCATCGTTGGCGAGGAGTTCGCCGAAGCCCGCCTGCAGATGACGCGGCTGATCGCCGCCGCCACCGAAGGCGGCGTCAAGTGGAAGAAGAAGGACGTCGTCGCAGAGGCCTATGCCGAGTTCGTCAAGGGGCCGACGCCGCCGATCCTGAGCGTGCGCGTCCTGGCCGCCGACGGCACGTTGATTTCGGACTTCGCGGCCGCCGATGCCGACGCCGCCTATCTCGATGCCCAGGCGGCGGACCTCCTGGCGGCAAGCCCTGGCGATGGCGACCATCGCGAGACCGATGTCGACCACCGCGAAGCCGGCGGCACGCACCGCTCCGTCAATGGCGCCGAGCTGATCGTCATGCCGGTCGGCAAGGACAAGGCGGGCAATCCGATGGGGCATATCGCCATTGCCTGGCGGACCGACACCCTGGCGCAGTCCATCACCGCGCTGACGGGGCGGATTGCCGGGGCGCTTCTGATCGGCGCGTTGGCGATGATCGTCATCGTGCAGGTGTTCATCGGCCGCGTCGTCACCCGGCCGCTCTGCACGCTCAAGCAATCCATCGCCTCGCTGGCGAGCGGCCACTCCGATATCGACGTGCCCTATCGAGGCCGCGCCGACGAGATCGGCCAGATCGCTTCGGCGGTGGAGGTGCTGCGTCTCGGCGTCGAGGAACGGCTTCGCCTGGAAGACGAACAGCGCCAGAGCTATGAGCAGCAACGCAATCGCGAGCAGCGCCTCAGGGCTCTGTCCGGCGCGTTCCGCGACGCCGCCAGCCGCATGCAGGGGACTGTCGACGAACAGATGACCGCCCTGAAGGCGACGGCCGAGGGGCTGTCGACGACCTCCACCGACACGCGTCGCCGGGCCGAGGCCATGCGCGACAAGTCGAACTCCGCCTCCTCGAACGTGCGGTCGGTGGCCGCGGCGGCCGAGGAGCTGTCGAGCTCGATCCAGGAGATCGGCGAGCAGATCCGCCGGTCGACCGAGGCGGTCGCCGAGGTGGATGCCGAGGCTGTTTCCTCCTCCGGGCAGATCGGCGCGCTCAGCGACGCTGCCGACCGCATCGGCGCCGTCGTCGACCTGATCCGGGGCATCGCCGCCCAGACCAACCTGCTTGCCCTCAACGCCACCATCGAGGCGGCGCGGGCGGGCGAGGCGGGCAAGGGTTTCGCGGTCGTGGCCTCCGAGGTGAAGGATCTCGCCGGGCAGACCGCCAAGGCGACCGACGACATCGCCTCGCAGGTCGCGCAGATCCAGGCCAGCACGCGGGCGGCCGTCGATGCCATCCAGGGCATCACCCTCAAGATCGCCTCGGTGAGGGCGCTGTCGGACGCCATCGACGCGGCGGTGGCGCAGCAGTCGCAAGCCACCGACGAAATCAGCCGTTCCATCGCGACGGCCGCCGAGGGAACGGCGATGGTGGCCGATGAGGTCGAAACGGTGGAGGCGGCCTCGGCCGAGACGGTCAGCGTCGCCGGTGAGGTCAACGCCACCGCCCAGACGGTGGAACGGGGCATCCGGGATTTCGGCGGCATCGTCGAGGAGTATCTCGCCAACTCGGCCGCCGCTTGATCCCGGGCGGCAGGCGTCAGGGGGACGTCCTGGAGTATTGTCCGACCGAAGTGAGCGCTAAGATGGCTTCAAAGGCCGGCGGCCTGGGGCGCCTTGAGGACGACGGCCTTGGCCCAGGCGAGGATCTGGGTCTCGTTCGGCGGCAGGTCGACGCCGAGGCCGCCGTGGAAGGTTGCCCAGGCGGGGGCGTATTCGAAACGGACGGCGGTGAGCAGCGGCGTGCCGGCCAGCATCGCCCGGCCGAACAGCGAGCGGAAGCCGCCGCCTTCAACCTCCCGGATGCCGAAGCGGCTGAGGATGACGAGGTCGAGGCCGGCGTCGATCTGGCGTTCGAGATCGCCGGCGATCTCGGCCATGGCCGAGGTGTCGAGCTTGCAGGAGGTGGAGAGCGGCCCGAGGTTCTGCGAGATCGGACGGATGGCGCCGCTGCCGAGGTCGGTCAGCGCCAGACCCTTGCCGTCGGCGCCCCGCCCCTGAACCACACCGCCGACGCGGCCGCCGGCCTCGGCGACCTTGCGTGCGATCTCGACGAGCAGGCCGTCGATCTCCGTTCCCTGCGGGTAGAGGATGGCGGCGAGAATGGCCATGTCGGTGTCCTTCTTGGTGCGGGGCGGATCCTTGGCGCAAGCCTAAGCCGTCCTCTTCGCCCCTGTCAAAAGTGCCGGACCGATAGGTGCTTCCGTTGGACCTATCCCAAAAGTTTACCTTTTGGAGGCGCTGAATTCATGGATTGTAAACTGCTCGCATAAATAGTGTTCGAAGTTAGAGATTCTTGGGTGAATCCGTTTCTGTCCTTCGGAGGGCGGCATGGCGGCTTGGGACGATTTTAGCGGGCATACGAAGGCCTATGGCATCGACGCGGCGGCCAGCGAGGACATTCGCGCCGCCTGGCTGATCCTCGATCCGCACATGGAAACGATCTTCGCCGGCTTCTACAGCCGATGGGGGCAGGAGCCGAGGCTGGCCGCCATGGTGCGGGGGCATATCGACCACCTCAAGAAGGCGCAATACGACCACTGGAAGCGGCTGTTCTCGGCGCGTTTCGACAAGGACTACTTCGAAAGCGTGCGCCGCGTCGGCCTTGCCCACGTGCGCATCGGCCTGGAACCGCACTGGTACATCGCCGGCTACAACAACGTGTTGCAGCAGGCGGCGACGATCATGGGGCGGCAGGCGCGCTTTTCGGGCGCCAGATCGGCGCGGATGATCGCCGCCGTGACCAAGGCGGCGATGCTCGACATGGACATCGCCGTGTCCGTCTACGGCGAGACGCTGATCCAGCAGATCACCGACCGGGAGGAGCGGGTTCACGCGGCGATCGGCGAGTTCGACGCATCGATCGGCTGCATGCTGGGCAAGTTCGCCAAGATGACCTCCGACCTTGGGGCCAGTTCCGGCGAGCTGGAGGCGCAGGCATCGTCGGTGACCGCCCGTTGCGACCGCATTCGCGGCTCCCAGGAAAAGGCCGGCGCGGGGGTGGCCACCACCGCCGCCGCCACCGAGGAACTGCACGCCTCGATCGGCGAGATCGGCCGGCAGGCCGAGGCATCGCTCACCGTTTCGTCCAAGGCGGTGGAAGGCGCTCGCCGGACCGCCGGATCGGTGAAGGGGCTGGCCGACGCCGTCGACAAGATCGGCTCGGTGGTGGAACTGATTTCCTCCATCGCCGCCCAGACCAATCTTCTCGCCCTCAATGCCACCATCGAGGCGGCGCGGGCGGGCGAGGCCGGCAGGGGCTTCGCCGTCGTGGCGCAGGAAGTGAAGTCGCTGGCCGCGCAGACGGCGCGGGCCACCGAAGAAATCACCGAACAGATTTCCGCCATCCAGCAGGCGACGCAACAGTCGGTGTCCGACATCTCCGGCATCACCGAAACCATCGAGGAAGTGGCGCGCATCGGCACGGCCATCGCCGCCGCCGTCGAGGAACAGTCGGCCGCCACCGCCGACATCGCCTCGTCGGCCATGGGCGTGTCGCACTCGTCCGAGGAGATCGGCGCGGCCATCGGCGAGGTGGTCGAAGAGGGCCGCAAAACCATCGGCTCGGCCGGCCGCCTGTCGTCGATCTCCGGTGAACTGGTGGAACAGGCCGGCGTCCTCAAGCAGTCCGTCGCCACGTTCACGGCCAAGGTGGCGCAGAAGTAAGGCTGCTCTAGCGCCTGGGAACCGCCGTCGACTGGCGCAGGACGAGGCGCAGTTCCACGATCGCCGGCCCGGAGCGGGCCGGCTTGCCGTCGAGCTTGTCCAGAAGGCGCCGCGTCGCCTCGCGCCCCAGCGTCCCGGCCGGGATGTGAACCGTGGTCAGCTCCGGGTGGAGCGCACGGGCGAACTCGATATCGTTGAAGCCCACCACCGACAGGTCGTCCGGAATGGCAAGGCCGAGCCGGCGCGCCGCGCGATAGGCCGCGCCGGCCAACAGGTCGTCGTCGCAGGCAATGGCGGTGACGCCGGTTTCGATCAGGCTCTTGGCCGCCTCGGTGGCGGCCTCGATCTCGAAGGTGGAGGCGGCGTGCCCCAGGGGATTGCCCGCGAGACCCCGGCGCTCGAGTTCCGCCAGGAAGGCGGCGCGGCGGTTGCGGAAGGTCAGCTTGGGATAGCGCGCGGCGAAATGGCCGATGCGGCGGTGCCCGAGGTCGGCGAGATGGCCGACCACCGACCTCATCGCCGCGTCGACGGTGAGGTCGACGCCGGAGAGGCCGGGCGTTTCGCTCTCGACCATGACGACGCGGTCGCCGACGTCGGCAAAGCGCGCCTCCGCCTCGGCGTCCGGCGTGTAGGTGATGCAGCCGGCGATCATGCGGCTGCGGATCATGCCGACCAGCCGCTCGCTCCACCGGGGATCGGTGGTGGTGTCGACCAGCAGCACCGAATAGCCCCGCTCGCGGGCGGCAACCTCGGCGGCGACCAGCACCTCGCCGAAGAACGGCTGCTGGATGTCGGGAACGGCAAAGGCCAGCGTCCTGCCGATGCCGGTCCTCAGCATCTGCGCCGACGCGTTGGGCCGGTAGCCGAGGCGGGCGGCCGTCTCCTCGATGAGCTCACGCGTCGCCGGGGAAACGCGCCCCTCGGCCTTGCCGTTCAGGACCAGCGACACCGTCGACTGCGACACGCCCGCCTCGCGCGCCACGTCGCGGCTCGTCACCAGCGGGGTCGTCCTGTCGTTCCTGGCCACGCTCGCTCCTCTTGCCCTCTCCGCCGAGACATATCCCAGGGCGGGGTCGTTGTGAACCGGCACGTCATACGTTTGACTCAAGCGGTGGAGTCGGTCTAGTCATACGTGTGACTAGTGGTGGAGCGCATCGCGCGGACGGAGGGAGAACCATGGCAAACAGGATCGAATGGGTGGGGGCCAACACCCGCCTTCTCAGGGAGATCGCTGCCGAGTTTCGTCAGAGCCAGCCGTTCGCCGGCATGACCATCGGCACCGGCATCCACCTGGAGCCGAAGACCGTCGCCCTGTTGCTGACGTTGCGGGACGGTGGCGCCAGGGTGGTGGCGACCGGCAACCTCAACACCACGCAGGCCGACGCCGTCGCCCACCTGAAGGAGCGCGGCGTCACCGTCATCGGCGAGGCGACGCGGGACGCCGTGAAGCACCAGGGCTTCCTGAAGGAGGTGCTGGCGAGCCGGCCGGACATCCTGCTCGACAACGGCGGCGACCTGTTCGACCTCTGGCGGCAGGCGCCCACCGGCAACCTGATCGGCGGCACGGAGGAGACGACGTCCGGGCGGGCGCGCCTCGAACCGCTGCGGTCGTCGCTCAACCGACCGATCCTCGTCATCAACGACAGCCCGATCAAGCAGTTCGCCGAGAACGAGCACGCCGTGGGGCAGAGCGTTCTCGAATCCTACATGCGCTTCACCAACCGGGTGACCAACGGTCAGCGCGTCACCGTGTTCGGCTATGGCGCCTGCGGGCGCGGCGTGGCGCTGAATTTCAAGGGCGCCTATGCCAAGGTCAGCGTCGTCGACAGCGATCCGCTCAAGCGGCTGCAGGCCCATCTCGACGGCTTCGACACGCCGGCCCGCGCCGCGGCCATCGCCAGCGCCGATTTCATCGTCACCGTCACCGGCGGCGGGCGCATCCTCGGCGCCGACGACCTGCCGCTCCTCAAGGACAACGTCATCCTCGCCAACGCCGGCCACTTCCCGGCCGAGATCGACAACGCGGCGATCGCCGGCAGCCCGGAGGTGGCGTCGACCGAGGCCTACTCCGACGGCATCGCCAGCCTGACGCTGAGGGACGGCCGGGTGATCCACATCCTCGCCGAGGGGCACATGGTCAACCTCGCCGGTCCCCGGGCGCTCGGCAACTCCATCGAATCCATGGATCTCGGCTTCGCCCTGCAAGCCCGCTGCCTGGAAGCGGTGGCGCTCCGCCGCGTCGATGCGTCGAGCTGCGTGGTGCCGGTGCCGCGCGACATCGACGAGCGCGTCGCCAACGCCTATCTCGACCTCTGCTACGGGGCGGCGGGGTAGGGCAGTTCCAGCGAAGATGGGATCCGGTTCAAGGTCGTCGCGCCGGCAGGGGCTTTGCTTCTCCGGCGCGGCATCGTGCCGGCCTCACGATATCGAAGTCCGTGGCTTCGGTCTTGCGCGAGTCTCGGCACCGTCGAGTGCGAACATGTCCCGGCCGCCCCCTCGGACAGCGGCGGAGAGGGCGCTCAACCATCATTTCATCGCAAACTACATGCGATCCGTCTCAACGCGGGGTGCCGCCGTTGACTTCGTCTGGCGCCTCCCGCAAACCTCGCCGGCATAGGAAGCATCGCTTCAATATTGACTTTCAGATGTCCTTAAATAGGTGCTCGAATAGTTTAGGTTTATTCTCTTTGGCCGTTTTGGCCTTTTAAAAACAGTGCCGCGTCTCCGGTTGTCGGCATCGCCTGACGATTCCGGCGGCTGGAGACGCGACGACACGTTGCCCCATTTTCCCCGGCGAGATCGTGCCCGGCTCCTCGCGAGCCGGCCGCGTAGCCGACTGCGATAGCCAAATGCATCTTTCAGCCGACATGTCCCGCGACCGCGCCGCCATCCGGACGGCGGACGCCTCGCCGCCGATGCGCGGCCTCACCGGCAACCGGGGCGAAGCGCCTCGGTCGCCAGCGGGGGCGATGCCCGACGTGTCCCACCTCTGCGAGGCGGAGGGGCCGGCGATCGCCGCCTGGCCGTTCTGGCTCTACAGCCCGGTCGGCGTCGTGGTGCTGCTGGTCCGCTCCCTCCTTCTGGCAAGCTTCGGCGGCATCGGCAGGCTGCTGCCCCGGCACTGGCGCCCCGTGCCCTATCCGCTGCTGCGCCGGCTGCTGGGCATCGTCGTCGAGCGCAACCTCTCGACGGCGGAGATCGTCCGCCTGACGGACAAGCGGATCGTCGCCGTCAACCATGTGTCGGTGCTCGATACGCTGGCCATGACCGGCGTCGGCCGGCCGAACTTCCTGAGCGGCACGGCGCTCCGGGGCGAGAGCACTTTCAACGCCGTTCTCTTCAGGCTCGTCGAGCTGATTTCCGGCGCGCGCCTCATCCCGGCGCAGGACAGGCGGGCGCTGGCCGATCTGTTCCGCTCCTGGAGAAGCGTGCCGGAGGAGAGCAGCTTCTATGTGCCGGCGGAGATGACCATCAACAATGGCAGGGGCCTGTTCCGCTTCCATCCGACCCTGATCGATCGCGGCGTTCCGGTCGTGCCGCTGGCCATCAGGCTGACGACGAGCCTCGGCCTCGTCGCCCATCCTTTCATGTCGGGAGGGCTCGCCACCCTGTCCCGCCTGCTGATGGCGCCGCGCCTTCGCTTCGAGCTGACCTACCTGCCGGCCCTTTCGCCGGTCGAGGGCGAAGATGGGCAGGCCTTCGCCGATCGTGTACAAAGGGCCGTCGCCGATCACCTCGGCATTCCGACGACGACGCACACGGTGGAGGCCAAGCGCGCCTACCGCGAGCGTCTGCGCCAGACAAGGCGTGCCGCATGACAGCCGCGACCATCATCTTCGACTACGACAGGACGCTGTCGCCGGGTGAAAGCGTGGTCGACGTGCTCGCCCTGGCGATCGACGATCACCCCCGGCGGGTCGAGCTGCGCCGGGATTTCCTGGCCTTGCAGGCGCGGTGGCGGCGGGGCGACAAGGGGCTCGGCGACATTCCCGTCGTTCTTCGTCTGGTGAGGGCGATCGGCAGGCGCCACATCGACGCCTACGTGGCGAGCCGGCGCGAGCCGCCGGAGGACCTCCGGCAACTGTTCGCCGAGCTGCGCGGGCGCGGCGTTCGCCTGCACATCGTGTCGTCGGCCTATCGTGACTGGCTGGTGCCGATCGGCCGGGCCTGGGGCTTTGCCGATGTCGAGATCCACGCGCGCCACGGCCTCAGCTGGATCGGCGGGCGGGCGCACACGATCAACGCCACCCACATCCTGCGGCCGCCGTCGAAAGCCCGGATCATCGAGGCGCTGGTGCGCGCCGGACGGGCGGGATCGCCGATGGTGGTGGTCGGCGATGGGGCGGAGGATCTGCAGGCGTTTCGATCCTCCGGCGCCGACTGCCTCGTGGTCGCCGAGTACGACGTGCCGGAGCACGAGGAACCGCTGCCGCTGCGCCCCGGGGAGGCGGCGGTGCGCGTCGCCTACCGCGACGGGTTGGTTGACGCCATCCGTTCTGCGCTGTCGATGCCGAACGCCTGATGCCGTTTCCGTCGGGTTTCGACCTTCGGGCGGGACCTGACGGAAGCGAAGCGCTCGACCGCGCGCCGGCCCCTAAGGCCGAAATCCGCTTGAGCTGGATGAGTCCAGATCAAGCGGAGCGCGTATGATCGAGTTCGCCGAGCATGGGGTGTCGGGTCGTCCGCCCCTCAGCGGGGCGTCGCGCCCGTCATCCGGCCTTGCGGGCCTTGCGGTTGGCGTAGCGGCGGTCGCGCTCGGCCTTGCGGGCGGCTTCATCCTCGAAGACGCGGGCGATGCGCGCCTTGTTGGCGGATTCGCGCTCTTCGGCTTCGGCTCGGGCGGCCGCCTCGATGGCGGCTTCACGCTCGGCCGCCTCGGTGGCGATGCGGGTCTGTTCTTCGAGTTTCACACGATCGCGCTCGGCGCGGCGCGCATCCCGCGCCTCGGCGATGGCAACGCGTTCAGCCTGCTTGGCTTCGCGGGTCGGCGCGGCAGCCTCGATGGCGGCACGATAGGCCTGAAGCTGGGCCGCCTTGGCCTCGCCGGCAGCGCCGCGACGGTCGTTGAGGTCTTTGTTCTTGATGGTCTTCAAATCTCTGATCCTGTTGAGAAAAATCATCTGCCGGCACGTCTGGGAATGAGCTTGGCCGGCGGGGCGAGAGTGTCCTCGGCCTCTTTGGCGAGGCGGGCCTCACGCAGGCGCGCCGTCTTTTCGTTACGGGCGGTGGTGATCGCGTCCAGTTCCTCGAAGGCCTGCCCGCGCGCAAAGAACTGCGATTGGGTTTTGCCGAAGGCGATCTCGGCCTGCTGCCGCGACTTGCTGTATTGCTCGGACATGGGATTCCTCGTGCCAATAAAAAAGGCCAGGCAAAACTGCCTGACCTCGTTTGGTCTCGCCATACCCTCGCCCTGCGCAGTTGCCGATGCAAAACCGCGATGCGGCTTGCCGGAAGCGGACCAAGGGAAAGCGGATCCCGGTCAGGCGGCCTGGAGGTTGCCGGCCGACTGCTTGCCCGAGCGCTTGTCGGTCTCGAGCTCGTAGCTGATCTTCTGCCCTTCGGCGAGGTCACGCATGCCGGCGCGCTCGACGGCCGAGATGTGGACGAAGGCGTCCGGACCGCCGTTGTCAGGCTGAATGAAACCGAAACCCTTGGTGGAGTTGAACCATTTTACAGTGCCAGTGGTCATGATGAACCCTTTCCCAGCATGATTGAAGAACGCGACGCAGATGCGTCGCGGGTGGTGATAACGATGCTTTAAAGGGAGGGTTCGTTCAAAACGCACTGCACAGCGCGTCGTAACCAAAGCTCGGCAAGAAAAGATCGATGGCTCATCGGATAAGGATTTTCGCTGAGATAGTCAACGTTTATTTTTGAAATTCGATGATTTTCTCGTGAGACCGGCTTTTCTACGACAGTTAATTCTTGCTTCTTTTCGGGCAGATCATCCGGTTTCGCCGCGAATTCACAGCGCGCCCGCGCCGCCGCCGCCGTCCGCATTTTTGCTTTCCCTTCGGCGGGCGGATGCTCTAGAACACCGGCCAAACGCAAACCCGCTCACCGAAAAGGTCGACACGCCATGGCGCGCGAGTTCATCTACTACATGCACGGCACCACCAAGTCTTACGGTGGCGGCAAGAAGGTTCTCGACAACATCCACTTGCAGTTCTACCCGGACGCCAAGATCGGCGTGCTCGGCCCCAACGGCTCGGGCAAGTCGACGCTGCTGAAGATCATGGCCGGGCTGGACAAGGAATTCACCGGCGAAGCCTGGCTCGCCAAGGGCGCCACCGTCGGCTACCTGTCGCAGGAGCCGCAGCTCGATCCCAGCCTCGACGTGTTCGGCAACGTCATGCTTGGCGTCGCCAAGGACAAGGCGCTGATCGACGAATACAATGCGCTGATGATGGATTACTCGGACGAGAATGCCGAGAAGGCCACCAAGATCCAGGACATCATCGACGCCAAGAACCTGTGGGACCTCGACAGCAAGGTCGAGATGGCGATGGATGCGCTGCGCTGCCCGCCGGGCGATGCCGACGTTTCCACGCTGTCGGGCGGCGAGCGCCGCCGCGTGGCTCTCGCCAAGCTGCTGCTTGAGAACCACGACCTGTTGCTGCTCGACGAACCGACCAACCATCTCGATGCCGAGTCGGTGGCCTGGCTGGAAAAGCACCTGCGCGAGTTCCCCGGCGCCGTGCTGATCGTCACCCACGACCGCTATTTCCTCGACAACGTCACCGGCTGGATCTTGGAGCTCGATCGCGGCCGCGGCATTCCCTACGAGGGCAACTATTCGGCCTATCTCACCGCCAAGTCCAAGCGCCTGGAGCAGGAAGGCCGCGAGTCGGCGGCCCAGCAGCGGGCGCTGGAGAACGAGCGCGAGTGGATCAGCGCCAGCCCTAAGGCTCGTCAGGCCAAGTCGAAGGCGCGTATCAAGTCCTATGACGAACTGCTCCGCCGCAACGAGGAGCGGCAGACGGTCGCCAACGTTCAGATCGTCATTCCGCCCGGTCCGCGCCTCGGCGACAACGTCATCAAGGTCGAGGGCCTCAACAAGGGCTACGGCGATCGCCTGTTGATCGAGGACCTCAGCTTCTCGCTGCCGCCGGGCGGCATCGTCGGCATCATCGGCCCCAACGGCGCCGGCAAGACGACGCTGTTCCGCATGATCACCGGCCAGGAGACGCCCGACAGCGGCTCGATCACCGTCGGCGAGACGGTGAAGCTCGGCTATGTCGACCAGAGCCGCGACGCGCTCGACCCCAACAAGACCGTCTGGGAGGAAATCTCCGGCGGCGCCGACGTGATCTACCTCGGCAAGAAGGAAGTGAACTCGCGCGCCTACTGCTCGTCGTTCAACTTCAAGGGCGGCGACCAGCAGCAGAAGGTTGGCTCGCTCTCGGGCGGTCAGCGCAACCGCGTGCACATGGCCAAGATGATCAAGTCGGGCTCCAACGTGCTGCTGCTCGACGAACCGACCAACGACCTCGACACCGAAACCCTGGCCGCCCTTGAGGACGCGCTGGAGGATTTCGCCGGTTGCGCCGTGATCATCTCGCATGATCGCATGTTCCTCGACCGCCTCGCCACGCACATCCTGGCCTTCGAGGGCGACAGCCACGTGGAATGGTTCGAAGGCAACTTCGACTCCTACGAGGAAGACAAGAAGCGCCGCCTCGGCGCCGACGCCGTCAACCCGCACCGTGTCAAGTACAAGCCGCTGACGCGGTGATGCGATCACGGGCCGCCGGCGCTGTCGGCGGCCCGTTTTTCTAAGGGGGCCAAGTCATGGCCGATAGTCTGCCCCCGGTGCATCCCGGTGAGATCCTTCGCGAAGAGTTCCTTGTGCCGCTCAAGATGAGTGCGGGAGCCCTTGCCAAGAGACTTGGTGTTCCCCGTACCCGCATCGAACGATTGGCCAGCGAACAGACCGGCGTTACCCCCGACACGGCGCTTCGTCTCGGGAAGTTCTTCAATACGACGCCGGAGTTCTGGATGACCTTGCAGGCGAGCCATGACCTCAAGGTTCATGCCGCCTCGCTTGAGGCCGATCTCGCCGCCATCCGCCAGTATGAGGCGGCTTGACCTGCGGAGGCGGATTTAGCCGTCGAGCCACAGGCGGCTGTCGAAGCCGAATGGGCGCTTTTCAGTGATCGCGAAGGCCTTGGCCTCCGAGTGCGCCGGATTGATCAGAAGGTTGCGGCTTTCCGGCACGATGGCCGAGGGAACGTCGAGCACGGCCGTCCGCCCCGAAGCGAGCCAATCGTCGCCGAACGCCCTGGGATCGGCTGGCGCTACGTCGACGCGCTCGATGGACAGGGGCGCTGTCGCTTCGATGCGCATCAGCACGTAATCGTCGGGTATCAGGTCGGGCGGCAGGTCGAGGTGGACGCGCACCTCCAGCACGGCAAGGCTGGCGTCCGAGGCGGCATAGACGACAGGCCGCCCCGGCGCATTCCAACGCCCACCGACGAGGAAAGCGCCATACCCGCTCAAATCGGCATAGGCATTCCGCGCGATGCGCCAGCAGACGAGGCTCACGCCGCGACGCCGTAGGCGATGCGGGTCAAAAGCTGCTCCACCTGGGCTGTGCCCTCGGTGGTGTCGAGCAGCGACATCGGCGAAACGCCGCCAAGCGGGTCGGTCTCACGACGGAGCCATGCTCCAGCCTTGTCCGGCGAGCCGAAGGTTTCCTCGGCAAAGGCGATGACCTTGGCCACGCGGATGAGGCGATCCGATTGATCGGCCGTCAGCATGCCGGCCTTGATGCGCCGGGCCAGGGTCTTTCTCGGCAGGATAGCGGCGTCGATCTCGGTCCGCGACATCTTGCCGGCATCGACGACATATTCCACCGTTGCCGCCGGAAGTCCGGCACGGACGGCTGCAATCAGATCGCCAGCATTTCGGACGGCCCGACCGACCGTCCGCTCGCCGCCGACGACTTCCGCCACCTTGGCTGCTTCGATGGACATTGCGTGCTCCCTGGACATTCGCCGATAGTATAGGGGCATTTGTCCGCGCCCGCAACTTTGCGGTCACCGGCCAGTATGTGCGCCGGTGGCTTGGTCCGTGGCGGCTTTTGGTCTAGTGCTTGTCCCGACCCGAGCGAGGAGGCTGCTTCCATGGCCGATTGGTCGCCCGACACCTACCTGAAGTTCGAGGACGAGAGGACGCGGCCGGCGCGCGATCTCGTCAATGCCGTGCCGCTCGCCGACCCGTCCTTCGTGGTCGACATTGGCTGCGGGCCGGGCAACTCCACCGAACTCCTGCTGGAGCGCTTTCCGGGCGCGCGGCACCTTGGCATCGATACCTCGTCGGCCATGCTCGACAGGGCGCGGGCGCGTCTGCCGGACGTGGAGTTCAGGCTGGCTGATGCCGCCGGCTTCAAGCCGGACGTGCCGCCCGACCTGATGTTCGCCAACGCCGTGTTCCAGTGGCTGCCGGGCCATCTCGGCCTCTTCGTCCACCTGATGGGTGAGCTTGCCCCAGGCGGGGTGCTCGCCGTGCAGATGCCGGACAACATCGCCGAACCCTCGCACGCGCTGATGCGCGAGGTGGCCGCCAGCGGCCGCTGGGCCGACAAGCTCAAGGGCGCCGCACGCGCGCCGCTGCCGCCGGTCCGGACCTATTACGAGACGTTGAGGCCGCACTGCCGCCGGCTCGACATCTGGCACAGCATCTACAACCACCCGCTCGCCGACGCGGCGGCCGTGGTGGAGTGGATGCGCTCGACCGGCCTCAAGCCGTTCCTCGATCCGCTGGACGAGGGCGAACGGGCCGACTTCCTCGCCGCCTATACCGAGACGGTGGCGGGCGCCTATCCGCCGCTGAAGGGCGGCGGCGTGCTCCTGAGATTTCCAAGACTGTTCATCGTTGCCACGAGGTAGACCATGGCCGACACCGTTACCCTCACCATCAGCCGCGACGAGGCCATCGTTCTGCACGAGTGGCTGGCCCGCGTCGTCGACGACGAGAATGCCGAGGGCATCGAGGAGACGCTGGAGGACGATGCCGAGGTCTGGGCGCTCGACGCCGTGCTGATCCTGCTCGAACAGGCGCTCGACGAACCGCTCAGCGAAAACTTCGACAAGATCCTGAAAGGCGCCCGCAAGCGCCTGAAAGACGCCAACGGCCCGTGGCCGTGGGATGCGGGTGGCGAAGAACAGGCCCCCTAGGATCCGGCCCGAAAATTCTACTGGGGCGGGCATATGGCTTAGAACGCTGCGCTTCCGGTGCTCACGGACCTTAAGTCCGCTCCGCTCCGGTTCTCGTGTTCGTCGCCATCTGCCGCGCCCCAGCGAATTTTGGGGCCGGCTCCAGGAGCGCTCTGGATGTAGCGATCGCTTTCGGCTTCGAGAGCTTCACCGGCGCGCGTTCTTGGTCGCTTTCCTAAACCATAGGTGGCCGAGGAGCGTTGCGGGGAATCCTCAGCCTCCGTTTTCTCCACTATCGTAATGCCCCGATAAGTCTTTCCACTCATGTGCGCGCGGCGGTGCGTGGCCATAGTGCCGGCCGCCTCGATCCGGCAGGTTCGGCCGTGGCGTGCCGGGGCGAGGGAGCTGGCCGGCAGTGTCGCGGCGATGGTCCGGGGCGCGGGGAGCGCGGCTGGAACAATCGCCGGCTGGTCAGGTTGGGCAGTTTCGGCAAAAGCGGGAACCGGTTCCGCGCCCGAAATTACGGTGAAACAAAGAGTTACAGAGGTTCGGGCGAGTTCGCCGGAAAGCCTCTGGTTGCGTGGAGGCGCCATGACACCGACGGTTCTGATCACGGGCGCAAGCCGAGGCGTCGGCCTGGAGCTCGCCCGGCAGTATCTCCTGCGCGGCGCGCGCGTCCTCGCCATCCACCGTCCCGGCGCGGTTTCGGAGGCCCTGACCGCCCTCCATGCCGAACATGTCGACCGCATGCGGCTGATCGCCCTCGACGTCCGCGCGGCCAGCGCCGTCGTCAATCTGGCGGCGCGGCTGTCCGAGCGGATCGACATTCTGGTCAACAACACCGGCATGCTGATGGGAACCGGTCTTGCGCCCACCGGCAACCTGATCGGCGGCACCACGCGCACCACCTTGCAGGTCAACGCCACCGGGCCGCTGTTCGTGGCGCAGGCGGCGCTGTCCAACATGACGCGTGGCGGCAAGATCGCCACCATCCTGCCGGTCGGCGACGTGCGCAGCCTCGACCTGCTCGATCACGATGCGCGGCAGGCGGCCAAGGCGGCGGTGGTGAGGGTGATGCAGTCGCTCGCCCACGACCTCAAGCCGTCCGGCGTGGCGGTGGCGCTGATCCATCCCGGCGCGGTCGGTCCGGGGCCGGATGGCGAAGAGGCCAAGCTCAGCCTTGCCGACAGCGCGCGCGGCATCATCGGCGTGATCGACGCGCTGTCGCTGGAGACCACCGGCCAGTTCTTCGGTTTCGACGGCGGTTCGGCCGAGGGATGAGTGGCTTCCGGGGCCTCTCGCAATTCCGTAAAATTCTAGGCATTTCGTGAAAGCGATATCCATTTGTAGGCGCTAGCTTGGCTGACATGCTTTCTGTGGGTGGTGCCGGAATGCTCGAAACGAATTTGGTCGATTTCAAGAGTCTCGCTCTCGATCCGTCCCCGGATCGCAAGAACGAACTTCTCAAGGGCGTCTCGTCGCTGTTCGCCTTCACGTCCGAGCGGTGCACGCTCGAACAGATCGAGATCTATGACGACGTCATCACCCGCCTGTCGGAGATGGTGGAAATCGAGGCGCGCATCTTCGCCGCCGAGAAGATCGCGCCGTTGCGCCGAGCGCCGGAGCGGGCCGTCCGCACCTTCGCACGGGATGACGAGGCGGCCGTCGCCTCGCCGGTGCTGAAGCAGTCGCCGGTGCTCAACGATCACGATCTCGTCGCCATCGCCGAGGAGAAGGGCCCCGCTCATCTCAGGGCCATCGCCCAGCGGTCGGTGCTGAGCGAGCGGGTGGCCGATATCGTCGTCAGCCGTGGCGACGTCGAAGTGCGCCGCCTCGTGGCCGGCAACTACGGCGCCCGCCTCAGCGAAATCGCTCTGGCCTGCATCGTGCAGCAGGCGCTCTCCGATCCGCGCACCGCCGAAATCCTGGGCCGCCGCCCCGACACGCCGGATGCCATCATCTCGCAGGTGATCGGCAAGGCGGTCGATCAGGTGCGCTCGACGGTGATGGGCGAGAAGAACGACGACCTCGAAGCCAACCTGGCCGAGGCGGCGCGCCTTGCCGAGGCGCGGCTGTCCAACTCCTACTGGCTCGGTCTCTACGACTTCGAGTCCGCCTGGGAGCGCATCCGCCAGCAGGGCGGCGAACGCATCGTCTCCGAGGAACTGCTCTGCCAGTATGCCGTCGAGGATCGCTTCGCCGACGTGGTCGCCACCTTCGCGCTGCTCACCGACCTCGACATCGAGGAGGCCAAGCACTGGCTGGTGCGCGTCGACACCGAACCCTTCGTGGTGATGGCGCGGGCGCTCGGCCTGCGTTTCGCCACCGTGCAGGAAATGCTGAAGTGCGGCCCGTGGAAGCACCGGCTCGACAACTGGCAGCGCAACGACGCGCTCACCCAGTTCCAGCAGATCGACCCGCGCGTCGCCCGCGCCCGCATCACCGCCTCGCGCGGCATCCGCAGCGTGGGCTGAGCCCGACACCGACACCCTGAAAGCAGTCATCGCGGCGGTCCACCGGAGAACCGGTTGGGCCGCCGATCTATTTGGGGTCCTGCGCGAGGCCTGCGGGGTGCATCCTTTATGGTTTCTTTCCGGGACTGTCGGAAATGCTGCCTGCACTAGATTGAAGTAACTTCAAGTATATTTACGTCAACGTGGTCAGTTGAGGAAGCAGCCATTAACCTTTGCTGTGTAGTGTTTCTGCTAACAGAGGTTGAAAAACAGCGAAATTTACGTGTGATCTACACATCGCTGCTGTAAGCATGGAGAGGTGTTCGCGCATGTGGCCGTTTTCCGATCACTCTTCCGCGGTACTTGACTCGCTTGGTCGCTCCCAGGCTGTGATCGAATTCGAGCCCAGCGGCAAGATCATCACTGCCAATGCCAACTTCCTGGCCGTCATGGGTTATGGGCTCGACGAGATCGTCGGTCGGCATCATTCGGTCTTCATCGATCCGTCCGAGGCGAAGACGGAGGCCTACGAGGCTTTCTGGCGCGAACTCAGGGGCGGGCGCCATCAGTCGGCCGAGTTCAAGCGCCTGGCGAAGGGCGGCCGGGAAGTCTGGATCCAGGCGACCTACAATCCCGTGCTCGACCTGTCGGGCAAGGTTACGCGCGTCGTCAAGTTCGCCACCGACGTGACCGAGCGCAAGCTCGTCGACGCCGACGTGCACGGCCAGATCGCCGCCATCAACCGCGCCCAGGCGGTCATCTCCTTCAAGCTGGACGGGACAGTGATCGACGCCAACGAAAATTTCCTCAGCGCTCTCGGCTATCGGCGGGAAGAAATCGTAGGTCGCCATCACGCCATGTTCGTGCCTGCCGAGGAACGCGATTCGCCCGCCTACCGAGCCTTCTGGGACGATCTCCGGGCGGGCAGGTTCAAGTCCGACGAGTTCCGCCGCGTCGGCAAGAGTGGCGCGGACATCTACATCCAGGCGACCTACAATCCGATCTTCGATCAGGCGGGGCGCCTCATCAGGGTGACCAAGTTCGCCACCGACATCACCGAGGCGGTCAAGCGCCGCAAGGCTCGCCAGGCGGCGCAGGCCGATATCACACGCGATCTCGACGAAGTCGCCGGCATGGTTGCGCGCTCCAACGTCGCGGCGGAAACCGCCAACGGCATCGCCGACACCACCGCCTCCAACGTTCAGGCGGTCGCCGCCGGCGCCGAGGAACTGGCGGCGTCCGTCTCCGAAATCAGCCGGCAGCTGGGCGTCGCCCTGTCGGTGTCGGAAGAGGCGGTGAAGCAGGCGGAAACCGCCACCAAGGTGGTGTCCGGCCTGGAGGCGGCCGCCCAGAAGATCGATCAGGTGGTGGAGCTCATCAACACCATTGCCGGCCAGACCAACCTCTTGGCGCTCAACGCCACCATCGAGGCGGCGCGGGCCGGCGAGATGGGCAAGGGTTTTGCCGTCGTCGCCTCGGAGGTGAAGCAGCTCGCCGCCCAGACCTCGAAGGCCACCGACGAGATCGCTGCGGAGATCGCCGGCGTTCAGTCGATCACCTCGGAAGCGGTGTCGACCATCGCCGGGATATCCGCGACCATCACCCGCATCAACGGCGTGTCCTCGTCGATCGCCTCGGCCGTCGAGCAGCAGGCCGCCGTCACGCAGGACATGTCGGGCAACATGCAGACGGCGGCGCGTGGCGTCGAAAGCATCGCGTCTTCGCTCAGCGAGATCAGCGGCTCGGTGCGCAGCATCCACACCGCCACCGAGACCCTCCAGCGGGCGGCCCTGGCGATCGCCTGACGGCGTGGCCGCCCCCCGAGGCCTATCCGTCCTGGGAGATCAGGACGTCGGCCGGAACGCTGCCGGCCAGAACCGTGTCGGCGTTGGGCAGGTCGTTGGCCTCCGCCTTGGCAACGGCGTCTTCCGGCAGGAAGCCGTGATCGAGCCACCGCGCCACCAGACGCTCGCGCAGCGTTTGCCGGTCCGCGACGAGCATCACCGTCAGGTCGAAGAAGGGACGGAGTCGCGACCACGGCGGCGCGTCGAGCAGGAGGTAGTTGCCCTCGACGATCAGCACCCGCGTCGTCGAGGAGATCACCCGCGCCGAGGCGCGGGAGAGTTCGAGTGCGCGGTCGAACACCGGGATCGCCACGGCATCCTCGGCGTTCGATCTCAGCCGCTCCATGAGGTTGATCAGGCCCCCCACGTCGAAGGTGGCCGGCGCGCCCTTGCGCGGCAGCAGGCCGCGGGCCGCCAGCACCTCGTTGTCGAAGTGAAAGCCGTCCATCGGCACCACCGCCGCGCCGCCTTGCCCGTCGAGGGCATCGGCGAGACGGGCGGCCATGGTCGACTTGCCCACGCCGGGAGGACCGGCGAGGGCGATGATGATGCGCTCGCCTGAAAGCGCCTTGGCACGGGCCGCGATGTCGGCGACCCATGATTGAGCGGAGGTCATGGACATCTCGCGATCAGCCGCCGGCCTGCCGGAGGCTGTGTCCCGCGACGGCATCGAAGATGTGCATGGCCTCGGCCTCGTAGGCGAACGAGATCCTGTCGCCTTCGTTGGGGCGGTGGCGCGCCGGCAGAAACGCGCTGATCCGCTCGGCCCCCAGCGGGAAGCTGACCAGCACCTGATCGCCATGGAACTCGACCATGTCGACCGTGCCCGACAGCGTATGCGCCGTGGCGGCGTCTGCCGTCCGGCCGAGGTCGGCGGGCCTGAGGCCGAAGACGACCTTTTGCCCCTCGGCGAGCCGATAGCGGCCCGGCGCGACGGGCAGGCTGAAGCCCTGGCCGTCGAGCCGGGCGCCGTTGTCGCCAACGGTGGCGGGCAAGAGGTTCATGGCCGGCGTGCCGATGAAGCCGGCGACGAACAGGCTGGCGGGGCGGGCGTAGATCTCCTCCGGCGTGCCGACCTGCTCGATCCGTCCGGCGTTGAGAAGGACGATCCGGTCGGCCAGCGTCATTGCCTCCATCTGGTCGTGCGTCACGTAGACGGTGGTGGTCTTGAGGTTCTTGTGCAGCCGCGCGATCTCCATGCGCATCTGCGCCCTGAGCTTGGCGTCGAGGTTGGAGAGCGGCTCGTCGAACAGGAAGACCTCCGGCGTCTTGATCATCGCCCGGGCGATGGCCACGCGCTGCTGCTGGCCGCCGGAAAGCTCGGACGGCTTGTTGCCGATCACCGGCTTCAGGCCGAGCATGTCCACCACCTCGCCGACGCGGCGGTCGATCTCCGCCGCCGGGATGCCCAGCCGCCTGAGGCCGAAGGCGATGTTGTCGTAGATGGTCATGTGCGGGTAGAGCGCATAGTTCTGGAAGACCATGGCGATGCCGCGATCGCGGGGTTCGAGGTCGTTGACGACCTTTCCGTTGATCGACACCTCCCCGCCGGTGATCGCCTCGAGACCGGCGATCATCCTGAGGATCGTCGACTTGCCGCAGCCCGACGGGCCGAGGAAGACGATGAACTCGTGTTCGGCGACCTGAAGGTCGAAGTTCGGGATGACTTCGTGCGCGCCATACTTCTTGTTGACACCACGGCAGACGATTTCAGCCATTGCTGTCTCCCTGGGCGACGACGATCTGCAGCTTGATGTCGGCTGGCAGCGCCTTGGCGGCCCGCTCGAAGGCGGCGACGCCTTCGCTGAAGGGGAAGGTGGCGGAGATGAGCGGCTTGAGGTCGACCTTGCCGGACGCGATCTGCGCCAGGGCGCGATCGTAGACGTTGGCATAGCGGAACACCGTTTCGATCCGGACCTCGCGGGCGATGGCGTTGTTGACGTTGAAGGGCACGACGTCGGCCGGCAGGCCGACCAGAACGATGGCGCCGCCGGGGCGGACGACGCGCAGGATGTCGTCGTAGACGCGGGCGTTGCCGCTCGCCTCGAAGACGACGTCGGCGCCCCAGTTGCCGGTCGCCTCGTTGACGGCGTCGGCGAGCGTCGTCTTGCTGACGTCCACCGGGACGATGCCGGGGTATTGCGCGGCGATCTTCAGCTTCTCGCTGCTGATGTCGGACACCACGACCTTGCTGCAGCCGCCGGCAAGGGCGGCAAGCGCGATCATGATGCCGATGGTGCCGCAGCCGGTGACGACGGCGACGTCGCCCGGCACGATGCCGGCGCGCTTGGCCGCCTGCATGCCGATGGCGAAGGGTTCCACCAGCGCCCCTTCGGCGAAGCTGACGTTGTCCGGCATGCGGTAGGTGAAGGCGGCGGGGTGGACGATGAACGGCGTCAGGATGCCGTGCACCGGCGGCGTCGCCCAGAACACCACGGCGGGGTCGACGTTGTAGATGCCGAGCTTGGAGGCGCGCGAGGTGAGGTCGGGCACACCGGGCTCCATGCAGACGCGGTCGCCGACCTTGAGGTTGGTCACCGCGCTGCCGACCTCGACGACGGTGCCCGATCCCTCGTGGCCGAGCACCATCGGCTCGCGGACGATGTAGTCGCCGATGCCGCCGTGGACGTAGTAGTGAACGTCGCTGCCGCAGACGCCGACGGTGTGGACGGCGATCTTGACGTCGTCGGGGCCGACCGAAAGCGGCAGGTCGATGTCGCGAAGGGCCAGTTCCTTCGTGTGCTCCAGAACGAGAGCCTGCATTTTCTTCTCCTAGCGATTTGGGTTTTTCGAGAACAGTGCGTTCAGGAAGCTGCTCAGAAGGCCCAGAAGCAGGACCGGCGGCAGCGACAGCAGGATCACCGCGGCGTTGAGGATGCCCCAGGGCACGTTCATGCCGAGCTGCGACATCTCCGAGGCGACGATGGGCATCGTCTTGGCGTCGCTCGTGGTCAGCATCAGCGCGATCAGGAACTCGTTCCAGATCAGCACGAAGCTGAAGGCGAGCGCGCCGATGAGGGCTCGCGAGGCCACCGGCAGCGCGACGCGGAAGAACACCGCGTAGGCGCCGTAGCCGTCCACCCGTGCCGCTTCCTCGATTTCCTTGGGCACGCGCTGGAAGCCGGGAATGGCGAGCCAGATGGTGATGGAGATCGTCATCAGCGAGTAGGTGATGATCAGCGACAGCCGGCTGTCGTAGAGGCCGAGGTTGAGCCAGATCACCATCAGCGGAATGGCGGTCGCCACCGGCGGCAGGAAGCGGAGCGACAGGACGAAGAACTGGATCTCGTCGGTCCAGCGGCTCGGATAGCGGGCGACGGCATAGGCCGCCGGCAGACCGAGCAGCAGACCGATGACCACCGAGGCGCAGCTCACCACCACCGAGTTGATCAGCGCTTGCAGGACGCTCGGACGGCTCAGGACGTAGACGATGTTGTCGAGCGTCGGCGCGAAGAACAGGCGCGGCACGGGGGTGAGCAGATCGACCGTCTGCTTGAAGGCGCCGAGCACCGTCCACAAGAGCGGGAAGAGCACGAGCGCGGCCATCAGCCACAGAACTGCCTTGGCCAGGATGCGGGAGAGCGTCATGACTTGAGCCTCTTCCAGACGACTGTGAAGATCACGACGGTCGCCACCATCATGATGACGGCCATGCTCGATGCGTAGGAAATCTTGCCGGCCTCGATGAAGCCTTGCGAGAAGGCGTACATGTCGAGCGTCTCGGTGCTGGTCCCAGGTCCGCCACGGGTCATGACGTAGATGAGGTCGAACGAGCGCAGCGACTCGATCATCTTGACGAACATCAGGCTGATCAGCGGCACGCGCAGCATCGGCAGCGTGATGTAGACGTGGATCTGCCAGGGCCTGGCATAATCGAGGCGGGCGGCCTCCAGCGGTTGCTGCGGCAGGATCTCGATCAGTTTCAGCACGATGACGGCGAAGAAGAAGCCCCATTGCCAGAGATCGACGAAGGCGACCGCGAACAGCGCCTGGGTCGGGCTCGACAGCATGTCGAGCGGCTGGCCGGTGATCAGCCGGTAGGGATAGGTGACGATGCCGTAGAGCGGATGGAAGGCGAACTTCCAGACGAAGGCGGCGCAGACGCGGGGCAGCAGCACGGTGATCAGGAAGATCAGCGACAGCGCGTTCCTGAGCTTCGGGCCGGCGGCCTCGAACATCAGGACGCCGAGGCCGATCGCCATGATCATCGTGGCGCTGACGGTGATCAGCTCCCACTTCACCGAGACCCACAGCGCGTTGACGAAGCGCGAGTCGCCAAACAGCAGCAGGTAGTTTGTCAGACCGACGAAGTGGCTGTCGGGCGAACTCAGCGTCCGGTTTTCCAGCGAGACGCCAATGGCATAGAACATCGGAACGAAGGCGAGCACGACGAGGATCGCCATCGTCGGTACCAGGAAGACGTAGGGCAACGACTGCCTTTGTTGCATCTTGGTCTCCGAAAGGTTGTCGGAAAGGTGATCGCAACCCCAATGAATGGGGCTGCGACCGTTCAGGCGGATGACTTCGGGGGAGGTCAGTCGCTGGCGAACTGCTTGGCGAACGCGTCGAGCTCGTCGAGGGCGCCCTTGACGTCGGTGCGCTGGCCGGTGATCAGCTCCTCGAGCAGGATGCCCCACTTGTTGCCGAGCTCGGGCCAGTGCGCGTTCTGCCAAAAGTTGACCGCCGTCTTGGGGGCGGTGGCGGCCAGGGCCTCCGGCAGCGCCTTGCCGTATTTCTCGGAGAACAGCGCGCTTTCGACGATGCTCTTGCGGTTGACCTCGCCGACGTCGCCGGCTTCGAGGCGCTTCATCTCGACCTCCTTGGAGGTCGCCCAGGCCACGAACAGACCGGCGCAGTCCCGCGCTTCCTTGTCGGGGTTGCCCTTGGCGCCGATGGCGAAGCCATGGGCGAAGCCGCCGCCGGGCATCGGGGACGGGGGCGGCAGGAAGGCGACCTTGTCGGTCACGCTCGATTTTGCCGGGTCGATGGTCATCGCCGCGAGCGGCGCCGATTCGATGATGATGGCGACCTGGCCGGACAGGAAGGCGCCGGTGGCTTCGTCCCAGCTGCCGGTCTGCGTGCCGGGCGAGGAATACTTGAACAGGTCGAGGTAGATGTTGGTGGCGTCGACGGCGGCCTGGCTGTTGAAGGCCGGCTTGCCGTTGTCGAACCACTGGCCGCCTGCGGCCTTGAAATAGGGCATCCAGCGCCAGACGTTGTCGCCGGAGCCGCGCTTGCCGCGCAGCGCGATGCCGTAGACGCCCTTGGCCGGGTCGGTGAGCTTGGGCACGGCGGCGCGCAGTTCGTCGAGCGTCGTCGGCGGCTTGATGCCGGCCGCTTCCAGCAGATCCTTGCGGTAGACCATGATGTCGCCGCCGCCCTGGATCGGCGCGAACCAGATCTTGCCGTCATAGGTCGCCGTGGTCTTGCGGCCGTCATCGAAGTCGTCGAAGTCGAAATCGGTGGGATAGTGGTCGAGTAGCGGAACGAGCCAGCCCGACGAGGCGAACAGCGCCAGATTGGCCTCGTCGACATAGTAGACGTTGTAGCGGCCGGTGGTCGACGCGTCGGCTTGCGACTTGGCGCGGCGGTCGCCCTCATTGAGATAGTCGATCGCGAAATCGACGCCGGACAGGCTCTTGAAGTCGGCCTTCTGCTCTTCGAGCATCGTCAGCGCGTCGCGCGGCTGGGCCAGAATGCGAACGTCGGATTTGCAGACCGGACCGGCGGCCGCCACGCCGGCCGACAGCGCGCCGAAGACGGTCGTCAGTGCGATCGTCCGGATACAGTTGTAGCTCATACCAAGCTCCTCCCTTACCACTGCGCCGGGGCCTCTTCCCCCGGGGCATGGTGAAATCTGCCACCTTTCCCCAGTGGCAACTAGGCGCCGGCATGCGCTTGATCTATACTATCTTGCACGGGGCTGAGGTGTGTTCTGGCGGAAATCCGCCGTTAGTAGGATTGCGAAATCGGGGGTGCGATGGCGACGCCGCAAGATAGTGCATACTTCGAGCACATTCAGATCTCGGAGGAACAAAGCTTCCTGTGGCGGCTGGACGACTATCCGTGGCAGCGTTGCGTGTGGAACTATCACCCGCAGGCGGAAATCCACCTGATCCGCTATTCCTCCGGCCTGTGCTTCGTCGGCGACCACATTGGCGACTTCAATGCCGGACAACTGGTGCTGGTCGGCGGCAACCTGCCGCACAACTGGGTGTCGCCGGCCATTGGCGAGCGAAAGCTGGTCGGCCGCGACATCGTCATCCAGTTCGATCACGCGCGGTTCGAAAGCGCGGCGGCGGTGCTGCCGGAGCTGAAGGAGGTAGGCGGGCTGTTCAAGCGCGCCGCCTATGGCGTGGAGTTCTTCGGCGAGACCGCCAGGCGCGGCGAGGCATTGATCGAGGGCATGGCGGATCTGTCGGGCGTCGGGCGGCTCGGCGTCTTCATCGAGCTGCTGTCGCTGATGGCCGAGTCGACCGAGTATCGCACCCTGGCGACGCCGGAGTTTCTCGGCCTGTTCCGTCCGGGCTCGATCGTCGAGATCGAGACGCTGGAAAAGGCGCTCGCCTTCATTCACGAAACCTATCTCGAACGGTCGTCATTGTCGGACGTCGCCGCGCTGGTCGGCATGTCCGACAGCGCCTTTTCCCGCTTCTTCAAGAAGCACACCGGCAACACCTACTCCAACCACGTCATCTCGCTGCGCCTTTTGATGGCGCGCAAGCTTCTGACGGAGACGGAACGACCGGTCACCGACATCTGCTACGACACGGGGTTCAGCAACATATCCAACTTCAACCGGGCGTTTCTCCAGAGGATCGGCATGACGCCGTCGCGCTACCGCCGGGCGTCCCGGTCGCGAAGCCTCAAGGGGCACACGGGCGAGACGTCGGCCGGCACCCGCCTGGAAGACTACGCGTCGTAGGCTTCACCAGATCCGGCCGCGCGCGACGACCGGCACGGCGCGGGGCGTCGGCTCGCCGGCGGAAACAAGGTAGACCTCGTCGACCATGTTGGTCACCACGCAGGCGTGGTTGGGGACGATGCGCAGCCGGTCGCCGACGGCAAGGTTGATCGGGCCGGTGCTGACGAGGCGGCCGTGTTCCTCCGACAACTGGTCGATGGCGAGATCGTCGCGGCCGAGCACATGGCCGTAGCCGGTGAGGCCGAACAGGTCGGAGGTGAGCGTCTTCGAGCCGGCGTCGATGATGGCGCGGTTGGCGGTGGGTACCGACACCACCGTGGCGAGCACGGTGAGGGCGCAGTCGTCCCAGCCGCAGGCGCCGCGCGCCACCAGCGAGCGGTCGTTGTAGACGTAGGTGCCGGGGCGATACTCGGTGACGACGGGCGCCTCGGCGGCGTGCATCATGGTCGGCGTGCCGCCGGAGCTGATCGCCGGCACGGTGAGGCCCTCCGCCTCGATCAGCGCCTTGGCGCGGGTCATGAAGGCCTGCACCGCCGCTTCGCCGCCGGCCGGCGGGTAGGTCATCAGGCCGCAGAAGGCGAGGCCGGGCGCCGCCGCGATGCGCATCGCCAGCGCCGCCGCGTCCTCGGGCGAGGCGACGCCGCAGCGGCTGGCGCCGGTGTCGCATTCGACCAGCACCCTGAGGGGCGGCGGCGCGTCGGCGAAGGCGGCCGACAGGCCATCCACCACCGCCGCGCTGTCGGCGACCACCGACAGTCGGACCTTGCGCGCCAGCGCCGCGAGGCGGGCCAGTTTCCGCTCGCCGACGATGTTGTAGGTGATGAGAACGTCGGTGACGGCGGGGCTGCCGGCCACCATCGCCTCGGCCTCGGATACCTTCTGGCAGGTGATGCCGATGGCGCCGGCCGCGAGCTGCATGTCGGTGACGAGCGGCAGCTTGTGGGTCTTGATGTGCGGCCGCACCTTGAAGCCGTTCGCGTCGGCATAGGCCTGGAAGCGCCGGATGTTGGCGCGGACGAGATCCATGTCGACCACGACGCTCGGCGTGTCGAGGCTTGCGGCAAAGGTTTCCATCAGGAGCATTCCGATCTTCGGCCGTGTGCGAACCCGATCAATGCGCCCCTGACGGACGACACACAAGAGCCGGCGTGAAAACCCGCCGTGGCGGGCTTTCGTGCGCCGGCTCCCGGTCGGTCACGACCTGTAGGCCACCTCCACCATGGCGACGCCGGTCACCTCGGGCACGGTGAAGGAAACGCGTCCCTCGGCCTCCGTGAAGGGCAGCGCCGGGCCGTCGGGGACGAGGCGCACTGCTTCGACGGGGGCGTCGACCTTCAGCGACACGGCGATGTCGCGCAGCGTTACGAGGTCCTGGATCGGCTGGATGTTGCTGTCCCACAGGTAGCCGCGCAGGGCCGGCGTCGCGTGCATGAGATAGACGACGTCGCGGTTCTGCGCCGGCTGCCGGCGGACGGTGACCCGGCCGGCCCGCGGCAGGCCGGTGGCGATCATCCGCTCGCCGCCGAGGGCGCCAACCAGGGCGCGTTCGACCATTTCCAGAAGGCGCACGGCGCCGACCTCGGTGTAGACGCGGAACACCGGGTGGGCGAGGTAGGTGACGGCGCCCTTGCGGCTGCCGCCGTCGTAGCCGCTCGGGTCGGGGCGGCGCGGCACGTTGATGTGGCCGGAGAAGTGCTTCGGCGTGCGGTCGAAATAGGGCTCGTAGACGCTGCCGAGCGACGCGCCGTCGGTGACGCGGATGCGCTCGGACGGGGCGTACATGAAGTTCGGTTCGTCGATGCCGTCGGGCCGCCATTCGGGCGTCGGCAGCAGGTAGTCGCCGCCGGCCATGGGCGAGGTGCCCTCCCAGGCGGCGCCGACGTCGAGCACGAAGCCCTTGGCGTCGATGCCGCTCTTGCCGGTGAGCAGCAGGCGGCCGCCGCCGGCAAGATATCGCTCAAGCCTCGCCTTGAGGGCGGGACCGACCGGCACGGCGTCGGGCAGGACGATCAGGCGGTAGGGCGCAAGATCGCTTTCGAGGTCGAGCACGTCGAAGGTGAGGCCGGCTTCGAGAAGGATGCGCGTCGCGCCGTCGTCGCTGGCGTGCTTGTGGGCCGGTGCCTCGATGCTGGAGGCGTCGAGCGTCGCCGCTTCCAGCGAGACGAGGCCGATCTCGGCGCGGTTGACGCTGCCGATGGCCCAGGCCTCGCGTTTTTCCACCCAGTCGTAGGCGGCGCCGACGATGGCCATGGTCGAGGGATCGACGAGGCCGGTCGGATGCAGGTGGTCGCCGATCGAACAGCGGGCGCCATGGGCCAGCATGGCCCCGCATTCGTAGACGAGCGCCTCCGGCCGCTTGTAGCCGCCGATCTCGCCCCAGGTGAAGTGGAACTTGCCGGTCATGCCGAGGAAGGGAATGCCGAGCGGATCGACATAGCGGGCGCTGACGGGGAAGTGGTCGTAACCCCAGCCGGCCGTCGGCAGCGATTCCAGTTCGAGGTGGCTGTAGTATTTGGCGATGTGCTCGCGGCTGCCGCGCCGGATGTGGCCGGAGTTGAAGAACAGCGGCATGCCGGGCGCGCGGGCACGTACGGTGTCCTTCACCTTGCGATAGAAGCCGTCGAGCGCCTCGGCGCCGAACACGGTGCGGTCCGCCTCGGACGTCCAGTCGAGGCCGTGCGCCTCCATCGCCGCCTTGGCGTAGGGCGAGATCGACGGCAGCTGGCTGCAGATGTCGATGAAGATGCCGTCGCCGTCGGGGTAGAGCTCCAGCACCTCGTCGATCTGCGCGGCGAGATAGTCGAGATAGGGCGAGGCGAAGTCGAGGTAGGCCCAGCCGGTGGGGTCGTTGCGCGACTGCGGCAGGTGGCCGTCCGGCGTGACGATGCGCCAGTCTGCGTGGGTGAAGGCGGCGTGCTCGTCCCAGGCGGCCGAGAGATAGATCGGCGCGGCGATGCCCTCGCCGTGCAGCGCGTCGAGCTGGGCGCGCAACAGGTCGAAGCCGAGGCCGGGGTGCATCCGGCCCACCTTGGTCGGGTGGTAGGACAGGCCGTGATGGCACTTGGAGAAGATGGTGACCGAGTCGACGTGGGCCTCCTTGAAGGCGCGGGCGAAGGCGCGCGCGTCGAAGCGGGAGCCGATGCCCTCGATCAGGCCGGAGGTGTGGAAGTCGAGATGGATCTGGCGAAAGCGCATGATGGCGGAGGTCACTTGTGATGGATGGGGGAGGCGTCGTGCAGCGTGGCGCCGTCGGCGGCGAAGACCACGAAGGCCGAGCGATCGGCCCTGAGCGCGATGTGCTGGCCGAGCCGCTTGTCGGACTGGCTCGGAACCAGCTGGGCGAAGTAGCCGTCGAGGGACTCGGAATCGGTGGTGCGGAGGGCGCGGGCGTCCGAATAGACCAGCGTCTCGCGGCCGAGCGCCTCGACCACGGTGACCTCGGCGTCGGCGAGGTGGACTTCGCCGTCGTCGCCGAGCGCTTCCGGCCGGATGCCCAGGGTGACCGCGTCGCCCGCGAGCGGCAGCGTCTCGCCGGGCGCGAATTCCAGGTCGAGCGGCGGCCGTCCCTCGCCGAGCGAGAAACCGACCGACCGGCCGGCCAGCCTGAGAACGCGGGCGGTGATGAAGTTCATGCGCGGCGAGCCGATGAAGCCGGCCACGAAGCGCGTCGCCGGCTTGTTGTAGAGGTCGAGCGGCGAGCCGATCTGCTCGATGTTGCCGCCGTTCATCACGATGATGCGGTCGGCCATGGTCATGGCCTCGGTCTGGTCGTGGGTGACGTAGAGCATGGTGGCGCCAAGCTCGCGGTGCAGGCGCGATAGCTCGATGCGCATCTGCGAGCGCAGCGCGGCGTCGAGGTTGGAAAGCGGCTCGTCGAACAGGAACACCTCCGGCGCGCGGGTGATGGCCCGGCCGATGGCGACGCGCTGCTTCTGGCCGCCCGACAGCGCCTTCGGATACTTGCCGAGGTGGTCGGTGATGCGCAGGATCTCGGCGGCGCGCGTCACGGCGGCCTCGATCTCGGCCTTCGGCCGGCGCGCCACCTTGAGGGCGAAGCCCATGTTCTGGGCCACCGTCATGTGCGGATAGAGCGCGTAGTTCTGGAACACCATGGCGACGCCGCGATCGGACGGTTCGGCGGCGGTGATGTCGTGGCCGGCGATGGAGACCGAGCCGGAGGAGATCTCCTCCAGGCCGGCGATGGAGCGCAGCAGCGTCGACTTGCCGCAGCCCGACGGGCCGACCATGACGACGAACTCGCCCTTCTCGGCGGCGAAGGACACTCCGGATAGGACCGTCAGGCTGCCATAGCGCTTGACGACGTCGCGGACTTCGAGATGGGGCATGGCGGTATCTCTATTTGCCGAGGCCGGCGAGGCTGCGCACGAAATGGCGCTGGGCCAGCAGGAAGATGACGATGAGGGGAAGGGTGGCGATGGCGAGGCCGGCCATCAGGGCGGGCCAGTCGGCGCTGTACTGGCCGGTCAGCCCGTAGATGCCGACGGGCAGCGTGCGCACGTCGGACTTCGTGAGCATCAGGAGGGCGAGGATGAACTCGTTCCAGTTGAACACGGCCTGGAAGATGGCGCCGCTGGCGATCGCCGGCCCGGAGAGCGGCAGCACGATGCGGAAGAACACCTCCAGCCGGCCGCAGCCGTCGAGCCGCGCCGCCTCTTCCAGCTCGCGCGGGAACTCCAGGAAGAAGGTGTAGAACAGCATCGTGGTGAAGGGGATGCCGTAGGCCGCGTAGGGCAGGGCGATGGCAAGGCGCGAGTTGAGGAGCCCGGCGCTGGAGACCAGCTGGTAGAGCGGCACCATGACGCTTTGCAGCGGCACGGCGAAGCCGGCGACGATGGCGACGTAGACCCAGCGCATCACCGGCCGGTCGGAGCGAGCGAGGATGTAGGCGGCAAGGCTCGACGCGAAGATGATGATGAACACCGACAGCGCGGTGACCAGGATCGAGTTGATCAGGAAGCCGCTGATGCCGATGCCCCAGGCGCGCTCGAAGGCGGCGAAGCTGAACTGCTTGGGCAGGGCGAGCGGCCGGGTGAACAGCTCGGCCTGGCTCTTGAAGGCCGAGATGACCATCACGAAGACGGGCAGCAGCACGAACAGCGTCCACAGCGAGACGACGGAGTGCAGGCCGATGGCGACGGTGCGGGATCGAAGCGTCATGTTCCTTGGCTCCTTAACCGCGCCGCGACAGGCGGACCTGCAACCAGCCGAGCAGCACGGCGGTGACCAGCAGGACGACGGCCATGGCGTTGGCGTAGCCCATGTTTCCGAAGGAGAAGGCCTGGGTGTAGGTGTAGGTGCCCAGAACCTGGGTGGCGTTGGCCGGCCCGCCGCCGGTGGTGACGAACACGAGGTCGAACACCTTGAAGCCGCCGATGACGGTGATCAGCGTCGCCAGCACCAAGACGTTGCGGATGCCGGGAAGCGTGATGTACCAGAAGGCCTTGAGGCCGCGCGCGCCGTCGAGCGAGGCCGCCTCGTAGTGCTCCTTGGGGATGGCCTGCAGGCCGGCGAGGATCAGCATCATCTGGAAGCCGACGTTCTGCCAGGCGGCGATGAGCAGCAGCATCCACAGCGAGATCGACGGATCGCCCAGCCAGCCGAGCTTCGGCGTCGGCAGGCCCAGCGCCTTGACCACGGCATTGAGCGGGCCGACGTTGGGGTCGAGGATCAGCATCCAGACGAAGGCGACGGCGATCGAGGAGATCACCACCGGCATGAAGATGATGGTGCGATAGAAGACGCCGCCGCGCCGGATGCCCCGGTCGAGGATGGCGGCGATGATGGCGCCGCCGCCGACCTGCGAGATCACCGATCCGACGACGATGAAGATGTTGTTGGAGATCGCCCGCCAGAACAGCGGGTCGGTGACCGCCCGGCGGTAGTTGGCGCCGCCGACGTAGGTCCACGAGCTCGACGTCATGGAGAAGTCGAAGAACGAGCCGACCACGGCGACGATGGCCGGGATCAGGATGAAGACGCCGACGAGGATGAGCGCCGGGGCCATCATGGCCGAAGCGGAGACGGTGCCGGCCTTCATCGCCGGCCGCCGGGCGCCCGGAGCGCCGGCGAGAGTGGATGTCGGTGGAAAGGGCATGCTGCTACCTGGCGGCCGTCCCGGTCGGGCGGCGGCGGAAGGGCGAGGATGAAAGGAGGCCGGGGCGACAATCGCATCGCGTCGCCCCGACCGAGGGGCGCCTGTCCGGGGGGGAGGAACAGGCGCCGTCACTCTTTGCGGGAGCAGGGCTCCCGGGAGCTTACTTCTTGGCCTGCGCGGCGAGAGCTGCCTCGCGCACCTTGCCGACGGCCGCTTCCGGCGTCAGCGTGCGGTTCAGCACCTCGACGGTGGCGTTCATGTAGGCGTCGGCCACGGTGGACTCGAGCAGCGCATCGAGCACGTTGACGCCCTCCTTGACGGTGGCGACTTCGCTCGCGATGTCCTTGAAGCTCTGCGGCACGCCCTCGGCCTTGTCGATGAGCTTGGTGTTGGACGGCAGGAACTGCACCTTCTCGGCGAACTTCAGGGCCTGCTCGTCGGAGACCAGGAAGCTCAGCCATTCGACCGCTTCCTTGGGATGGGCGGTCTTGGCGGAGACCTGATAACCCTCGGGCACCAGGAAGTTGGCGTCGGGGTTGCCCTTGCCGCCTTCCATCACCGGCAGACGGAAGAAGCCGTAGTCGGTGAAGCCGGCCTCATCGAGCGCCGAGGTGCACCAGCTGCCGCAATATTCCATCGGCGAGGCCCGGGTGATGAACATCGAGTCGGCGATGGCGTATTCGGTGGCGTTCGGCGCGTCCTCGAAGCAGCCGGCGTCCTGCAGGTCGACGAGCGCCTGGAAGGCCTTGGCATAGCCCGGATCGGTGTAGAGCTGGTCGGCCGGCCGCGACAGGTCGTAGTCGGCGGCGGTGGCCGCGACGCCCATGGCGCGCTCGTTGAGCATGGTCATCCAGTGGATGGCCTTCCAGCGCGTCTTGTTGCCAAGCGGCATCGGCACGGTGTTGGGATCGATCTGGCGGATCGCCTTGCACAAGCCACCGAGTTCGCCCAGCGTCTTGGGGATTTCGAGCTTGTGCTCGGCGAAATAGGCCTTGTCGTAGAAGACGTATTTGGTGACCGCGTCGGTGGCGACGCCGTAGAGGCGGCCGTCGTAGCGGAAGGAATCCAGAAGGCCCTGCGGCAGCACCTTGGCAAAGCCGCCCGGCACGTTGCCGTAATCGGTGATGTCGAGCGCCAGCTTGTCCTTGACGAGCTGCGCGGCGCGGTCGCCGGCCCAGTTGAAGAACACGTCCGGCCCGTCGGAGCCGACCAGCGCCACCTTCAGCGCGGTCTTGTATGGGTCGCCCGGAAAGATCTGGTGTTCGATGCTGACGTTCGGATGGGTCGCCTTGAAGCTCTCGGCGGCCTCGGCGATGAGTTCCTTGTAGCCCTTGTTGTCGAGCGTCCACATCTTGATGACGATGTCTTCGGCGCGCGCCGGGGCGACAAGAATTGCGGCGCCCAGAAGCGCGCTGGCAACAAGACGGACCTCTCCACTAAACCGGAATCGCATGGTAAACTCCCTAACCCTCTAGGATGAAACGGCGAACGAATTCCGTCTTGGTGCGGATGCTCATTCTGGCATTGATATCGAACCGTTTCGATAGGATCGTATAGTCGGGTTTTTGGCTTGACAAGTATCGAACTATCATCGAACAGCGACATGTGGATAGATCGAACCTGTCCCGCCGCCGGGGGTGCGCGGATTTCCATCCGCTCGTGCGCTCTTCGGCGCATGTCGTCGGGGTGGGTATGAAAACGGTTCGATAGGCCGGAACGGCCGGAAAAAGGCAAGGCGATGGCAACGATCAGGGATGTGGCCCGTCATGCGGGCGTCTCCATTTCCACCGTGTCGCTGGCCCTCAACGGCACCGGGCCGGTGAGCGAGGAAACGCGGGCGCGCATCGACGCGGCGGTGGCCGCCGTGAGATACACGCCGAACCTGATGGCGCAGAATTTGAAGCGCGGGCAGTCCAAGCTGGTGGGCATGGTGCTGGGCGACGCCGCCAACCCGTTCTTCGGCCGGCTGTTCGGCACTATCGACAGGCACATCTCCGGCCACGAGCACATGCTGATCGTCGCCAACCTCGCCTCCGATCCCGACCGCGAGTTGCGCACGCTGACGCTGCTGAAGCGGCACCGGGTGGCGGGCATCATCATGACGCCGCTCAGGAACGATCCGGAGTTCGCCGCCTATCTCAACGAGATCGACGTTCCCGTGGTGCTGGTCGACCAGGACGTCGACGGCACGGCGCTCGACTTCGTCACCTCAGACCACCGGCGCGGCACGGAGATGCTGACCGAATATCTCGCGCGGCTCGGCCATCGCCGCATCGCCTATGTCGGCGGCCAGAGGCGCATGTGGGTGGCCGAACGTCGCCTGGAGGGCTTCCGCTCGGCCATGGCCGAGGCGGGCCTCGAGGTGGACCCGGAGTTAGAGATCGTGGCCGACTACAGCGCCGATCTCGCCTACGAGAACGTCATCCGCCTTATGTCGGCGCCCCGGCGGCCGACTGCCATCCTGGCGGCCAACAACTACATGGCGATCGGCGCGTTGCAGGCCGTCACCGACCTCGGCTTCCGCTGCCCCGACGACGTGTCCATCGCCGGCATCGACGTGGTGGCCTGGAGCAGCATCGTCATGCCGCGCATCACCACGGTGGAGCAGCCGATCGAGGAACTGGCCCGCGTCGCCTCGCTGTGGATGATGGAGCACGTGCGCGGCGAGGCCGCGAGGACCGGCGAGCGGCGCTGCCACGTGGCCGAGCCCAAGCTGGTCATCGGCCATTCCTGCGCCCCGCCGCCGAAATAGGCGGGGGCCGGGGAGCGTTCCCCGGCCGAGGCCGTTTCGTCAGAGGGCGAAGCCGCCGTCGATGGTCAGGCTGGCGCCGGTGACGTAGCCGGCTTCGTCGCGGGCGATGTAGGAGACGAGGCCGGCGATCTCCTCCGGCTCGGCCATGCGCTTCAGCGGCACCATGCCCATCACCATGTCCATCCCCTCGTTGCCGAGGGCGCCGATCATGTCGGTGCGGGTCGGGCCGGGCTGGACGTTGTTGATGGTGATGCCGCGCGGCGCGAGGTCGAGGGCGAGGCCCTTGACCATGCCGGCCACCGCCGCCTTCGTGGTCTGGTAGACGCTGGCGCCGGGGAAGCCGCTGCGCTGGGCGATGTTGCTGCCGATGGTGACGATGCGTCCGCCGTCCTTCATGTGCGGCAGCGCGGCCTGGATGGCCAGGAACACGCCGCGCACGTTGACGTCGAGCTGCAAGTCGAGGTCCTCGACCGGCACCGTGTCGACGAGCCCCATGCGGGCGACGCCGGCATTGACGACGACCACGTCCAGCCTTCCGAAGCGGTCGATGGTGGTGCCGACGGCGGCGATGAGATCGTCCTTTTGGGCGCTGTCGGCCTTGATGGCCAGCGCCTCGCCGCCGGCCGCCCGCACCTTGGCAGTGAGATCGTTGGCGGCGGTCTCGCTCGAAACGTAGGTGAAGGGCACGGTGTAGCCGTCGTCCGCCAGCCGCGACACGATGGCGGCGCCGATGCCGCGCGAACCGCCGAACACCAGCGCCACTTTCCTGTTGTCGTCACTCATCGTCATGCTCCGTTTTTGACTGATCAGTCCATAATTGGACAAGCGAAGGGCGCACTCCCGGCGTCGTCTTGTTATCTGCTTATCTGGTCATCTGGCTCTGAAGCGCTCCACCGCGAAGGCGGCGAGGGCGTGGAGTTCCTTGGCTCCGCCGCCGCCGCGCGCGGCGAGCTGCAGGCCGGTCATGGTGATCTCGACGAAGGACGCCGCCTGTTCGATGTCGATCTCCGGATCGATCTCGCCCAGTCTCTGTCCTTCGCTCAGGCGGTCGACGACCTTCGCCCGGAAGGCGGCGATCATCTTCTCCCGCATTTCCGTCAGCTCGGGGTCGGTGACGCCGAATTCGCCGACCGATCCGGCGCCGAGGCAGCCCCGGCAGCGCAGGGCGTCGTCGTCGGGGATGAGGCCGATGAGCAGGTCGCGCAGGCCGTCGAGCGGCGAGGCCGGCGCCGTCAGCCGGCCGATGTGGCAGCTCGTGGCGTTGCGCTGATAGGTCTCCAGCGCTTCGAGGTAGAGCCGGCGCTTGTCGCCGAAGGCGTTGTAGAAACTCTGGCGGCCGATACCCATCGCCTGGACCAGGTCCTCCGTCGACGTCGCCGCGAAGCCCTTGGACCAGAACACTTCGATCGCCGCCGTCAGCGCGGCATCTCTGTCGAACTCCCGTGGTCTTGCCATGGGGAAGTGGTACCGGTTCTGGACTGATCGGTCAAGAATGGGGCGATCACGTTCGCGTGGGCAATCGACAGTCGGAAACGCGGGATGAGTGATGAATGCCGCCCTCGACCAAGGGCTCCGACCGTGAGACGGACCGGGGCGCCGCACAGGGTTCGCTGATGGCCGTTGTCCTCCAGCCATTGTCTTGGCAAGATGGGCGAAGGCATTATGGCCTGGGATTGTCGCCTATCGAAGGGGCGGCCGTCGGTGTCCGGAGTCACCCTTGAAAGCTCTCGCTACACCTCACTGGCGCCTGGAGCTGCTGCCCGCCTCGCCCTACTGCGTGCGTTACGTGGTGGCCGACAATGAGATCGGCTTTGCCTATGATTGCCAGACCGGCGAGCATTCGATCGGAACCGATCGGAGGTCGTCATTCAAGGTGCGCGCCAACAGTCTGGCGGTGCGGGCCAAGGGCTGGGACGTCTATTCGAGGTCCCGCCGGGGCGGCGAGTATCTCCGGCTCGTCTGCCAGGACCTGGAGATCCGTCGCGGCTGCCACGACTTCATCGACGAAAGGGCGGCCGGCATTGCCCATCGTCTGCGCAGTCTGCTCCTCACCCACGCCGATCCACTCGATTGCGAAGCCCTGGTGCTGGCGCTCCGGGATCGTGTCGACGATCTTTCAGAGACCCGGAATGAGCCGATCCCGGGCTGGATCACGCCCCAAAGGCTGCGCCGCATCGACGACCTCATCGACTTAAGGCTTTCGGAAAACCTCCTGGTCACCGACCTGTCGGCGGCGCTCGGTTTGTCGACGCGCTATTTCGCCCGAGCCTTCCACAGGGCGACGGGGCGATCGCCGCGCGACTACATCATCGAATGCCGGCTGCGCCGGGCTCGGGAACTGATCGAGACGACCGATCACTCGCTGGCGGACATTGCCCTGGAATGCGGCTTTTCCTCGCACGCCCACATGACGTCGCAGTTCGTGAGGAGGGTCGGCGTCACGCCAAGCGCCCTGAGGTCGGGGTAACCGACGTGCATCCGGATCGCGCCTTCGCTCGTCCATTCATGTTCGTTTTTTGAAAGCCGGCGGCGGTGGCCTTCGCTAGTTTTACGGCGAAGGAGCCTCACATGCAGTTCACCGACAATGACATAGAAGACGCACTGAAAATCGTGCGCCGCGTCGTTCCGCCAACGCCTGCCTATGCCTGGCCGCTGCTGGCCAGGGAGAGCGGGGTCGAGGTGATCGTCAAGCACGAGAACCATACGCCGACCGGCTCGTTCAAGGCGCGCGGCGGACTGGTGTTCGTCGATGCGCTCAAGCGCGAAGGTCTTCCCAAGGGCATCATCACCGCCACGCGGGGCAACCATGGCCAATCCATCGCCATGGGCGCCCGGCAGGCCGGCATACCCTCGGTGATCGTGGTGCCCGAGGGAAACTCGCGCGAGAAGAACGCGGCCATGGAGGCGTTCGGCGGCGAGCTGCTGATCTCCGGCCGGGACTTCGACGAGGCGCGACGGGTCGCGGCCAGCGAGGCGACAAAACGGGAGTTCCTCAGCGTTTCCTCGTTCAGCCGCCACATCGTTCGCGGCGTGGCGACCTACGGCTGGGAACTGTTCTCGCAGCATCCCGATCTCGACGCGGTGTTCGTGCCGCTCGGCATGGGTTCGGGCATCTGCTCGCTGATCGCCATGCGCAATCTCATGAACCTGAGAACCGCCATCATCGGCGTCTGCGCCGAGCGGGCGCCGGTCTACGCGCAGTCGTTCCAAGCCAAGCACCGCATGATCGGCACGGAGGCCGCGACCTTCGCCGACGGCATGGCCTGCAAGGAGCCGCCGGAAGAGGCGGTGGACATCGTGCTGTCCGGGGCGGCCGACGTGGTGACCGTCAGCGAGGACGAGATCGCCGAGGCGATCCGCTCGCTCTACAGCGCCACACACAATGTCGCGGAAGGCGCCGGCGCGGCGGGCTATGCCGCCTTGATGCGGCACCGCGCTCGATTCCGGAACAGGAAGGTTGCCGTGATCCTGACCGGCGGCAACATCGACCGGGATCTCCTGGCCACGGTCCTCTCCGGGCACACGCCGTCGGCGTGACGCGTCGGGTCTCGCGGCGCGCGCGGTGGAAGGACTTGACCGATGGCGAGGGAAAGTGGGACCGGCCCCCGGGTCTCGCCGGGAGGGGGCGGGAGCCGGGGGCACGGTTAAGCCGCGGGCCTCGGGGGGAGGAGGCCGGGGAGGCGGCTTTGGAGGACCACTCGCGTCGTGACGCGAGTGGCTCGCCCGGCGTTGTGAGGGCGCCGGGCAAGTGCGGGGCGATTACGCCAGGACGCTCTGCACCGCCTTGACGACGCCGTCGGTGGTGATGCCGAAGAACTCGTAGACCTCTTGTGCCGGGCCGCACTCGCCGAAGCGATCGATGCCGACGACGGCGCCGTCGAGACCGACGTACTTGCGCCAATAGTCGGTCACGCCCGCCTCGACGGCAACGCGGGGGATGCCGCGCGGCAGCACGGCGTCGCGATAGGCGGCGTCCTGCTTCTCGAACACGAAGTGCGAGGGCAGGGAGACGACGCGGGTCGCAACGCCCTCGGCGGCGAGCTTCTGCTGCGCCTCCATGGCGAGGCCGACTTCCGAGCCGGTGGCGATGATCACCGCGTCGGGCTTGCCGGCGCAGTCGCTCAGCACGTAGCCGCCGCGCTTGATCGCCTCGATCTTGGCGGCGTCACGCGGCTGGTGCGGCACGCGCTGGCGCGTCAGGACGAGGGCGGTCGGGCAATCGCGATGCTCGATGGCGGTCTGCCAGGCGACGAAGGTCTCGACGCTGTCGCAGGGACGCCAGACGTCCAGGTTGGGCATCAGACGCAGCGTCGCCGTCTGCTCGACGGCCTGATGGGTCGGGCCGTCCTCGCCCATGCCGATGGAGTCGTGGGTCAGCACGAAGATCGGGTTGATCTTCATCAGCGCCGCCATGCGGATGGCGTTGCGGGCATATTCGGAGAACACCAGGAAGGTGGCGCCGATGGGCAGGAAGCCGCCGTGCAGCGACAACCCGTTGACGATCGCCGTCATGCCGAACTCGCGGATGCCGTAGTCGAGGACGTTGCCGCCTTCTTCGAGGGCGTTGGCGCGCAGATGCTTGCAGCCGTCCCACTCCGTCATGGTGCAGGCGTGCAAGTCGGCGGAGCCGGACAGGAGCTCCGGCATCAGCGGCGCCAGGGCGTTGAGCGCCCGCTGCGAGCCGTGACGGGTGGCGACGCTCTTCGCCTCGGCGTCGATGGTCGCCAAAAGCTTGGCGGTCTCGGCGGCGAAATTCTCGGGGCGGCGGCCGTTGACGCGGCGCTCGAACTCGGCGGCCTTGTCCGGGAAGGCGGCGCGGTAGCCGTCGAACAGGGCCTGCCACTTCTGCTGCCGCTGGGCGCCGGCATCGCGGCCGTTCCAGGCGGCGCGCACGTCGGCGGCGATTTCGAACGGGCCGGAGGTGATGCCGAGCGCTGCGCGGGTGGCGGCGATTTCGGCGTCGCCGAGCGGGTTGCCGTGAACGCCTGGGGTGTCCTGGCGGTTGGGCGAGCCCTTGCCGATGATCGTGCGGCAGCAGATCAGCGTCGGCTTTTCGGTCTGGGCCTTGGCCTCCTGGATCGCCTTGTCCAGCGCCTCGACGTCATGGCCGTCGACGCCGGAAATCACGTGCCAGCCATAGGCTTCGAAGCGCTTGGGCGTGTTGTCGCTGAACCAGTCGGAGACGCGGCCGTCGATGGAGATGCCGTTGTCGTCCCAGAAGGCGATCAGCTTGTTGAGCTTCCAGGTGCCGGCCAGCGAGCAGGCCTCGTGCGAGATGCCTTCCATGAGGCAGCCGTCGCCGACGAAGGTGTAGGTGTGGTGGTCGACGATGGGGAAACCGGGGCGGTTGAACTCGATGCCCAGGAGCTTCTCGGCGAGCGCGAGGCCGACGGCGTTGGCCAGGCCCTGTCCGATCGGGCCGGTGGTGGTCTCGACGCCGGGGGTGTGGCCGTATTCGGGGTGGCCGGGCAGGCGGCCGCCCAACTGGCGGAAGTTCTTGATGTCGTCCAGCGACACGTCATAGCCGGTGAGATGCAGCATCGAATAGATCAGCATCGACGCATGGCCGTTGGACAGCACGAAGCGGTCGCGGTTGACCCACTTCGGATCGGCCGGGTTGTGGCTGAGGTGGCGCGTCCACAGGGCGGTGCCCATTTCCGCCATGCCCATGGGGGCACCCGGATGGCCGCAACCGGCGGCTTGCACCGCGTCGATGGTCAGGATGCGAATCGCATCGGCCAATGCGGTGGATGACGGAAAAGGTGAAAGCATCGTGGGTGTCTCCTCGCGTTCCCCCGGCCATTTCCTCTGCGATGGGCATAATGACCGAAAATTGCCCGAACACTGTAGACTTCGGTATAAAAAAAGTCAAAATAAATAACCGATACGCCGGAATAATACAGTTGTTGCCGCCTAATGCGCGCGTATGTGCGAAAATGCGGCGATTTCCGTTGAAGTTCAGGCAGTTCCGAAGGGGGCGCAGCGTTCGTTCGTTTACCGGCTAGAGGCGATCGGGTATGATGCAACCGACCGATGCCTGCGGTCGCTCCGGCGGTTTCCTGATCGGGACGAGGGCGCCAAGACTGTTGAAAAAGGGAAACGCCGTGGTGAGTGCGAGGGACGTTATCACCGATACGAGTGGTAGCCATTTGCCCGTGGAAAGCCGAGACCTGTTCTCGCTGATCGCCAGGAACGGGGCCGTTTCCCGATCCGAGCTGGAACAGCTGTCCGGCAGTTCGCGCACCACCGTGGTTCAGCGGCTCGCCACGCTGTTCAACGCCAATCTGGTGCGCGAGACCGAGAAGGTGCTGCCGACCGGCGGCCGCCCCTCGAAGCTTCTCAGCGTGAACGAGGAGTTCGCGCTGATCGCCGCCGTCGACATCGGCGAGAGCCGGACGCGCGTCGCCCTGACCGACCTGACGCCGAAGATCGTGGTCGAGGAAGCCTTTCCGACCGACCTCGACGACGAGCCGACCTCCATCCTGGAGCAGATCGGCGCCTGCATCGAGCGCCTGTTGCCGCAGATCGGCCGGCCGATCGAGGACGTCATCGGCGTCGGGATCTGCCTGCCCTCGCGCATCGACTACCAGACCGCGCGGGTGTTCGGCCCCTCGGTCATGCACGGCTGGTACGAGCTCGACATTCGCGGCTGGTTCTGGGATCGCTACAAGATCAAGGTGTTCGCCGACAACGACGTCAACCTGATGGCGCTCGCCGAGTACAAGACCTACTGGCCGGACGAGGACTATTTCTTCTTCATCAAGGCCGGCACCGGCATCGGCGGCGGCTTCATCAGCGGCGGCGAGGTCTATCGCGGCGGGCGCGGCGCGGCGGCCGACATCGGCCACATCCAGCTCGACCTGCCCAATCCGCCGCTCTGCCGCTGCGGCAAGCTCGGCTGCCTCGAAGCCTATTCGGGCGGCTGGGCCATCGCCCGCGATCTGCGCGCCATCGGCATCGAGGCCCGGAACGCCCGCGACGTCATCGGCATCGTCAAGCGCAACGTGCCCGAGGCGATCCAGCTGATCCGCGCCGCCGGCAAGGGGTTCGGCGAGGTGACGGCCAACGTCGTCAGCGTGCTCAACCCGAACCTGATCGTGGTCGGCGGTACGCTCGCGGAAGCCGGCGAGCACCTGATGGCCGGCATTCGCGAACTGGTCAACCAGCGCTGCCTGCCGCTCGCCACGCAGACCCTGCAGATCGTCACGGCAAAGAGCGGCGACCGCGCCGGCATCCTGGGCGCCGCCCATCTGGTGTTCGAGGAACAACTGGTCGGCGGCGGAAGCCACAGCCGCGACAAGGTCCACGTGGCGCGGTGAAGGGGCGGGGCGATCTCGCCCTGCTGTGTCTCGTCCTGATTATACGCTCTGACGTATAGTTACGTTTTATACGCTCTAGCGTATTTTTTTTAAATATACGCTTGGCCGTATATTGAAAATTTATACGCTAAGGCGTATCCTCATGCGAGGAGAGGCTTGCATGAGCGACATTGTCCGTACACCGCCCCAAATAGGCGCAGTTATCAGGCGCCGGCGCAAGCTGAAAGGTCTGACACAGGCGCAGCTCGGTGAGAAAACCAAGCTGCGGCAAGCAACGATCTCGCAGCTGGAAGGCGGCGAGGGCGGCGTTAAGCTCAAAACGTTGACCGATATTCTGGCGGCACTGAACCTTGAGCTGGTGATCCAGGATCGCTCGACCTCGACACCTGACATCGAGGATCTTTTCTAGTGGCACGCACGAAGCAAAACCCCCCACTGAGAGTTCTGCTCAACGGCAGAGATGTCGGCCTGCTGACCCGCGCTTCCAGCGGTGCCATAGACTTTCGGTATGCGCCGGAATGGCTCGAATGGGACAACGCCATCCCGGTGTCACTCTCGCTTCCGTTGCGAGAGGATCGCTATATCGGCGAGCCGGTGCTCGCCGTCTTCGAAAACTTGCTGCCCGACAACAAGATCGTTCGTGACCGCGTCGCTGCAAAGGTGCAGGCCAACGGTACGGATGCCTACAGCCTGCTTAGCAAGATCGGCGCCGATTGCGTCGGTGCGCTGCAGTTCTTGCCGGACAATGCCGACGTTGGAAAAGTCGGCGCCATCGAGGGGCATCCGATCAGCCCTGAGGAGATTGCCAAGAAGATCGCCGACCTGAAATCGGCGCCGCTCGGAATGGATGAGAATGAGGGCTTCCGGATTTCGATTGCCGGAGCGCAGGAAAAAACGGCGCTGCTCTACCACGACGGCAAATGGCAAATCCCGACTGGCACGACACCGACCACGCACATCATAAAGCCGCAGATCGGTCAGATCCCGAGCGGTATCGACCTGAGCAACAGCGTCGAGAACGAATATCTCTGCATGAAACTCTGCAAGGCTTTCGGACTCGATGTGGCCGATGTCGACATCGTGGACTTCGCCGGTACCAAAGCTCTTGCCGTCGAGCGGTTCGATCGCATCCGGGCTCGCGATGGCCGCCTGCTGCGCCTCCCGCAAGAGGATATGTGCCAGGCTCTGTCAGTGCCACCCAACCGCAAATACCAATCCGACGGCGGGCCTGACAATCAGGCCATCATGCAACTGCTCAAAGGCGCCGATAAGCCGGAGGATGATCAGCTTGCCTATTTGAAGGCGCAGCTCATCTTCTGGCTTATCGGTGCAACCGATGGTCATGCCAAGAATTTCAGCGTCTTCCTGATGCCCGGAACACGGTTCAAACTTACACCGCTCTATGACGTGCTCACAGCGCAGCCGAGCGTCGATGCGTATCAGGTCGGCATCAACAAGTTCAAGCTGGCGATGTCGGTCGGAAAGAACAACCACTACAAGATCAACGACATCATGCCGCGCCACTTCCTTCAAACCGCGGATCGATGCGCCTTTGACAAAACCAAACTCATTGGCGAGCTCGAACAGCTTCTGAACAATGGCGAGAAGGCGGTCACATCAATGATGGAGGGGCTTCCGCATGTCCTGCCGGCTCAGCTCATGGATAGTGTCCTGACCTGCGTTGCCGCAAGGATCCGGAGCATCTCGCTGTGGGCCGAAAAGCGTCTCGGGTAAATATCTGTCGAGACGAGAAGCTGGGCGTGATCTTGTCGGCTCCTGCTTCGGTCCGATCACATCAACGAAAAACGCCCGGGACACGAGGTCCCGGGCGCCGGTCAGGATTGCAACTTGCCGAGGGGGGCTCAGCGCGCCGCGTTCCAGCCCTTCATTGACACGCTACAGCTGTTCGTGGTGAAGTGTCCTCTGTCCTAGGACAGAGGACACTGTTTCATGAGCGGGATGAAAAGTCAGGATATCGTGGTTCTGCTGAAGCTTGTGAGTCTTCAGGATCAGGAACGACAAACCTTGCCGGAGCAGTCTCATTGGGCCTCTCAAGGAGAGTCCCCGTATTCGGTGCGGGGGCTTGAGGCTCTTCTCGGGATCAGCAAGACCGAGATCAGCGGTTCGATCAAGCGCAGCCTCTCCTCGGGTCTTGCTAACAAGGACAGGCAGACAGGTCGGCCCAATCCCAATCGACGCAATTTACATAGCTTCCTTCTTAACGGTCTGAAGTTTGTCTTCCCGGCAAAGCTTGGCACCATGACGCGCGGCACTCCGACAGCCTTTGCCGCGCCCATGCTCAAGAACCTGCTGATCCGCGGCGGGGAGCATATACATGTCTGGCCATCCGCTCGCGGAAGTAACATGGGACTATCGGTCGAGCCTCTGTTCAAAAGCGTTCCCGACGCCGTGGAGCAGGATGAACGGCTTTATGAGTATTTGGCGCTCGTGGATGCGATCCGGCTCGGCAACCAGAGAGAGGCTGGTCTCGCCGGAGAGCGCCTCTCCGAAAAGCTGCTTGCAAAATGACGACTGTCAGAGGCCGCCAGTTGCTCCAGATGATGTTGCAAGCCGTGGCCGAGGCGCTTGGACGCGATCTGCGCGAGCGCTTGGTGTTTGTCGGCGGAAGCACCACCGCTCTTTTCATTACCGATGAAATCACCCTTGAGGACGTCAGGACGACGGATGATGTCGACCTCATTGTCGATCTTGCGGGATACGCGGAATGGGCAAAATTGCAGGACCATCTGCGTCGGAACGGCTTCAAGGAGTCACCGGAAGATACGGTTATCTGCCGGATGCGGCTTGGAAATCTCAAAGTCGACTTCATGCCGGATGACGAGGCAATCCTCGGCTTCAGCAATCGCTGGTATGCCAAAGGCATCGAAACGGCGGTCACCATTCAGCTGACTCCCGATATGACCATCAGGCGGTTGGCCCCGGCCCTTTTTGTGGCCACCAAGCTGGAGGCGTATCTCGGACGTGGCGAGGGTGATTTCTTTACGAGCCGCGATCTGGAGGACATCCTTCTCATAGTTGATGGCCGGCCGGAGATCGTTGCCGAGATCAAGGAGGCCGAAGAGGGCGTAAGGCGTTTCATCGCCGAGCAAATCACCGCGCTACTTGCAGACCCGGAGTTTGACGCCTTCCTTGATGGCAACATCCGGGGACCGGAAGGTCGTGCCGACATTGTCCACGAACGTTTCGTTGCCATCGGCCAGAGCGGCGGCTGAATTTGGACCGATGCCGCCTTGCCAAGCTTGGGGCGGAAGCGCTTGTGACTGTATGAATCCAACTCGTCTCATCTCGCTCGCCCAACGAAAAACGCCCGGGACACGAGGTCCCGGGCGCCGGTCAGGATTGCAACTTGCCGAGGGGGGCTCAGCGCGCCGCGTTCCAGCCCTTGTAGTCGTTGACGTTGTCGCGCGTCACCAGCTTGGAGGGAAGCAGCGTCACCTGCTGCGCCGGCTTCTTGCCGTTGATCAGATCGACGCCGATCTCGATGGCGAGCTGGGCCATGGCGTAGGGATCCTGGCTGGCCGAGGCCTGGACCATCGGGCTCTCCGGGTCCTTCAGGACGGCTTCGATGTCCGGGGCGCCGTCGACCGAGGTGAAGATGATGTTGTTGCGGCCGGCCTGCTTGGCGGCAAGGTTCGAGCCGATCGCCTGCGGGTCGTTGATGGCGAACACGGCGTCGATCTTCTCGAAGCGGGTCAGCATGGCCTGCATGACGTTCAGGCCACCGTCGCGCGAGCCGAGGGCGTTCTGGTCGTCCGAGAGCACCTTGATGTCGGGATTGGCGGCGAACACCTTCTTGCAGCCGACGACGCGGTCGATGACGGCCGACACCTGGTTGCTGTTCTGGATGATGACGTCACCCTTTCCGGCCAGCTTGTCGACGATGTACTGGCAGGCGATCTCGCCGGCCTGGACGTTGTCGGTGGTCACGGTGGCGTCGGCGCCTTCGGCGGCGGTGTCAACGGCGACCATCGGGATGCCGGCGGCCTGGGCGCGGGCGATGGCGGGGGCCACGGCCTGCGAGTCGGCGGGCGTGAACAGGATCAGGTCGACGCCGGCGGCGATGAAGTTGTCGATCTGGGTGAACTGCTTGTTGAGGTCGTAATCGTAGCCGAGGGCGATCACGTCGACGTTGGGATTGATCTCCTTGGCCTTGGCGGTCGCGCCATTGGCGAGCGCGACGTAGAACGGGTTGCCCATCGAGCCGATGGAGATGCCGATCCTGGTGAGATCCTTGGCGCTGGCCGTGCCGATGAGGCCGAGGGCGACGGACGCGAACAGAACAGAGCGAAGCAACATGGTCATACTCCTCCATAAGGAAGCCGTGTGCCCGATATGCCGGGGTGGACGGCGGATTTTCCGGCGCGATTCCTCTCCGCGACGGCTTTCTTCAGAGCGTGACTCTCTGCCCGTCGCCGGAATGGCGGCGGCGTCACGTTCAAGAACTTGGTCAAGGCGACTGGCGTGGGGCGCGTTGCGGGCGGCGGGTGTCGCCCGCAACGGCTCCGCCGGTTGTCAGGTCCTGGCACCGCCCTTGCTGCGCAGGCGGTCGAGCGCCACGGCAATGATGATGACAAGGCCCTTGATGATGTACTGCCAGATGTCGGAGACGCCGATCAGCACCAGCCCGTTGGACAGCACGGCGATGATCAGCGCGCCGATCAGCGTGCCCCAGATGGAGCCGACGCCACCGGTGAACGAGGTGCCGCCGAGGATGACCGCCGCGATGGCGTCGAGTTCGTAGGCCTGGCCGAGCTGGGTGCCGTTGGCGGCGAACAGGCGTGCCGCGCTCATCACGCCGCCGAGGCCGGCCATGATCCCCGAGAAGCCGTAGACGAACAGCAGCACGGCCCAGACCTTGATGCCGGAGAGGCGGGCGGCGCTCTCGTTACCGCCGGTGGCGTAGATGTGCACGCCGAGCACTGTCCGGCGCAGGATGATCCAGGTGACGATGACCGACAGGAAGGCGATGATCACCAGCCAGGGGATGCCGAACAGATAGCCGTTGCCGATGAAGGCGAAGGGCAGGTGCGAGTTGAAGACGGTGGTGTCGTTACCGAGCAGCCGGGCGATGCCGCGCACGGCGGTGAGCGAGCCGAGCGTCGAGATGAACGGCGGCAGGCCGATGAAGGCGACCAGCGAACCGTTGATGAGGCCGAACAGCAGGCCGGCGAACAGCGCCAGCGGAATGCCGATCATGCCCATGTCGGGGATCAGCGAGCCCATGACCGCCGCCATGGCCGAGGCGGCCAGGATGGAGCCGACGGAGAGGTCGATGCCGCCGGTCAGGATCACCGCCGTCATGCCGCAGGCCAGAACGGTGTTGATCGACGCCTGCTGCATGACGATCGACAGGTTCTGCGGCGAGATGAAGCGGCCGGACATCAGCTGGAAGGCGATGCCGAGCAAGATCAGGATCGGCAGCATGCCGACCGTGCGAATGATCTGCTGGATGAGAAACTGGCGATTGGCAGCGGCCTTGTCGTTTGTGAGCGTGGCAGCCGACGTTTCCTGGGACATGGCGGTTCTCTTGTCTTGCATGAAGTGGCGTCAGGCGGCGGACGCGCTCGACTGGGCGAGGCCGGCGGCCAGGGCGATGATGTTTTCCTGGGTGATCTCGACGCCGGTGGACCCTCCCACCTCGCCGACGATCTCCCCTTCGCGCATCACCAGCACACGGTCGGAGATGCCGACCACCTCGGGCATCTCGGAGGAGATGACCAGCACGCCGACGCCGGCCTTCACGAGGTCGTCGATGATGCGATAGATTTCCGACTTGGCGCCGATGTCGACGCCACGCGTCGGCTCGTCGAGGATCAGCACGCGCGGCTTGGTTTCCAGAAGGCGCGACAGCAGAACCTTCTGCTGGTTGCCGCCGGACAGCGAGCCGACTTCGACGATCGGGCCGGCCACGCGGATCGACAGCGCCTTGATGGCGTCGACCGCCCTGAGCTTGGCCTTCTTGAGATCGAGAAGGCCACCCTTGCCGGCGTCGCGGCCGACGACCTGCAGGTTGATGTTCTCCTGCACCGTCATGTCGAGGAACAGACCCTGTCCCTTGCGGTCCTCGGTGAGATAGACGATGCCGGCATTGACCGCCTGGATCGGCCTGACGATATCGAGCGGCTTGCCGTCGAGTTCGAGGGTGCCGGCCGTGCGTGGATCGGCGCCGTAGATGAGGCGGGCAAGTTCCGTCCGGCCCGATCCGACCAGCCCGGCCAGCGCCAGCACCTCACCCTGATGCAGATCGAACGAGCAGGCATTGACCCGCCGCCCGCCATCGCTCATGCCGCGCACCTTGAGGATCGCATCGCCGCGGCTGCCCTTGGCGTCGTGGTCCTTCTTGTAGAACTTGGTAAGGTCGCGGCCGACCATCATCTTGACCAGCGCCTCGGCCTTGAGCTCCTCGCGCATCAGCGTGCCGACGTAGCTGCCGTCGCGCAGCACCGAGCAGCGATCGCCCAGCTCATAGACCTCGGCCATGCGGTGCGAGATGTAGATGATGGCGAGACCGTCGGCGCGCAGCGTGCGAATGAGGTCGAACAGCTTGTCGGTCTCACGCGACGACAGGGCTGTCGTCGGCTCGTCCATGACCAGAATGCGGGCGTTGGCGTGAATGGCGCGGGCAATCTCCACCATCTGCCGCTCGGCGATCGACAGCGTCGACACCACCGTCGCCGGGCCGAAGGTGGCGCCGAGCCGGTCGAGCACGCCCTGGCATTCGGCGCGCATGCGGGTCCGGTCGACCTGACCGCCCGACGACAGCTCGCGGCCGAGATAGATGTTCTCGGCCACCGTCAGGTTCGGCGACAGGCTGAGTTCCTGGTAGATGACGGCGATGCCCTTCGTCTTGGCGCTGAGCGGGCCGTCGATGTTGGTGGGGTGGCCGTCGATGCGGATCTCGCCGCCGGGATCGGCGCGGTAGGCGCCCGACAGGATCTTCATCAGCGTCGACTTGCCGGCGCCGTTCTCGCCCATCAGGGCATGCACTTCGCCGGGATAGACGGTGAGATTGACGTCCGACAGCGCTCTGACGCCGGGGAAGGTCTTGGAAATGCCCGCCATCTCCAGGATGGGCTGCCTCGTCTCGGCATCCACCTGTGGCAACGCAGTCGCCGTCATCGAATCCTCCCTATGCTTCGCTCTTGAAATGAGCGGCTTTTTTATCCGTCTGGGCGCACCCGTCGCGCGACCGGCATTGCCCGGGTCGCGGCCGCGGTCCTGTCGCGGGATGGTCAGCCCTTTCCTCCAGCGACTCCGTGCGGGTTTCCTCGAAGCCCGGCAAAGCCTCATTTGCTACAAAATTGCCGCAATATATGTGTGTTGTCAACCTTAAGTACCGTCTCTTACAGCAAAATTTTTACAAAATAGGCCGAGTTACCGTTAGCCGCGTACAATGCGGCCGATGCAACGCCTGTGTGTACCGATTCAAGCGATGGTTTCAGGTCGGCGGACGGTGTCGACGCCGGTTTGCATCATGGTGGGCGGCCGACCTTGCCCCTTGCATCGCCTCGGCGTTCGACATAAACATATCTTTATGTCTAGTGTTCGCCTTGCCGGGGCGCCGGCGGCTTCCTTCGATGATGTGGTGTCGGTGCTCCGGAGCGCCGGCGAGCCGACGCGGCTGCGCCTCCTGGCGCTCTTGTCGCTGGGCGAGGCCACCGTGAAGGATCTCACGGAGGTGCTGGCGCAGAGCCAGCCGCGCGTGTCGCGCCACCTCAAGCTGCTCACCGAGGCCGGACTTGTCGAGCGGCTGCCGGAAGGCGCCTGGGCCTATTATCGCCTCGTCGACGAAGGCCCGGCCGCCGCGCTGACCCGCACGCTGCTCGCCAGCATCGACACGTCCGATCCGGCCGTCGAATCCGACCGCCGCCGGCTCGACGCCATCAAGGCGGCGCACGCCGCCGACGCCCAGCGCTATTTTGCCAAGAACGCCGCGAGCTGGGACCGCCTCAGGACGCTGCACGTTGCCGAGCACGACGTGGAGGCGGCCGTCCGCGCCGCAGTCGGCGATCGCCCCATCTTCAACATGCTGGACATCGGCACCGGCACCGGCCGCATGCTGACGCTGCTCTCCGACCGCTACGGCCGCGCCGTCGGCATCGACATGAGCCACGACATGCTCTCCGTCGCCCGCGCCAACCTCACGGCGGCCGGCATCGACAACGCCCATGTCCGCCAGGGCGACGTGACGGCGCTGTCGGTCGGCGCCGGGTTCGATCTGGTGGTCATCCACCAGGTGCTGCACTATCTCGACGATCCGGCGCGGGCGCTGCGCGAGGCGGCGGCGGCGCTGGCCCCCGGCGGACGGCTGCTGATCGTCGACTTCGCGCCGCACGACCACGAGTTCCTGCGCGCCGACCATGCCCACCGCCGGCTCGGCTTCAGCCACGAACAGATGCGCGGCTGGATCGAGGCGGCGGGCCTTGCCTTCGACACGGTGCGCGATCTGCCGCCGGAGACGGCGGACGGCCTGACGGTGTCGCTGTTCCTTGCCGCCGACCGGCGGATCGACATGGCCAATCTTCAGCGTATCGCCTGACCGGCGTCTGGCACGACACGACTTTTCGGGACATTCATCATGCGGTTCAGTCACAATCTCGGCGCCCTCGATCTCGGCGTGTCCTTCGAGTTCTTCCCGCCCAAGACGGAGAAGATGGAAGAGACGCTGTGGGCATCGATCACCCGGCTGGCGCCGCTCGGGCCGCGCTTCGTGTCGGTGACCTATGGCGCCGGCGGCTCGACGCGCGAGCGCACGCATGCCACCGTCGCCCGCATCGTCCGCGAAACCGATCTGAAGCCGGCCGCCCATCTCACCTGCGTCGGCGCCAGCCGCGCCGAGATCGACGACGTGGTGCGCGGCTATCGCGACGTCGGCGTCCGCCACATCGTGGCGCTCAGGGGCGATCCGGTGGGCGGCGTCGGCACGCGCTACCAGCCGCACCCCGAGGGCTACGCCTCGACCACAGACCTGATCGCCGGCATCCGGGCGATCGGCGATTTCGAGATTTCCGTGTCGGCCTATCCCGAGCAGCACCCCGAGAGCCCCGACGTCGCCACCGACATCGCAATCCTCAAGCGCAAGGTGGAGGCCGGGGCGACCCGCGCCATCAGCCAGTTCTTCTTCGACAACGACAAGTTCGAGCGCTACGTCGACCGCGTGCGCGCCGCAGGCATCGACGTGCCGATCGTGCCGGGCATCGTGCCGGTGGTGAATTTCGAGCAGTCGGCCGCCTTCGCCAAGAAGGCCGGGGCGTCGGTGCCCGCCTGGCTGGCCCACCGCTTCGAGGGGCTGGAGAACGATCCCGCCACGCGGCAGCTGGTGGCGGCGGCCGTCTGCGCCGAGCAGGTGATGGACCTGATCGATCGCGGCTTCCGCAACTTCCACTTCTACACCATGAACCGGGCGGATCTGGTCTACGCCATCTGTCATATGATGGGTTTGAGGGCCAAGACCGAACCCGCCGTCGCCGTTCCCGCCTGAAACCTGACCGATCACCAAGGAGACACGCCATGACCGAGATCTCTCCGACCGAACGCCGCCTGCGCGAGCTGGCCGCCAAACGCATTCTGGTGATCGACGGGGCCATGGGCACCATGATCCAGCGCTGCAAGCTGACGGAAGCCGACTTCCGGGGCGAGCGCTTCAAGGACTGGCACAAGGATCTCAAGGGCAACAACGACCTGTTGTCGATCACCCGGCCCGACGTGATCTTCGACATCCACAGCCAGTATCTCGAGGCTGGCGCCGACATTCTGGAGACCAACACCTTCTCCTCGACCTTCGTCGCCCAGGCCGACTATGGCATGGAGGAGCTGGCCTACGAGCTGAACCTCGAATCCGCCCGCATCGCCCGCCGGGCCGCCGACGCCTATACCGCCAAGACCCCGGATAAGCCGCGCTTCGTCGCCGGCGCCCTCGGGCCGACCAACCGCACCGCGTCGATCTCGCCCGACGTCAACAACCCCGGCTTCCGCGCCATCACCTTCGACGAGTTGCGCCGGGCCTATTCGGAAGCGGTGCGCGGCCAGATCGACGGCGGCGCCGACATCATCATGATCGAGACGGTGTTCGACACGCTGAACGCCAAGGCGGCGCTGTTCGCCACCGAGGAGGTGTTCGAGGAAAAGGGCGTGCGGCTGCCGATCTCGGTGTCCGGCACCATCACCGACCTCTCGGGCCGCACGCTGTCCGGCCAGACGGCCGAGGCCTTCTGGTATTCGGTGCGCCATGCCGGCCTGCTGTCGATTGGCCTCAACTGTGCCCTCGGCGCCCGCGAGATGCGCGCCCACATCGCCGACCTCTCGCGCGTCGCCGACACGCTGATCTGCGCCTATCCCAACGCCGGCCTGCCCAACGAGTTCGGCGAGTATGACGAGAGCCCCGAGGCGATGGCCGAACTGGTGGGCGAGTTCGCCCGTTCCGGCCTCGTCAACATCGTCGGCGGCTGCTGCGGCACCACGCCGCCGCACATCAAGGCGATCGCCGAGGCGGTGAAGACCATACCGCCGCGCGTGCCGCCGAAGATCGACCCGCGCATGCGCCTCTCGGGCCTGGAGCCGACAGTGATCGGGGCCTAGTCGCCTGAAGTCAAACCGCCTATTGCTGTTACCGTGACCTGCCTCTCGGGATAATCCTTGCCATGACCGATACTTCCGCCTCTTCCGCCAGCTTCGTCATGGTCGGCGAACGGACCAACGTCACGGGCTCGGCGCGCTTCCGCAAGCTGATCCGCGAGGGCGACTACCCCGCGGCGCTGGCCGTGGCGCGCGACCAGGTGGAAGGTGGGGCGACGGTCATCGACGTCAACATGGACGAGGGCCTGCTCGACAGCGAAGCGGCCATGGTGACCTTCCTCAACCTGATGGCGGCCGAGCCGGATATCGCCCGCGTGCCGGTGATGGTGGACTCCTCGAAGTGGACGGTGATCGAGGCCGGCCTCAAGTGCTTGCAGGGCAAGGGCATCGTCAACTCGATCTCGCTGAAGGAAGGCGAAGAGGCCTTCATCCACCACGCCAAGCTGGTGCGCCGCTATGGCCATGCCATGGTGGTGATGGCCTTCGACGAGACGGGGCAGGCCGACACCTACAAGCGCAAGATCGACATCTGCGCCCGCAGCTACAAGGTGCTGGTCGAGAAGGTGGGCGTGCTGCCCGAGGACATCATCTTCGATCCCAACATCTTCGCTGTGGCGACCGGCATCGAGGAGCACAACAACTACGGCGTCGACTTCATCGAGGCGACGCGCTGGATCCGCCAGAATCTGCCCGGCGCCCATGTGTCGGGCGGCGTCTCCAACCTGTCCTTCTCCTTCCGCGGCAACGAGCCGGTGCGCGAGGCGATGCACACCGTGTTTCTCTTCCACGCCATCGCCGCCGGCATGGACTTCGGCATCGTCAACGCCGGCCAGCTCGGCGTTTACGACCAGCTCGACCCCGAGCTCAGGCAGCTCTGCGAGGACGTGGTGCTCAACCGCCGTCCCGACGCCACCGAGCGTCTGGTCGACGCGGCGGCGCGCTATGCCGGCACCGGCGCCAAGGAGCGGGTGGTCGATCTCGCCTGGCGCGAGCTGCCGGTGGAGAAGCGGCTGGAACACGCCCTCGTCCACGGCATCACCGAGTTTATCACCGAGGATACCGAGGAAGCGCGCCTCAAGGCCGCCCGGCCATTGCACGTCATCGAAGGGCCGCTGATGGCCGGCATGAACGTGGTGGGCGACCTGTTCGGCGCCGGCAAGATGTTCCTGCCGCAAGTGGTCAAATCGGCCCGCGTCATGAAGCAGGCGGTGGCCTGGCTGATGCCCTTCATGGAGAAGGAAAAGGAAGAGCTGGGGATCACCGAGGATTCCTCGGCCGGCACCGTGCTGATGGCGACGGTGAAGGGCGACGTGCACGACATAGGCAAGAACATCGTCGGCGTCGTCCTGGCCTGCAACAACTTCCGTGTCATCGACCTCGGCGTGATGGTGCCGGCGCAGAAGATCCTCGACGCGGCGCGCGAGGTGAAGGCGGACATCATCGGCCTCTCGGGCCTGATCACCCCCTCCCTCGACGAGATGTGCCACGTGGCCGCCGAGATGGAGCGCCAGGGCTTTACGCTGCCGCTGATGATCGGCGGCGCCACGACGAGCCGCGTCCACACCGCCGTCAAGATCCACCCCAACTATGCCAAGGGGCAGGCGGTCTATGTCACCGACGCCAGCCGCGCCGTCGGCGTGGCGTCGTCGCTGCTGTCCGACCGCAAGGTGGTCTACATCGACGAGGTGAAAAGCGAGTACGCCCGCATCGCCGAGGAGCATGCGCGCAGCCGCGAGGAGAAGCGCCGGCTGACCATCGCCGACGCCCGCGCCAACCGCTTCGCGCCCGAATGGGCCGGTTACGTGCCGCCCAGGCCGACGTTCCTCGGCACCAAGGTGTTCGAGAGCTTCGACCTCTCGGAACTCGTGCCCTACATCGACTGGACGCCGTTCTTCTCCACCTGGGAGATGCGCGGCCGCTACCCGCAGATCCTCGACGACGCCACCTACGGCAAGGCGGCGCGGCCGCTGTTCGAAGACGCTGAGGCCATGTTGAAGCAGATGGTGGAGGAGAAGTGGCTGACGGCCCGCGCCGTCATCGGCTTCTGGCCGGCCAACGCGGTGGGCGACGACATCGAGCTCTACACCGACGACAGCCGGAGCGAGCGGCTCGCCACCTTCCACGGACTCCGCCAGCAGATGGCGCGCGGCAATACACGGGCCAACTTCTCGATCACCGACTTCGTGGCGCCCAAGGAGACGGGGCTTGCCGACTATGTCGGCGGCTTCGCCGTCAGCACCGGGTTCGGCGAGGACGCCGTGGCCGAGCGCTTCGCCCGCGCCAACGACGACTATTCCAAGATCCTGTCACAGTCGCTGGCCGACCGCCTCGCCGAGGCTTTCGCCGAGCGCCTGCACGCCTTGGTGCGGCGGCAGTTCTGGGGCTATGCCTCCGACGAGACGCTGAGCACCGAGGACATCATCGCCGAGAAATATCGCGGCATCCGCCCGGCCCCCGGCTACCCGGCTCAACCCGACCATACCGAGAAGGGTACGCTGTTCCGGCTGCTTGAGGCGACCGAGAAGGCCGGCATCGAGCTGACCGAGAGCTACGCCATGTGGCCCGGCGCCGCCGTCTCCGGCCTCTACTTCAGCCACCCCGACAGCCAGTATTTCGGCGTCGGCAAGATCGACGCCGACCAGGTCGCCGACTACGCCGCCCGCAAGGGCTGGGACATGGCGACCGCCGAAAGGTGGCTGGCGCCGATCCTCAACTACGAGCCGAAGCGGGCGGCGGGGTAGGTGATGGCAATAGCGCTGAGCACATGGAGCGCGATATCGGCCGGATAGCTTTGTTCTGCCTGAGGTCCTCGCCTTCGCGAGGATGACAGCTCTATATGACGGGGCAGTGGGATAAGCGGCCGCGAGGCCCTGAGATGTCCTCATCGCCATGATGCGGAACACAACGCTTGCAGGTGCAGTCGCTCCGCTATCCTATTGTCACACATATATAAATTGTCATCCTTGCGCAGGCGAGGACCTCAGGCAGGATGGGGCGCAAGGTTGATATCGGTCTCCCCTTGGGCGCGGGAGCTTGATATGGGCCGACGAGAAGGCCCTGAGGCTTTTATCAGGCTCCCTCCAGAGGCACTCGATATCGGCCGTTCGCTCAACCTTCCCGAGGTTCTCGCCTGCCCGAGAATGATAGTTTGACGGAGGCCGCGCGGGGTTGCCGCGCGACCCCATTTTCACAGTTCCACGAACAGGTCGGCGGCCGGTGTCGAGAGAACCGCGACGGCGAGGGCTTCCTTGAGTTCGGTCCAGCGCGCTTCGTCGGTGGGCGTGGCCTCGCCGGCCTTGCTCTTGCGGCCGAGGCGGATGAACTCCGGGTCGAGGGCGCCGTCGACGAGCGCGAGGCGCAACCGCCGGCCGCCGATCTCCACCTCGAAGTACATGCGGCCGGTGACGCCTGCCGGCCCCGGCACGTCGGCGGCCGGGTCGGCCTTGTAGGCGCCGCGCGTCACCACGCGGGTGACCAGCTCCAGCGCATCCCTGAGGCCGGGGCCGGGGAAGGCGGTGAAGACGCTGATGCTGTCGCGATCCGGCGCCGTGCCGGGGCTGAGCCTTGCAAAGGCGTGCTGCAGCAGCCGGTAGCCCAGCGCCAGCCCGCCGATGCTGGTGCGCCCATGATAGGCGACGCAGTCGGCGAACGAGACGCGCAGCAGCGTGCCGTGGTCGATCACCTCGATCGGGGCCGGCGGCGGCGGAACCGTCCAGGCGGGGATGTCGCGGCTTTCGAACAGGTCGCCGACCGCCATGCTCCTGAGGCGGCCGATCAGGTCGTACTTGTAGGCGAGGTAGTCGGCCTGCGCCTTGGGCCCGCCACTGCCGTCCTGGTAGTTCACCACCATGTCGATGAACCGGTCGTCGAAGACGCCGGGCTTGGGCCAATAGGCGCGCGCCGCATTGCCGATGGCCACCTCGAAGTAGAAGCGGCCGGCCGGGGCGGGAGGCGCCTCCGGCGGGCCGAGCCGCGTGTCGACCACCAGCCGCCCGTCGGTGACCGCTCGCGCCACCATTTCCATGGCGGCGTGGACGCCGTCGCCGGGGAAGGCGGTGCGCAGACGGATGTCGTCGCGGCGCGGCGGCACGCCGGGCGACAGGTCGGCGAAGGCCCGCTCGAACAGCAGGAAGGTCAGCGTGCAGGCGATGAGCTGCGACGGCCCGGCATAGGCCAAGAGGTCGTCGTGGCGGATGGCGAACGCGCCGTCGCGTTCGCGGACTTCGAGAAAGGTCCTCACTTTGCGGTCACCGCGAGGGCGCCCGGCAGCATCAGCGATTCGACGTCGACGGTGCCCTTCATCATGTCGTTGTCGATGAGGAACTTCATGTCGTCCTTGATGCTGGCGATATCCTTGTCGGTCAGCGTGTCGGTGAAGTTGCCCCAGGCGGCCAGCTTCTTGCCGTCCTCAAGCGGAATGCCCTGTTCCTTGGCGCCGATCTCGGTGGCCTCGTCGAGATGGGCGAGCACCCAGGCGGTCGCCTCCTTGTTGACGCGCTGCACGCGGGCGACGGCGTCGGGGTGCGCGTCGGCGAAGGCCTTGGAGACGCCCATCACCAGCACCGGATTGACGAGACCGTCGGCGGTGGCGATCACCGTGGCGCCGGCCGCTTCCGCCTTGATCTTCAGGCTGGCGGCGAGCAGCGCCGCGTCGGTCTGGCCGGCGACGAGGGCGGCCTGAGACTTGGGCAGGTCCATGCCGATGAACTCGACGTCGGAAAGGCTCATGCCCTTGGAGGCGAGCGCCGCCGCCAGGAGCTGATGCAGGACGGTGCCGCGCGGGCCGACCACCTGCTTGCCCTTCAGCTCTTCGATGGTCTTCGGGCCGCCGGCCTTGCCGAGGATGGCGAAGGTCTCGGCCGGGCGGCTGACGCCGGCGGCGATCAGCACCGGGTTGCCGCCGGCATTGGCGAGCAGCACCGAGGTGGTGTTCATGACTCCGCCGATGTCGAGCGAGCCGGCGGCCATCGCCTGGGTCTGCTGGGCGCCGGAGGTGATGTTGTGCCAGTTGATCTTGACGCCGTCGGCGGCGAACTCCTTCTCCAAGAGTTCCTGCTTGCGCATGACGATGGTCTGCAGGTTGAAGGGCGATTCCACGTAGGAGATGTTGATTTCCTTCAGCGGCTCGGCGGCGAAGCTGCTGCCGGCCCAAAGGGCGGCCATGGCCACGGCGGCGACGGAACGGACGAGCGATCTCAGCATGAGCGTTTCTCCTGAGTGGTTGATTATGCTTGGGAAATGGTGTCGCCGAGAACGGCGGCGGTGATGGTGGCCACCTGTTCGGCAAGGCCGGGCGCCGCCAACGGGCGGGGGTGGGGAAGGTCGATGTCGAAGATGGCGGTGAGGCGCCCGGCCTGCATGATGGCGACGCGGTCGGCAAGGCGCACGGCTTCGGCGATGTCATGGGTGACCAGGATGGTGGTCAGCGGGCGGCGCAGCCGGATGGCGGCGAACTCGCCATGAATGCGGCTGCGCGTCAGTGCGTCGAGGGCACCGAACGGTTCGTCCAGCAGCAGGATGTCCGGATCGCGGCAGAGGGCGCGGGCCAGCGACACGCGCTGCGCCATGCCGCCGGACAGCTGGTGCGGCCAGGCGTCGGCGAAGGCGGCAAGGCCGACGGTTTCCAGCGCATCGGCGATGCGGCGGTCGGCCTCGGCGCCGCTGGCGATGCGCTTCAGGGCCAGTTCGAGGTTGCCGCGCACCGTCTTCCACGGCATCAGGCGCGGCTCCTGGAACACCATGCCGAAGCGGGCGCTGGCGGCCGGCCCATCGGCGCCCTCGAAGGCGATCGTGCCGGCATCGGCGCGTTGCAGCCCGGCGACGTGGTGCAAGAGCGTGGTCTTGCCGCAGCCGCTGTGGCCGACCACGGCCAGAAGCTCGCCCGAAGTGATGGTGAGGTCGATGCCGTCCAGCGCGTCGATCGAGCGGCCGGAGATGTCGAAGCGGCGACGGAGGCCGGTGATGGTCAGGCCGTACACGGCGTCAGCCCTCCAGTCCGCTGACGCGGCCGGCGTCGGCGCGCCAGGGCATCAGCCGGGCGGCGGCGCGGCGGAACAGCCAGTCGGTCAGGGCGCCGAGCGCGGCGATGGCGAAGATGCCGACGAAGACGCGGTCGGTGCGGGCCATTTCGCTGGCGTCGATGATCAGGTAGCCGAGGCCGGCCGAGGCGGCGACCAGTTCGGCGCCGACCAGCGCCCGCCAGCTGTAGCCGAAGCCGAGCCGGAGACCGTTGACGATGCCGGGCAGCGCCGACGGCAGCAGCACGTGCAGCGCCGTCTCGCGGCGGGTGAGGTCGAGGGTACGGGCAAGTTCGATCAGCTTGCCGTCGGCCTCGCGGATGCCGGCGAGGGCGTTCATGTAAACGGGGAAGAAGCTCGCCAGCACGACGATGGTCAGCTTCGACGCCTCGCCGATGCCGAGCCAGAGAATCAGGAGCGGCACCAGCGCCAAGGGCGGCGTGACGCGCAGCGCCTCGAGAATCCAGCTGAGATAGCCGCCGAGTGGCGCGAAGATGCCGGTGAGAAAGGCCAGCGGCAGCGCGAGGAGGGCGGTGAGGGCAAAGCCGAACAGCACGCGCCACAGGCTGGCGGCAATGTGCCGGAGCAGCTCGCCGTCGGCCAGAAGCTCGCCGGCCGCCTCGGCGATACGCCCCGGCGAGGGCAGCAGGTAGGCGTTGGTCAAACCGGCCGAGGAGGCGATCAGCCAGACCGCCAGAACAGACAACGGCAGGATGGCCGGCCGCAGATCATTTTTGCATCTCATTCGCATGTTCAATGCATGGTGGATGGCGGGCAGGCGAGTCAACTACGCGCTTACGCGGATGACGCGCCGATAACCGTTTGGGAAGTCTGGTTTCTCGACGTCGGTTCCCATGATGAGCCGTCGCATCGGCCGCAATGCGGCCTTTCGTCCTCATGCAATACCACCGTCGTCCACGAAGCGGAGCAGCTTGGCTGCAGCACCATCACCCTTTCGATCATCCTCACCAACAGCGGCGCGCCGCCGTTGCCCCAGATCGCCAACGTCGTCCCGTGTTTCACCGCGCGGGGCTCGCCGCCGATTGGCGAGAGCGCCGCCGCCTGGCTGGTGTCGACGCCCGAAAGCGAGCGCTGACGAAGGGTCCAAGTGGCGCTTGCCCGCCTTGGGTGGCGGGGTAGGGGCACCTTGCAGTGCCGACCGAAATTTACCGCATCCCCTCGCTCACCGGCCTTGGCGTGCTACTATATCCGCCCGGTCGCTTGAGCCGTGGCGGCGCTTGCCCTGGCTTTCATGGCGGTCCTCCGGTATCCGAACGACCAACCCGCCAGACTCCTGCTCGACCGCACTCGCGCCGAATGGGCGCGGCACCAAGCCGGCGACAGCCAGGAAGACAGAGCATGCCCGTTTACGAGAGCCAGCTGACCGAGGGGAACCTCAAGAATTTCCACATCTACATCACGGCCGTTCTCGGGCGTTTGACGGAGGAGGTGGAGGGCGTGCCGGCCAAGCCGCCGAGGGCGATCCGCCTCGACTACAAGAGCCTCAAGGTCACGGCGGAGATTCCCAAGTCGCGCCATGGGCGCCCGCGCAAGTTCATTCGCGAACGGGACTTCGTGAAGAGCTTCTTCGAGAGCACCGGCGCCGCCGTCGGCGATACCGTGCTGTTCGACGAGGTCGGCCCGGGGCATTTCCGCCTGGACCTCAGGAAAGCCGTCGCCGCGTAGCCGGCGCCAGTCGTGCATCCGGCGAGCGGCTCTGGCTTATTGGGGAAATCTCGTGGCCATGCAGTCCCCGCCCAGCGGTTCGTCATCATCGGCGATGATTAAGGTCTCAGGGCCCTTTTCCGAGGCGCCGCTGCTCACGCGGCGGCAATCCAGCCCTTGGCGCTGAGGGTGTCGAAGGCGATGCCGATCTGGCGGGGCGAGAACCGCTTTTTGCGGTCGTTCCAGGCGTGGACCCGAATCGTCGCCTCGTCGGCGGTGGCAGCTTGCTCGTTCTTCACCACCCAATGAACTGTCGCGAGCAGTTCGAGGCCGAATGGCGTTTCGAAGCCCTCGACAAGGTCGGCGACGCGGTCGAACCGGGCAACCGTCTCGCCTTTGTCGGCGAGGAAGGCTTCCGCATCCTTTACCGCTCCGGGCACCAGTTCGATCTGCTTGTCGGGAGCATCTCCGCCATCGGCATAGCCCGTTACGAGATGGCCTTCGACGGCGCGCAGAACGTGACGCAGGTTCTCGGCATAGGGGCCGTAGGGCGCCTTGGCATATCTGAGGCGGAGCGGTTCGCCCGCTTCCTGCATGAAATACATGAGCTTGTGGATTTCGAGCAGCGTCACAAACGGATCCATCAAGCCGCCGAGATAGCGCTGCACCAGCGCGACGAGGGCGGCGCGACCCGGTGTCATGTCGGGCACGTCGCGCGACTTCGTGGCGACCGGCCCGCTGTTCGGTTCGAAGATGATCACGTCGAGATCGTCGAGGTCGCGCAGGGCTTCGATGATGCGTGGGCGCACCTCCGACCAGTCGAGGCCTCCGAGGCCGCTGCCGAGCGGCGGGATGGCGATCGAACGAATGCCGCGACCACGGATTTCCGCGACGAGGGCCTTCAGGCCGGAATCGATATCCTCCATCCGGCTTTTGCCGCGCCAATGACGCTTGGTCGGAAAATTGATGATGAACTTCGGATTGGTCATGGTCCGCGTCTCGAACACGAACATCCGGCCCGGCTGCACTTCATTGCGCGCGCAGGCGGCCTCGTAGGCCCTGAAGTTCTCAGGGAAATCGTTCTTGAACTGCAGGGCGATGCCTCGCCCCATGACGCCGACGCAATTCACCGTGTTGACGAGCGCTTCCACGTCCGCCTGGAGAATGTCGCCTGTCTTGAACTCAATCATCGCCATCCTCCCTCAATAGTACCAGTCCGGTTTTACCTTCACCGTCGGTCGATGCGCTGCCTTGCCAATTGTCGCGACAACCAGCGCTCCCACTCTCTCCGAATGAACTCCGATACCCTTGACGAGCTCCCACGGGAAGCTCTGGTGCATCAGAAACTCAGCCATCTTGTGATCGCGGCAGGAAACCCAACTCTGCGCATGGATGGCGTCCCAGTTCAGTTGGTCGAGCATCGCCAGGTCGCCGTAAAAATCCGCAGCGCGGTTGGCCGCGTTGATGTCGGTGAACGCCCAGCGCCGCCTGTTTTCCTCAGCCCACTCGACCACCTCGCGCATGTCGGCCATCAGATGCACGACCGAACCTTGCCCATCCTGATAGGCAACATTGGGATGATTCCGCTTCGAAATGACATAGAGCATTACGGAGCGAGGGCAGAAGTAGAAGGGCACGTAATCGCCGACACTGGTGCCGGCGTGACACGCGACGGGCAAGTGCAGCCGATCGGCCTTGATCTCGCCATTGCCGATAACGGCGGTATCCGCCCGCTTTGCCATCACCGAGTCCGGCCACACGCATCCGTCGGCGACAATCGAGGCAAGATTGTCGACGTGGGTGATGTGGTAGATCTTCGGATTGGCGGGAACCGGCGTCGTCAGGCGGCTATCTCCTCGTCATCAGTCCTGGCCGCGAACATGGAGGCCTCGCAACACGTCATCGGCGATGCTCCTATGAAGTTGCCGATCCAGTTGAGCTCGCCGCTAGCCATTCCCGTTTTGCTTGTCTCACCTCGGCATAAATCGCAGTGCCGCCGCCGACTATCGAGCAAGCGGACATACTCTTCGATCATCAGCATCGCGACAATCGGGCGCGCGCGCTTATCAACCGCAACCCGTTCCTGAGCGGGTATTCGGTTATGCTCCGCCGATCGTCGCCCAGATGGACGAACTCAGACGTTTCGGCGCGAACCGAGACAGCCTCCATCCCCTCACGCGAAGATCGCCGGCATTTCCGCGGCCAGTTCGTGGATGGTCTTCAGGACTTCCTTGAGGTGGTGGCGCATGGCGGCTTCGGCGCGGTTGGGGTCGTGGGTTTCGATGGCCTTGAAGATTTCGGCGTGCTGTTCGGTGAGCAGCAGCATGTGCGCCTTGTTGGGCAGGCTCAGGAAGCGGACGCGGTCCATCTGGCCCTTGACGCTCTGGATGAGACGCCAGGAACGGGGCAGGCCGGTGCCTTCGCTGATCGCCCGGTGGAAGGCCTCGTCGAGCGGCATGTAGTCTTCCGGCGAGCCGGCGTTGGCGGCGCGGTGCTGGTCGTCGATCAGGCGCGAGAGGTCGCGGATCAGGGTGGCCGAGGGCTGTTCGGCGGCGCGGCGGGCGACGGCGGCTTCCAGCGCCTCGCGCAGGAACTGCGCCTCCATCACCTCGGCGACGCGAATGGGAGAGACGACGGTGCCGCGCTGGGGGAAGACGTCGACCAGCGTTTCGTCGGCGAGGCGGATCAAGGCCTCGCGCACCGGGGTGCGGCTGACGCCGAGGCGGACGGCCAGTTCCTTCTCGCTCAGGGCCTCGTTGGGCTTGAAGACGAGGCCGATGATCATCCGCTTCAAGAGGCCATAGACCTGGGCGCCGATGGGCAGCTTGGGGTCGAGCTCATAACCGGCGGCGGCAGTTGGCGGCACGTTCGTATCTCCGAGTGAGATACTACCATGGCATACCTCCGCGCCGGCTGTCCAGCCATATTCAGGTGAAACGGGGGCGTGCCCGGCCGTTCTATCTCCTTGTTTTCACGAAAGTCTTTTTGCAACGTTGCCATTGTGCAGGCAAGGGGCGGCGCCGGTTCGCCACCGGCACCAATCTCGGGCGATAGGGTGGCGTCGGGCGCCGTCAGCGGGAGGCGATGAAGCGGTCCAGCTTGCCCAGCGTCTGCAATCCCAGCTCGATGGCGCCGAAGCCCTTGGCCTCCTGGAACTCGGCGGCAGTGGTGAAGACCATGCCGAGCGTCACTCTGGTCGCCCCGTCCTCGTCCTCGAACGAGGCCCAGGCGTCGGCGTGCTTGGGGCCGTTCTCGCCCCAGAGCAACGTGTAGCCGAACCGCTCCTCGCGGCGGACGTCGTGATAGAGATGGTGGTTGGGGTAGACGTGGCCGTCCGGCCCGATCATGTCGAACACCCACTCGCCGCCGGTCCTGAGGTCGATCCGCTTGGTGCGGCAGGAAAAGCCGTCCGGCCCCCACCATTGCGGCAGCGCCTCCACGTTCATCCAGGCGCCCCAGACGACGCTGCGCGGCGCCTTGATCACCCGCTGGAGGATCATGGTGCGCTGGGCGACGCCGACGAGATTGTCGAGGCCGGCGCCGAAGCCCTGCCGGTAGCCGGCCTCCATGTCTTCGGCCAGCGAGGACAGTTGCACGGTGACCACCAGACGGCTGTTATCGTTGGTGCCCGATATCTCGGCCGTCACCAGCGCCGCCGACTGCGTGACGCCCTCCGAGGAGATCACCTCGTAGTTGACGCTGCGCGCCGCCGGCCGCAGCTCCAGCCAGCCGGACTCGCAGCGAATGTCCGGCTGTCCCGCCACCTTGCAGAGCGATATCTCGCGCCCGCCCACCCGGGTGTCGGCCTCGATGAACTCCACGGTGACCGTCGGTGACGGGGCGGCCCAGACGGCCCGCGCCGCCGGGGCCGTCCAGGCCTGCCAGAGGATCGAGGGCGGCGCGGCCACCTGACGCTCGAAGGTCAGCGTCGCGAAGCGTCCCTTCGTCGCGTCGTGCATTGCATGATCGGTGCTCGGTGTCATTCTGCGCGCTCCTTCATCACGTTCATCACATAGGCGTTCAGCCGGTCGAGGCGGCCTTCCCAGATGGCTCGCTGGTCGTCCATCCATGTCCGGGCCGGTTCCATGGCCTCGGGCACGATGGCGCAGGTGCGGATGCGACCGTCCTTGGAGGTGACGATCAGCCCGGCTTCCTCCAGCACGGCAAGGTGCCGCATCACCGTGGGCAGCCTGAGGCCGGTGGGCCCGGCGAGGTCGGTGACCCGTGCCGGCGTTTCGGCGAGGCGGGTCAGGATCGACCGGCGGGTGGCGTCGGCCAGCGCATGGAAGAGCAGGGAGAGATCGGGATCATGCTTAGTCATGTTGCTAACTATTGCCGATCGCCGATGTGGGTGCAAGTGAAAACTTAGTCGATTCGCTAAGTTTCGACCGGTTACGAAAAAGGGGCGGATGCCAGCGAGGTTGCCGGGCATCCGCCCCGATCAGGAAGGCTCGAATCGGCGGCTCAGCGTCAGGAGACGCGGCCGCTCCGGAAGGCTTCGATGGTCTTGATGGCGCCGCGCAGTTCAGCGAGGCCCTTGAGGCGGCCGACGAAGGAATAGCCGGGGTTGGATTTCTGGCCGATGTCGTCGCCCATCAGGTGGCCGTGGTCGGGCCGGAAGGGAATCTCGGCATCGGCGCGGCCGATGGAGCGGCGCCGCTCTTCCTCGGTCAGGATCGCCGCTGCCACGCCGATCAGGTCGGTGTCGCCGCCGAGATGGTCGGCCTCGTAGAACGAGCCGTCCGCCTCGTGGGTGACGTTGCGGAGGTGGACGAAGTGGATGCGCGGTCCGAACTCGTTCGCCATGGCGACGAGGTCGTTCCTGGTGTTGGAGCCGAAGGAGCCGGTGCAGAGCGTCAGGCCGCAGGCCTCCTGAGGCACTGCCGCGAACATCTTCCTCACGTCGTCGGCCGTCGACATGACGCGCGGCAGGCCGAAGATCGGGAAGGACGGGTCGTCGGCATGGATGCAGAGGCGGGCGCCTTCCTCCTCGGCCACCGGGGTGATTTCGCTGAGGAACTCCACGAGGTTGGCGCGCAGATCCTCGACGCCGATCTCCGAATAGAGACCGAGCATGTCGCGGAAGCTGTCGCGGGTGTAGGCGAAGTCGCGGGCCGGCAGCCAGTCGATCAGGTTGCGTTCGAGCTCGGCCACCTCGGCCTCGCTCTTGGCGGCGAGCCGCGCCTTGGCGGCGGCGATCTCGGCCTCGGTGTAGTCCACCTCCGCCCCGCGCCGCTTCAGCACGAACAGGTCGTAGGCGGCGAAATCCACCTTGTCGTAGCGGAGCGCGTAGCCGCCGTTCGGCAGGCGGAACATCAGGTTGGTGCGGCTCCAGTCGGTGATGACCATGAAGTTGTAGCAGATGGTCTTGACGCCGGAGCGGGCGACGTTGCGGATCGACTGCTTGTAGTTGTCGATCTTCTCCCGGTAGTTGCCGGTGCGGGTCTTGATCTCCTCGCCGACGCCGATGCTCTCGACCACCGACCAGGTGAGGCCGGCGGCCTCCACCTCGGCCTTGCGCTTCTCGATCTCGTCCACCGTCCAAACCTGGCCCTGGTTCATGTGATGAAGGGCGGTGACGATGCCGGTGGCGCCGGCCTGCCGGGCCTTCTGAAGGCTGACGGGATCATCGGGGCCGAACCAGCGCCAGGTCTCTTTCATTGTGGGAATCCTCCAGGGAAACGGTGGGCCGAAATCATCGGAACAGGAAGGCGGTGAGCGTGGCGGCGAGGCCGCGGTCGAGCAGGCTTCTGAGGTGCTGCGTCGTCGCCTTGCGGAACGGCGCGTCGCCGGCAATGACGGGCGGGAAGATCTCGCCGACCGCGAACAGCGCGTCGGCCAGCGCCGCCGGGTCGTCCTTGTGCTCCCGGGCGATGGCCGTCAGGCGGGCGGCCATCGGGTCGGCCACCAGCCATGCGCGGCCCTGGTCGTCGCCCTGGCGCAGGAAGGCCATCCAGGCGGCCACCGTCAGCGGCACCACCCTTGGCGCGTTCTTCACGGCGATGCGCTCGGCGGCCGGCGCAAGCAGGCGCGGACCGAGCTTCTGCGACCCGTCGGACGAGATCTGCAAGGTGAGGTGGCGGATGCCCGGATTGCGGAAGCGCGCTTCGAGGTCGCGGGTGTAGGCGGCCACGTCGGTGCCCGGTACCGGCGGCACGGTGGGGATGATGTCGTCGTCCCACAGCTGGCGGATCACCTTGGGCAACAGCGGATCGGCCATGGCCTCGGCCACCGTCTCGATGCCGCCGAGCACCGAGAGGTAGGCGAGCGTCGAATGGGCGCCGTTGAGGCAGCGCAGCTTCATCGTCTCGAAGGGATGGACGTCGTCAGTCAGGATGGCGCCGGCGCTCTCCCAGGCCGGTCGGCCGGTCGGGAAGCGGTCCTCGATCACCCATTGGCGGAAGGGTTCGGCCACCACCGGCCAGGCATCATTGAGGCCGAGGCCGGCGGCGACGGTGGCCCGGTCCGCGTCCTTGGTGGCCGGCGTGATGCGATCGACCATGGAGGAGGGGAAGGCGACTCCATCGGCGACGTAGCGGCCGAGGTCGGCGTCGCGCAACTGGGCGAAGCGGGCGACCACGGCCCGCGTGATCCTGCCATTCTGTGGCAGGTTGTCGCAGGAGAGCACGGTGAACGGCGGCACGCCGGCATCCCGTCGCCGACGCAGCGCCTCGACGATCAGGCCCGGCAGGCTGCGGGGACGCATGGGGTCGGCAAGGTCTGCCGTCACCATCGGATGCGCCTCGTTGAGGCGGCCCGTGGCGGGATCGTGGCAGTAGCCCTTCTCGGTGACGGTGATGGTGACGACCCGGATCTCGGGCTTTGCCATCGCCTCGAGCACGGCGTCGAGCTCGGTGGCGGCATTCATCACGTCGAGGAAGGCGCCGATCACGCGGAGCCTGTCGTCGCCGTTCTCGCGGCAGAGCAGGGTGTAGAGCCCATCCTGCGGCTTCAGGGCGTCGACGATGGCGGGCGAGCGCAAGTTGACGCCGACGATGCCCCAGTCGGTGGCGCCGGACGCCAGCACGTCGTCGGTGTAGACGCCGAGGTGGGCGCGGGAAAAGGCGCCGAGCCCCAGGTGAACGATGCCGGGCGTCACCTTGGAGCGGTCGTAGCCGGGGCGGGCGACGGCGGCGGGCAGGGTGGCGAGGCGGGCGGTGCCGAGGCGGTCGGCGGCGGGTGTCGGATCGGACATGTCGTTCATCTCCCCGGTCAGAGCCGATAGGCCGTCTTGGCGAGGCGATAGGCGAGGTCGTGGGCCACCGCGTGCGCGTCGTCGAGGCCGAGGCGATGCTCGGCGACGAGGCGGGCGAGGAAGGCGCAGTCGACGCGGCGGGCGACGTCATGGCGGGCGGGAATCGACAGGAAGGCGCGGGTGTCGTCGTTGAAACCGACGGTGTTGTAGAAGCCGGCCGTCTCCGTCATTTGCTCGCGATAGCGGCGCATGCCCTCGGGGCTGTCGTGGAACCACCAGGCCGGGCCGAGCTTCAGCGCGGGGTAGTGGCCGGCGAGCGGCGCCAGCTCGCGCGCATAGACCGTCTCGTCGAGCGTGAACACGATGATGGTGAGGTCGGCGCGGTTGCCGAAGCGGGCGAGCAGCGGCCGCAGCTCCTCGACATAGCCGGTGGGGCCGGGAATGTCGGCGCCCTTGTCCTTGCCGAAGGCGCGGAAGATTTCCGGGTTGTGGTCGCGGCGGGCGCCGGGGTGGATCTGCATGACCAACCCGTCGACGGTGGACATCTCTGCCATTTCCGTCAGCATCTGGGCGCGGAACAGCTCGGCCTCCTCGGCCGAAGCGCCGCCCGTGCGGACGCGGGCGTAGAGGGCGGCGGCGTCTTCCGCCCGGAGGTCGGCGGTGCGGGCGGTCGGGTGGCCGTGGTCGGTCGACGTGGCGCCGCCCACCTCCATGAAGTAGCGGCGACGGTCGGCGAGCGCGGCGAGATAGCCCTTGTAGGTCGCGGTGTCGTGGCCGGTGAGGCGGCCGAGCACCTCAAGATTGTCGGCAAAGCCGGGGAAGGCTGGGTCGACGACGGCGTCGGGCCGGAAGGCGGTGACGACGCGGCCCTTCCAGCCGCTCTCGCGGATCTTGCGGTGGTGGCGCAGGTCGTCGAGCGGGCTTTCGGTGGTGGCGATCACCTCGATGTTGAAGCGCTCGAAGAGGGCGCGCGGCCGGAACTCCGGCGTCTTCAGCGCGGCGTCGATGGTGTCGTAGAGCCGGTCAGCGTTGTCTTTCGATGGCGCCTCAGCGATGCCGAACACCGTCTGCAAGGCGTGGGTCAGCCACAGATAGGACGGGGTGCCGCGATAGAGGTGGAAGTTCTCGGCGAGGAGGCGCCAGATCTTGCGCTTGTCGGTTTCCGCCGGGCCGCCGTCGAGCCGGGGCACGCCCACCTGTTCGGGCCGGATGCCCTGTGAATAGAGCATTCGGTGGACGTAGTGGTCGGGGATGACGAACAGGCTGGCGGGATCGGAAAAGGGCTGGTCGTCGGCGAACCAGGCGGGGTCGGTGTGGCCGTGCGGGCTGATGATCGGCAGCGTCGCCACGCCGGCATAGAGGTCGCGGGCGATGGCGCGCGTCGTCGGATCGGCCGGAAACAGCCGGTCGGGGTGCAGGGTGAACTGGCCTATCGCCTCGGACATTCGAAATACCTCCCATAGGGTCCCGCCCCGTCGATCGAGGCGAGACACTCGCTTTGCCGATTGACAGCAAACACGGTTTTCACCTCGCCGCCCAGTATCCAATGGACCGGCGATGTCGTTTGCTGGCTGCGAGCGCCTCTCCACCCGGCAATCCACGTTGTTTCCATCGGGCCGCTGCCGGCCTCAGTTTTTGATTGCCGATGCCATTCTAGACGTCTACCATACTACTCGTCAACGAGGCGCATGGAGGAATGGCGCCCTCGTCTTCTTGGGAGGAACCCATGGGATTTCTGTCTCGGGCCGCATTGACGGCTGCCTGCGGGATGGCCCTTGCCGTCTCGTCGCTCGGCGTTGCCTCGGCTGCCGACTACACGCTCAACGTCAACACCGCGCTGACCACCTCCGACCCGCTCTACAAGGGCCTCGAGGAGTTGCAGAAGAACGTCGAGGCGCGGTCGGAAGGCCGGCTCGCCATCCGCCTGTTCCCCGGCTCGCAGCTCGGCAAGGACGAGGACGTGCTGGAGCAGGCGCGCGCCGGCGCCGGCAATGCCGTGGTGGTCGACGGCGGTCGCCTCGCCGTGTTCGTCAAGGATTTCGGCGTCCTGTCCGGTCCCTATCTCGCCTCGGGCTACGACGGCATCCGCAAGGTGGTGACCTCACCGTTGCTCGACGACATGGCCAAGAAGCTGCACGACGGCGCCCAGTTGCAGGTGCTGTCGTTCAATTGGTGGCAGGGGGAACGGCATCTGCTCACCAACAAGCCGATCAAGGTGCCGGCCGATCTTGAGGGCATCCGCATGCGCACGCCGGGCGCGCCCGTCTGGACCGAAACCGTCAAGGCGATGGGCGCGACGCCGGCGCCGATGGCCTGGGCCGACGTCTACTCGGCCTTGCAGACGCAGGTGATCGACGCCGTCGAGGCGCAGGATCCCGCCGCCTACGGCTCGCGCCTCTACGAGGTGACCAAGTACCTGACCAAGACCGGCCACTTCAACCTGATCACCGGTCTCGTCACCTCGGCCGCCTGGTTCGACGCGCTGCCGGCCGACCTGCAGACCATCCTCAAGGAAGAATCGCTGAAGGCCGGCGATGTCGCCTCGCACGGCACCGAGGCGGCGCTGGTCGACCTTGAGGCCAAGATGGCGGCCGCCGGCATGACCATCAACGAAATCGACGTCACGCCGTTCAAGGAAGCGACGGCGGGCGTCTACGAGAAGCTCGGCTACACCGATCTCAAGAAGCAGGTCGACGCCATTCTCGCCGAGTAATGCCCGGATCGCTGCGTGTCCTGACGGAGGCGCGGCGATCCTGCCCCCTCGTTGCCGCATCGGATTTTCCAAAGCCCGATTTCGTCCTTTCGGGTCCGATGCCCTGACCTTTCCGGAGCCTGCGTCATGTCCTCAGCGATCATGCGCGTGGAGTCCGTCGTGGCGCGAGTTCTGCTCGCGGCCATGGTCGGACTCGTCTTCATGGCCGGCGTCATGCGCTGGTTCGGATATCCGCTCGTATGGTCGATGGACGTGGCGCAGCTGCTGTTCGTCTGGGCCTCGTTCATCGGCGCCGACATGGCGATGCGCAAGCGCGGCCTGATCGCCGTCGACCTGTTCGTGCGCTGGATTCCGCCCCGCCAGCGGGTCTACCTCGACATCGCCACCGGCGCGGTGATCCTCGTCTTTCTGCTGTCGCTCAGCTACCTCGGCTACAAGCTGGTGATGCTGAACCTGGAACGGCAGTTCGGCGACAGCGGCATCAGCTATGCCTATGTCACGGCCGCCGTTCCCATCGGCTGCCTGCTCCTGGCCATCACGCTGTCGGGCCAGCTCATCGAGGCGATCCGCACCGCCACCGGCCGGCCCGTTCTCGTGTTCACGCCCACCCGATCCAAGGACGAGGCGCTGGCCGCCGCCGGGGAGAGCGAACTATGACCGGCGAAATGCTGCTTCTGATCGGCCTGTTCTTCGGGCTTCTCATCGTCGGGGCGCCGGTGGCCTTTGCCATCGGCATCTCCGGCTTTTCCTTCTTCGCCATATCCCAGGTGATGCCGGCGTCGATCGGCGTGCAGCAGGTGGCCTCGGCTTCGCAGAGCTTCCCGCTGCTCGCCGTGCCCTTCTTCGTGCTGGCCGGGCACATGATGAACAAGACGGGCATCACCTCGCGGCTGATCCGATGTTCGGAGGTGCTGGTCTCCTGGATGTCGGGCGGCATGGCGCAGGTGTGCATCGTGCTGTCGACGCTGATGGGCGGCGTCTCCGGTTCGGCCGTCGCCGATGCCGCCATGGAAGCGCGCATCCTCGGCCCGGATCTGGTGCGCAACGGCTATTCCAAGGGCTTCACCGCCGCCACCATCGCCGTGGGCTCGCTGATCACCGCCACCATCCCGCCGAGCCTCGGGCTGATCCTCTACGGCTTCGTCGGCAACGTCTCCATCGGCCGGCTGTTCCTGGCCGGCGTCATTCCCGGCCTGATGATGATGGCCGGCCTGATGTTCACGGTGTGGATGGTGTCGCGCAAGCGCGGCTACCGCTCGGCCACCGCCAGCCGGCCGAGCTGGAAGGCCGTCGGCAGCGCCGTTTGGGACGCCAAGTGGGCGCTGTTCTTCCCGGTGGCGCTGCTCGTCTCCATCCGCAGCGGCGTGTTCACGCCGTCGGAAGTCGGCGCCTTCGCCGTCGTCTACGCGGTGGTGGTGGGCGTGCTGTTCCACCGCGAGCTGACGTGGCAGGGCGCCATGGAGGCGCTGCTGCACGGGGTGATCGACAACGGCCTGATCGTGCTGATCATCATGTTCTCGGGCATGGTGGGCTATGCGATCATCTTCGATCAGGCGCCGCAGGCCATAGCCGGCGGCATGCTCAGCCTGACGCAGAACCCGACGGTGATCCTGCTGCTGATCGTCGTCTTCCTCTTGATCGCCGGCTGCTTCATCGAGGCGACGGTGCTGGTGCTGCTGCTCACGCCGATCTTCCTGCCCATCGTGCTGCAGCTCGGCGTCGACCCGGTGCATTTCGGCATCGTCATGATGACCATGGTCACCTTCGGTGGCATGACGCCGCCGGTCGGCGTCGCCATGTTCACCGTCTGCGGCCTTCTCGACTGCACCATCGACGAGTATCTCGTCGAGGCGCTGCCGCACATCGCGACCATCCTGATCCTCGTCGCGATCCTGATCCTGTTCCCGCAGATATCTCTCTTCCTGCCCAACCTCCTGATGTAGGCGTAAATTCTACTCCGGCGGCCGTCTGACGCGACTTTCTGCGCTTCCGGTGCTCACGGACCTCAATGTCCGCTCCGCTCCGGTTCTCAAAAGCCACGCCAGCCGACTCGCCGGAGCGAATTTCCGGGGTGACTTCTGGAGCGGTGTCTCACTGGCAATCAGGCGAAGAACAGCCAGGTCATGATCAGGAACAGCGGCACCAGGATGCCGAAGGACCAGGCGAGGTAGCCGAAGAAGGAGGGCATCTTGACGCCCGATCCCTCGGCGATCGACTTGACCATGAAGTTGGGCGCATTGCCGATGTAGCTGTTGGCGCCCATGAACACGGCGCCGGCCGAGATCGCCACCAGCGTCGTCGACATCTCGCCCATCAGGTGCTGCGGGTCGCCGCCGGCCAGGTTGAAGAAGACGAGGTAGGTCGGCGCGTTGTCGAGGAAGGACGACAGAAGGCCGGTCGCCCAGAAGTACATGGCGTTGACCGGCGTGCCGTCGGCGGCGGTGACGAGGCTGACCAGCGGCGCGAAGGCGCCCTCATGGGCGGCCCTCAGCATGGCGAGCACCGGAATGATCGTCACGAAGATGCCGGCGAACAGCTTGGCCACTTCCAGGATCGGCCCCCATTCGAAGCCGTTGCGGATGCGCAGCGCCTTCGGCGTCAGCCTTAGCGAGGCGGCGGCGGCGGCGATCAGGATCACGTCGCGGGAGAGGTTCTGCAGCTCCACCTCGACGCCGAACACGTGGAAGCCGATGCCCGGCTTCCACGAGCCCGACAGCAGCACGGCGGCGACCACCACCATCAGAAGCGCGATGTTGAACCGCCCTTCGACACCGACGCGGCCGGTGTCGGGCGTCGGGTCGAACTTGCCGCGGAAGTCGGCGTCGTTGCGGTAGAGCCTGCTGTCGATCAGGTAGAACAGCGCCAGCAGGATCACGGCGGCAAAGCCCGTTTCCTTCAGCATGTGCACCGTGGTCCAGAAGAAGCCGACGCCGCGCAGGTAGCCGAGGAACAGCGGCGGATCGCCGAGCGGGGTGAGCGAGCCGCCGATGTTGGACACCAGGAAGATGAAGAAGATGACGACGTGGACGTTGTGCCGCCGGCCGTCGTTGGCGCGCAGCAGCGGCCGGATCATCACCATGGAGGCGCCGGTGGTGCCGACCAACGAGGCGAGCAGCGTGCCGATGGCGAGGAGAGCCAGATTGGTCTTCGGCGAGCCGTGCAGGTTGCCGGTGATGAGAATGCCGCCGGCAATTGTGAACAGCGCCCCGAGCAGGATGACGAAGGGCAGGTAGTCGAGCAGCACCGTCTCGGCCAGCGGCTCGACGACGGCCCCGCCATGGAGAAGCGTGAAGGGAGCCACGAAGGCCAGCGCCCAGGCGGCGGCGATCTTGCCGAAGTGGTGGTGCCAGACATGCGGCGCCAGAAGCGGGAACAGGGCGATCGACAGGAGTATGCCGACGAAGGGCACCGCCCAGATCACCCCGAGCGAGGCGCCGTCAAGGCCGTGGCCGCCGGTGGAGGCGAAAGCGGGGGAGGCGAGGAGGAGGAGGGAAGCCGGCAGCAGGGCCGAAAAGGTTTTGGATGCACGCCCAAGCGCGACGCGGAACACTCGAAAGCTCGTCAAAAGACCGTCCTCACACCACTGTTCAAAACCACGACGGTGGTCGACAAAACCACCGTCAAGCGCGTCTCGCAATCTCGCGGTGGTCAGCAATCGCACGGAAGCGGAGAGGGCATCAAGTCCGCATGGCCATGGCGAAGGATGTGGATCCTCTAGGAGCCAGGTCCCCACATTTGGGATGGCCGGTTTGTGTGCATCAAAATTTTTATTGCTGCACACTTGCTCTCTGTGTGCAGCAAAATCATAATTGATGCACACAGAGGTGCCCGATGACCGTCGTATCCCATTCCCGAGCCGCGCAAGTCGCCTATCAGGATTTGCTGCGGCTTCATCTCGATGAGTTCGCTTCGGAGCTGATCGGCAGCATCGAAGAGCGGTCGCGCAATGGGCGGATCTACCTTTACGACAAGTTCCGGATCGGCACCGAGATGAAGAGCCGATACCTCGGGGAGGGGACGCCCGAGTTGCGCGCGCGCCTGAGCCGTGCCGCCGAGCTGAGGGCCGAGGGGGAGGAACGCCGCAAGACGATGGCGCGGCTGGCCCGTGTATTGCGCGCCGAAGGGTTCATGGCCACCGACCGCGACACCGGTTCCTTGCTTCTGGCTTTTGCCCGTGCCGGAGTCTTCCGGCTGGGCGGTACGCTCGTGGGCACCGCCGCCTATGCCCTCCTGCAGGGCGACCTGGGGGTTCGTTTCGATTCCGAAGAGCTGGCACAGACCGGCGATATCGACTTTGCAAGTTTCGAGCGGCTTTCGGTGGCGCTAGGTGACGAGGTCGAAGAGAACCCGGGCGACATCTTGCAGGCGTTGAAGTTCGACCCGGTGCCGGGGGTGGCGGATCGGCAGGTGTGGAAATGGCGGCAAAGTCGCGGCGCGGCGATGGTCGAGTTTCTGACGCCGGCCTTTGGTGACGAGAGGGTCAAGCCGCTGCCGGCTTTGGGGGTGAGTGCGCAGGCCCTCAACTATCTGAACTTTCTGATCGCCGAGCCCATCCCCGCGGTCGCGCTCTATCGATCGGGTGTGCTGGTGCAGATTCCGCGACCCGAGCGCTTCGCGATCCACAAATTGATCGTCGCCGACCGCCGCCAGGGCGGCCCCGATCAAGCCAAATCCCGCAAGGACCGTGGGCAGGCGGCGTTCCTGATCGAAATCCTTGCCGAAGACCGGCCTGAGGATCTGCGCGAAGCCTATGAAGATGCGCTTTCGCGTGGCCCCCGCTGGCGGGAGCGGCTGGAGGCGAGCCTTGCGCGCATGCCGAGGGCCGCCGAGATTCTTCGCGCGCTGGGGTGACGCGGACTGTCGAAAACGTCCCGCAAATCCCTCGAGGGTTGGAGATGGGCTGCCGCTCAGTCTTCCTCGTCCACCGGTTCCAGCGTCTTTGGGTCGAGCTGGACGCGGCGCTTTTCGCCCGTCTCGGTCCTGACCTTCACCTTGTAGCAGCCGTCGTCGGAGCGGACCGACAGAACGGTCCAGCCCTTGAGCTGAAGCGCCGCCTCGACGGCGGCGCGCGGTTGCCAGTCGCCGAGCGGCACGTTGCAGCGCGCGGGATGGTCGTCGTCGGCGCGCGCCGCTGCCGAGCCGAGGGCGACGAGCAGGCAGGCGGCAAGGGTCGCGGCGAGACCTGGGCGGTGGAACATCGGCCGGTTTCCTCGTTCGATGGCAGGATTTACTTTTTCCTGTCCTAGAGCGCGTCCGGCGAACTTTGGTTCGCCAACGTGCTCTATCTCTTTATTCTTACGCAACTCCGGACGCAAAACCGGTTCCCACTTTTGCTGGAGTTGCTCTAGATTATCCCATGTCCATCTGACGGCAACCTGAACGGCGCGACGGCGCCCCACTCGTTTGGCGCCCGTGCGACAGGAAAGGTGGCGATGCGGATATTGCTCGTTGAGGATGACGCCGTGCTGGGCATGGCGGTGCGCGACCAGATCGTCGCCGACGGCCATTCGGTCGACTGGGCGCAGCGCATCGCCGAGGCGGGGGACGCCGTGCTCGCCGCCGCCTACGACCTGATCCTGCTCGACCTGATGCTGCCGGACGGGCGCGGCCTCGACTTCCTGAAGGCCCGCCGGGTGGCCGGCGACGTGACGCCGGTGATCATCCTGACGGCGCGCGACCAGATTTCCGACCGCATCGCCGGCCTCAACGCCGGGGCCGACGACTATCTCGTCAAGCCGTTCGACCTGTTCGAACTGTCCGCCCGCATCCGCGCCGTCGGCCGGCGCTACGGCGGCAATCCCAATCCGCTGGTCAGGATCGGCGACCTCGACATCGATCTCGCCGCCCGTACGGTGCGCCGGGCCGGCAAGCCGGTGCGGCTCACCGCCCGCGAGTGGGCGCTGTTCGAGGCCTTCGTGCAGCGGCCGAACGTGCTGCTCTCCAAGGCGCAGATCGAAGAGCATCTCTATTCCTTCTCGGACGAGGTCGAGAGCAACACCATCGAGGTCTATGTCGCCCGGTTGCGCAAGAAGCTGGGGTCCGACGTCATCGAGACGGTGCGCGGCCTCGGCTACCGGCTGGGCGTGCCGGCGGGGGGCAACTGATGGCCAAGCGCCTTCTGCCGAGAAGCCTGCGAGCCCGGCTGGCCATCGGCCTGTCCGTCAGCCTGACGCTGTTGTGGATCGGTGCCTCGCTGTTCGCCGCCCATGTGTTCCGCCACGAAACCGACGAGGTGTTCGACAGCACCCTGCGCGAGGTGGCAGAGCGGATCCTGCCGCTGGCCTACGAGCAGATGCTGGCCGACGAGGATGGCGGCGACGGCGGGCTGCGCCTGCCGCCGGTCGGCGGCCACGAGTTCATTTCCTACGTGGTGCGCGATGGCGCCGGCCGGGAGTTGCTGCGGTCGAGCGCCGCCGACAACATGCACATTCCCGCCGGCCTCGCGCCCGGCTTTGCCACCACCGAGACGCTGCGCACCTATACCGAGACGGCGGTGCAGGGCACCATCGTCGTCACCACCGCCGAGTATCTCGATCACCGCCGCCATGTGTTCGGCGGCGCCCTGTGGGCTTTCGTCTGGCCGCTGGTCGCCCTGCTGCCGCTCACCGCGCTGGTGGTCTGGCTGGCCATTCTCCTGTCCTTCCGGCCGGTCATCGCCTTTCGCGGCGCGATCGAACAGCGCGGACGCGGCAACCTGACGCCGGTGGACGGGGGAGGGCTGCCGAGCGAGCTGTCGCCGGTGGCTGCCGCTGTCAACGCGCTCTTGGCCCGCCTGCGCAGCGCGCTGGAGGCCGAGCGCAGCTTCACCGCAAACAGCGCCCACGAACTCAGGACGCCGATCGCCGCCGCGCTGGCCCAGACGCAACGCCTCATCGCCGAGATGCCGGACGCCAACCGCGAGCGCGCCCGCTCCATCGAAAGCGCGCTGCGCCGCCTGACGCGTCTGTCGGAAAAGCTGTTGCAGCTCGCCAAGGCGGAAGGCGGCGGCCTGCTGGCCGAGCAGCCGTCCGATCTCGCCGCCGTGCTGGGGCTGGTGGTCGACGAGGCCACCCGGTCGAGCGATGAGGACGACCGTATCGACCTCGTGACGCCGGACGACGGTGTGCCGTCCGACGTCGACCCCGACGCCTTCGCCGTGCTCGCCCGCAACCTGATCGAGAATGCCCTGAAGCACGGTGCGCCGGACGCCTCGATCGAAGTGTTCCTCGATGCCGACAGTCTCACCGTCCGCAACCACGGGCCGGTCGTGGCGGCGAGCGAGGTGGAGCGGCTGATGCGGCCGTTCGAGCGCGGGTCCAGCCGGTCGGACGGGTCCGGTCTCGGCCTCGCCATCGTCGCGGCCGTCTGCCGGGGCGCCGGGCTGGAGCTCAGCATCGCCTCGCCGGTGGAAGGCTGGGCTGATGGGGTGTCGGCGCGCGTCACGGGGCTTGCCGTGGCCAAAGGCGCTTAACGAAGCTGACGGCAAGCTGAACGGCTTTCCGCATGGTTGTCAGGTGGCTGTCAGGTGACCCAGCCATTGATCTCCTGTCGCAAAAGCACAGGAGTTGCCCCATGAAACCCTTTTACGCGCTGCCGCTCGGGTTCGCCGCCGCCGTCGCGCTGCCGGCGCTGGCCATCGCCAAGCCCGTCACCGTCACGGCGCAGTTCGCCGACTACGGCGGCTACGGCGCCTATGCGGCGGTCTACGTCACCGATGCCCAGGGCAAGGTGGTGCAGACGCTGCACGTGGCTGGCAAGAAGGCCAAGTACTATCGCAACCTCTCGGGCTGGGCGCGCGGCGCCAGCGGCTCGATCGACGGGCTGACCGGCGCCAGCATCGGTTCGGGCGGCACGCTGGAGGTGACCGCCGACATCGCCGACGCCATGCTCGACGCCGGCTATCAGGTGCGCGTCGACACCGCCGTCGAGGACGGCAACGCCTATGTGGCGGATGGCGCCGTTCCGCTGGCCGCCGGCTCGGTCGGCAAGCCCACACCCGGCAACGGCTACCTCCAGTCGCTCACCGTTTCCTACTGAGCCGTCCAGACCTCGGGATGTCCGCCATGCTGCGCCGTATCCACTCCCTGCCCGGTGTCGTCCTCGCCGTTCTCCTGACGGTGCTTGCCGTGACCGGCGCGTTCCTGTCGGTCAATCCGGCGCTCGACCGGCTGGCGAATCCGGCCGTCAGCTCCGGCGTCAGCGTCGCCGCCCTGGCAGAGGCCGTCAGCGCCCGCCACCAGGAGATCGACAAGATCGCCGTGCGCCCGAGCGGCGCGGTCACGGTCACCTATGCCGACAACGGCGTGACCGGCACCGAGCAGGTCGATCCGGCGACCGGCACCGCGCTCGGCGCGCCGCAGGGGCAATCGGCGCTGGTGCGCTGGATGACCGAGCTGCACCGCTCGCTGTTCCTCGGCGACGCCGGCAAGATCGGAACCGGCATCGCCGCCGCGGCCATGCTGGCGCTCAGCCTGTCCGGCATCGTCCTGCTGATGCGCTCTCTCGGTGGCTGGCGTGGCTACTTCGCGCCGGTGCGCGGCGACCTCCTGACGCGCTTGCACGGCGAGGTCAGCCGCTTCGCCGTCGTCGGCCTGATGCTGTCGTCGCTGACCGGCCTCTACATGTCGGCCGACACCTTCGGCCTGCTCCCCGACCCGTCCGCCGACGCCATGCCGCCGATGGCCCAAAGCAGCGGCGGCCCGGTGGCGCCGGTCGGCAGCCTGTCCGGCTTGCAGTCGGTCTCCGTCGCCGATCTGCGCCAGCTGACCTTCCCGGCCAAGGACGACCCCACCGACGTCTACATGGTCACCACTGCCAAGGGCGATACCTGCGTCGATGCCTCGACCGGCGCCGTGCTGAGCGTCATGCCGGCGAGCATCTGGGACCGCATCCGCCAGACCGTCGTCATGCTGCACACCGGCCGTGGCGCCTGGGCGCTCGGCCTGCTGCTCGGCGCCGCCTCCGGCTCGGTGCCGCTCTTAGGCGTCACCGGCGTTCTGATGTGGTGGCGCCGCCGCTCCAGCCGGCCGGCCATTGCCGCCAACGTCTCGGCACGCTCGGCCGACACGGTGATCCTGGTCGGCAGCGAGGGCAACACCACCTGGGGCTTCGCCGCCACGCTGCACGACGCGCTGACCGCGTCGGGCCATCGCGTCCACACGGCGCCGATGAATGCGCTGTCCTCGGCCCACCTCTCGGCCGAGCGGCTGCTGGTCCTGACGGCCACCTATGGCGACGGCGGCGCGCCGGCCTCGGCCAACGCCTTCCTCGCCCGCCTTGCCGGCCTCGACGGCGCGGTGCCGGTGGCGGTGCTTGGCTTCGGCGACCGCAGCTTCCCGCAGTTCTGCCGCTTCGCGCAGGATGTGTCGGAGGCGGTGGCCGCCAAGGGCTGGCCTCTGATGATGGGCCTGAAGCGCGTCGACCGCCAGTCGGCACAGGAATTCGCCGCCTGGGGCCGCGACCTCGGCGAATTGCTCGGCCACGAATTGACGCTCGCCCATCGCGCGCGTCTGCCGAAGACCGAGCCGCTGGAACTTCTGTCGAGCGAGCTCTACGGCGAGGCCGTCGGCGCGCCCGTCGCCATCATGCGCTTCAGCGCCGGCAGCAAGTCGCCGGCGTTCGAGGCCGGCGACATTCTCGGCGTGCTGCCGCCGGGCGAGACCATGCCGCGCTTCTATTCGCTGGCCTCCTCGGCGCGCGATGGCTTCCTGGAAATCTGCGTGCGCCTGCGGCAAGGCGGCGTCTGCTCGACCTACCTGCACGGGCTGGCGCCGGGCGAGAGCGTCGCAGCGTTCGTCCGCACCAATCCGCGCTTCCGGCCGATCGAGGGCAGGGCGCCGCTGATCCTGATCGGCGCCGGAGCCGGCATCGGGCCGCTCACCGGCTTCGTGCGGGCCAACGACGATCACCGGCCGGTTCACCTCTACTGGGGTGGCCGTAGCCCGTCGTCGGACTTCCTCTACGAGCACGAACTGGCCGAACATATCGCCGAGAAGCGGCTGACCTCGCTCACCACCGCCTTCTCGCGCGGCCCCGACGGCGGCTACATCCAGGACCGGCTCGCCGCCGACGCGCCCAAGCTGCGCGAGCTGATCCGCCACGGCGCCCAGGTGCTGGTGTGCGGTGGCCGCGACATGGCTGACGCCGTCACCTCGGCGCTCGGCGGTGTGGTGCGGCCGCTCGGCCTCGACCTTGCCACTCTCAAGTCGGATGGACGCTATGTCGAAGATGTCTACTGATACGTCCGTGAAGCTCACGCTGAGCGGCCCCACCATGGGCGCCCGCTGGTCTGCCGTGTTCCATGGCGAGCCCCTCGGCTGGCACGACGATCTCCGGTCCGCTCTTCAGGCGTCGGTGGACGAGGTCGACCGGCAGATGTCGACCTACCGGCGGGACTCCGATCTCAGCCGGCTCAACGCGGCGCCGGTCGGCGCCTGGACCCAGCTGCCGGCCGAGACCGTCGCGGTGATCGAGGCGGCTCTCGCCATCGGCGAAGCCTCGGACGGCGCCTTCGACGTCGGCGTCGGCGATCTGGTGGCCGCCTGGGGCTTCGGCGCCGACGCCCGGAGCGGCGCGCCGGCCGGCAAAGCTTCGCATGGCCTCGCCCTCAAGACCCTCGAACTCGATGCGGCCGGCCGGCGGGCGCGCAAATGGGCGCCGCTCCGGCTCGACCTGTCGGGCATCGCCAAGGGCTATGGCGTCGACCGCCTCGGCGAGACGATGGACCGGTTCGGCATCGCCTCCTGGCTGGTCGGCATCGACGGCGAGATGCGGGCGCGCGGCGGCAAGCCCGACGGCAGCGCCTGGGCCGTCGGGCACGAACGATCCGTCATCGGCCGGCGGGACCTGATGGGCGTCCTGGAGCTGGAAGACGTGGCCGTGGCGACCTCCGGCGGCTACCGGCATTGCCACGAGGTGGCCGGGCGCATGGTGTCGCACACCATGGACCCGCGCACCGGCGAGCCGCTCGACAACGGCCTTGCCGCCGTCACCGTGCTCGCCGAGACCTGCATGGCGGCGGATGCCTGGGCGACGGCGCTGCTGGTGCGCGGCCTCGACGACGGTGTGGCGCTGGCCCGCCGCCTCGGCATGTCGGCGCTGTTCGTCGACGGGCAGGACAACGTCATCTCGACCCTTGCCGCCTGAGCCGGCTTTCGGGACGCCTGACATGCGCCGGCTCGCCGGCGCCCGAAGGGGCGGCTTTCGATGTCTCCGCGCGCCATCGGCGTCGGCAATGATTACATGAATATTGGAGTTATTTTATGGATATCGTCGGGTACGTGTTTTTGTGTTACCTCGATATAGTGTAGAGGCGCGTTTCCTACGCAAGATATTAGAGGTTTATATATACATTGCGAACTAAGTTGAGCCCGTAACCTTTGTTTCGGACTCCTATGTTCGGTCTTCTCAAGATCCGTATCGTCATCCTGGCCGCGGTGTTCGTCGGTCTCGTTCCCTTCGTGGCGAGCGAGATCATGCGTACGCGCGCCGACATGGCGCAGCGTCTCGAAGACATCAACAAGAGCATGTTGACCTCACTGGCTCGTAGTCAGAGAGGCTTCATCGAGGCGCGTCTCGAGGTCGAGAGATTGTCCGAGACCATCGCGCTGTCCGACACCCTCAGGACCGTCTCTCCCGAGCATTGCAACGAGAGCTTGGCGCATGTTCTCCACATCCAGGAAAAGGTCGAACGCATCACCCTCCTGACGGCGAATGGCGTCGGATATTGCTCGACCGACCCGAAGGCCATCGGCCTCTACTTTGGCGACAGGGATTACTTCACAGCCGCGCTGTCCTCCGACAAGGTCGTCTGGAGCGATTTCATCCTGAGCCGTGTCACCGGCAGAAGAGTCCTGCAGTCGGCCATGGCTATCCGTACCGGCGGCCGGGTCGACTTCGTGCTGACGATCGCCCTCGACTCGGCCTATCTGCGGCAGGCATCGCTCGACCAGTTCTCGCTGCCCCTGACCTATGGCATGCTGCTCGATGCCGACGGCAACGTGCTGGACGGCGGAGCGATGCCCGGCGTGACGGATCATCTGTCACGGGAGACGACCAAACGCATGGCCGCGCTCGGAACCGGGCTGGTGCTGCCCGGCACCTACGGGGCGGGCGACGAGGTGTTCGGCGTGGCGACGCTGCCGGGCACGTCCAACCGGATCGGTTTCGGCGTATCGACCGAGGAGGTGCGGTCCGTCGCCACCCACGAAATGGTCGAGCGGTTGGCGCTGGTCGGCCTCGTGGCGCTGGGATTGGTGGCGGTGGTGCTCGGCCTGTTGGAATGGCTGGTGTTGCGCGGGCTCAGGCAGGTGGTCCACGTGGCCGAGCGCGTCGCGGCCGGCGACTGGACGTCGCGGATCACCCAGAAGCCCCTGTTGCCCGACCTGGCCCTGGTCGGCCGGTCCGTCAACATGATGCTCGACAGCCTGGAGGCGTCCGTCAACACCGACGCGCTGACCGGGCTCGCCAACCGTCGGGCGCTCGACCGGTTCCTCCTTGCGAGCCTCAACAGGCTGAAGCGCCACGGCGTCGGCTTCACCGTCGTCATGATCGACATCGACGCCTTCAAGCCGTTCAACGACCACTACGGCCACGGCACGGGCGACGACGTGTTGCAGATGGTGGGCGCGGCCATCCAGCGTTTCGCCCGCCGGACCGACGAAATCGCCGCGCGTTATGGCGGCGAAGAGTTCACGCTCATCCTGGCGGAGACCGATCCGGAAAAGCTGGCGCTGCATCTTGAGGCGCTGCGGCAGGCCGTCGAGGCCATCGCCATTCCGCACCTCCATTCGCCGCATGCCGTCTGCACCGTCAGCGTCGGCTACGCGGCCGCCGAGCCCGACGACAGCCCGCTGACGGCGATCTCGCGCGCCGACGGCTGCCTGTATCTTGCCAAGAACAAGGGGCGCAACCGGGTCGAGGGCGTGCCGAGGGACGAACAGGATTTTGAACTGTTCTCCAGTTTCATGACGCAGGTGGCGTGAGCCGGCTTTCTGGCTCTATCTCCTTGTCGAGACGCAGGTCCGGACGCAAACCGGTACCCACTTTTGCTGGAACTGCGCTAATGCTCGGCTGAGCTTCGGGCGCTCTGCGCCCCGCGTTCTCGATCTGGGGTTTTCGACATGACAAGTGATGCCACCGGCGCCCACCAGCTCGGCAAGGCGACCGCGACGCCCGCCTCACCCGACGAGGCTGTGCTCGACCGCGTGCCCAATCCGCATCCGGACATCGACTATCTCGCCCGCTTCACCGCGCCGGAGTTCACCTCGCTCTGCCCGGTGACCGGCCAGCCGGATTTCGCGCATATCGTCATCGACTACGTGCCCGCCGAGTGGCTCGTCGAATCCAAGTCGCTGAAGCTGTTCCTGACGTCGTTCCGCAACCACGGCTCCTTCCATGAGGATTGCACCATCATGATCGCCCGGCGGCTGGTGGATCGCCTGGCGCCGCGCTGGCTCCGGATCGGCGGCTACTGGTATCCGCGTGGCGGCATCCCCATCGACGTCTTCTGGCAGACCGGCGCGCCGCCAAAGGACCTCTGGCTGCCGGATCAGGGCGTGGCGACCTATCGCGGCCGGGGATAAGCCGGGTCTATTGCGGCGGTGTCCAGACGGCCGGCTCACGCGGGCCGTCCGGCTCGGCGCGGATCATCTCCATGCGCGTGCTGTCGAGCCCCCGGTTCTGGGCGCGGGCGAGGCGGAAGTTGTGGCCGATGCGTTCGGCGGTGGCGATGACGCCGTTGGCGTCGGCATCGTCGAACACCTGGCGGGCCGTCTCGGCGAACAGCGTCAGCCAGCGCTCGAAATGTCGGTCCTCGATGCCTGTGATGATGAGGTGCGGCCGCATCGGCCGGCCCTCGTAGCGGCCCGATCGCAAGAGCACCGACGACCAGAAGGCGCACATCTTGTCGAGGTGGGCCGGCCACTCGTGTTTTTCGATCTCGCGGCCGAAGATGGCGGCGAGGTCCGGATCGTCCATCACCTTGCCGTAGAAGCCGTGGACCAGCGCGTGGATGCTGTCCTCGTCGATCGATCCCATGGGAATGCCGCGTCGCGGCGCGTCCGTTGCGGTCATGTTGCCCTGGTGTCTCCGGTCGCCGTCCTCAGCGGAATGCGAAAGCCTCGCAGATGTAGTCACTCGGCGGTCGTCAGGCAACGGACGCCGGCCCGTCACGGCTTGCCATAGATTTTCATGAAGGCGGCGACGGCTGTCTCGACGGCTTCGCTCTTGTCCCTGATCTCGTCGAGGCCATAGAGGAGCGGCTCCGAGACGCCGGCTTCCAGGAGGCTCTTGAAATAGAGGGCGCCGAGCCGAGGCGAGGGGACGTCGATTTCCCCCCTTGCCGCCCGTTCGGAGAAGAAGTCGGTCAGGGCGTCGATGCCGCGCTGGGGACCGAGCAGATAGACCTCGCGCCCGAGGCCGGTGGTCTGGCTCTCGCTCAGAACGGTGCGCTGGATCGCCAGGATTTCCGGCCGCGTGATCAGATCGAGGTAAAGCCGGCTGAAGCGGGTGAGAACCGTCACGATGTCGCCGTCCGCGCGGAGGGAGGCCAGCATTTCATCGCCGATCTCATCCAGCGCCGACGTCACGGCGGTGGCGAACAACTGCTCCTTGGAGTGGAAGTAACCGTAGAGCGTCGCCTTGGAGCCGCCGAGCCGGGCCGCGATCATCGCCATGCTGGCGCCCCGGTAGCCCACCTCCTCGAACACGGCCGTGGCCGCGGCGATGATGGCGTTTCGCTTCTCATCGGTCTTCGCGCGCATCAAGGTCTCCTGTTTGTGATCGGCAGGGTAGGTTTCGCACTTGACCGTCGCAAGTGGCTTTTATAACTAAACCGTACCGTACGGTTATAAAGGTGCCGCATGCGTTCCAGCATCGTCAAAACAGGCTATTCCGCCAGCTTTCTTCTATTCATATCAGCGCTTTATGGCGGATGCGCCATGCTGCCCGAGAACGCCGCGCTGTCGTCCGTCAAGCCGATGGATGCCTATGCGTCGGACAGGAGTCTTGCGCCCGCCAAGGATGCGGCGTGGCCGGCGGACGACTGGTGGACGGCCTATGGCGACCCGCAGCTCGCCACCCTGATCGGCGAGGGGCTAACGGGTGCCTCCGACATGCGGATCGCCGAGGCGCGGGTGGCGCTGGCCCAGGCCGGCGTCGCCGTGTCGGGCGCCTCGCTGCTGCCCACCGTCGGCGCATCGGCCAAGGCCGACAGCGAGAAGCAGTCCTACAACTACCTGATCGGAAAGGACTTCGCCCCCAAGGGGTGGAACGACGCCGGCATGGGGACGCTATCCCTCGACTGGGAAATCGACTTCTGGGGCAAGAACCGGGCGCAACTGGCCGCTGCCAGGGGTAGGGTCGCCGCCGCCGAGGGCGAGGCCGCCGCCACGCGCCTCGCGTTGTCCACCGGCATCGCCGATGCCTATGGCCGCCTCGCCGCGCTGCACGCCGACCGCGACAGCGTGGTCAGCGCCATCGGCGTGCGCAAGCAGACGCTGTCGCTGATGAGCGACCGCTATGGCAAGGGGCTCGAAAACGAAGGGGCGCTGGAGCGCTCCCGCGCGGCGGAGGCTTCCGCCGAGGCCGAGCTGGCCCAGGTCGACGAACAGATCGGCCTTGCGCGGAACCAGCTTGCCGCTCTCGTCGGCGCCGGGCCGGATCGCGGCCTCGCCATCGCCCGCCCCAAGGTAAGGGGTGGCCGTTTCACCGGCGTTCCTCAGAGCCTGCCGGCGGATCTTCTCGGCCGACGCCCGGATATCGTGGCCGCCCGCGCCACCGCCGAGGCCGGCCTCAAGGATATCGACGCCGCCAAGGCCGCCTACTATCCCAACGTCAACCTCGCCGCGATGATCGGCAAGCAGGCGCTCGGCCTCAACATGCTCGCCGACCCCGGCTCGACGCTCGGTTCGGTCGGCCCGGCCGTCTCGCTGCCGATCTTCGACGGAGGCCGCCTCCGGGCCGGCGAACGCAGCGCCGTGTCGCAATATGAGATCGCCGTCGCCGGCTACGACAGGACGCTGACGGAGGCCCTGCGCCAGGTGGCGGATGCCGTGGTGAGCAAACGCCAGCTTGCCAGCCAGCTTGCCAATACCCGACGTTCGGCGGCCGCCGCCGAGAAGGCGTGGCGCGTCGTCAGCGACCGCTACAACGGCGGCCTTGCCACCTATCTCGAAGTGCTGACGGCCGAAGACGCGCTGATCGGCGCCCGCCGCGCCACGGCCGCCCTGCAGGCCCGCGCCTTTACCCTTGATATCGCGATGGTCCGCGCCCTCGGCGGCGGGTTCCGCAGCACGGAGAAGCAGTCGTGAACGACATGAGCAAGATCGACCTCGACGCCGAGGAGAGCCCGCTGGCCGCCAAGGCCGCCGTCAACCCCAAGAAGCGCGGCCCGCTGTTTCTCGGCCTCATCCTGGCCGTGGCGGCCTCGGGCGGCGCCTACTACGCCTATGACACGCTCTATGCGTCGAGGCACGCCATCACCGACAACGCCTATGTCGGCGCCGACGTGGCCCAGATCACGCCGCTGGTGGCGGCGCCGGTGGTCGAGGTTCTCGCCAGCGACACGGAAATGGTGAGGAAGGGCGATGTGCTCGTTCGCCTCGACGACACCGACGCCAAGCTGGCGCTCGCCATGGCCGAGGCGGCCTATCAGAACGCCATCCGCCGCGTGACGGCGCTGGTCGCCAACGACAAGGGGCTGGCGGCCCAGATCGTCGGGCGTGAGGCCGATCAGGCGCAGGCGGCGGCCCAGCTCGCCTCCGCCGAAGCGGGATACGCCAAGGCCAGGATCGACCTCGACCGCCGCAAGACGCTGGCCGGCAACGGCTCGGTGTCGGGCGACGAGATCACTGCCGTCGAGACCTTGCTGAAAACCGCCGAGGCCAGCCTGTCGTCGGCGCGGGCCGGCGCGGCCGGCGCCGACGCCGCCCATGACGCCGCCGTGGCCGCCAAGGAGGCCAACGCCGCCATGATCTCCGGCGTCGGCATCGACGACAATCCGGAGGTGCTGGCCGCCCGCTCGGCGCGCGATCAGGCCCAGGTCAATCTCGACCGCACGGTGATGCGGGCGCCGGTCGACGGCGTCATCTCCCGCCGTCAGGTTCAGGTGGGCCAGCGCGTCCAGCCGGGCATGACGCTGATGGTGGTGGTGCCGCTTCAGGCCGCCTATGTCGACGCCAACTACAAGGAAGTGCAGCTCGCCCACGTCAAGCCCGGCCAGACGGTGACGCTCACCTCCGACCTCTACGGCAGCGACGTGCCGTTCACCGGCACGGTGGTGGGCTTCTCCGGCGGCACCGGCGCCGCCTTCTCGGTGGTGCCGGCCCAGAACGCCACCGGCAACTGGATCAAGGTGGTGCAGCGCCTGCCGGTGCGCATCGCGCTCGATCCGGCGGAACTGGCGGCCCATCCGTTGCAGGTCGGCCTGTCGATGACCGCCGACATCGCGATCGCCGAGTGACGCCATGACCGCGCCCGCCCTGCAAACCGCCGCCCCGCTGACGGGCGCCCGGCTGATGGTCGCCGCCCTGGCCATCGGCACCGGCAACTTCCTGGTGGTGCTCGACAGCACCATCGCCAACGTGTCGGTGCCGACGATCGCCGGCTCGGTCGGCGTTTCCGTGTCGCAGGGCTCGTGGGTGATCACCTCCTACGCGGTGGCGGAGGCGATCACCGTGCCGCTGACCGGCTGGCTCAGCCGGCGCTTCGGGGCGATGCGCGTCTTCCTGACCTGCTATTTCGCCTTCGCCGCCATTTCGCTGCTGTGCGGCCTGTCGCAATCCCTAGGCATGCTGATCGGCGGGCGCGTGCTGCTCGGCCTGTTCGGCGGCCCGATCATGCCGCTGTCGCAGATGCTGCTGATGCGGATCTTCCCGCCCAAGCAGGCCACCATCGCCTCTGTCATCTGGGCGATGACGACGCTGATCGGCCCGATCGCCGGCCCCATCCTCGGCGGCATCATCTGCGACGGCGCCGGCTGGCAGTGGATCTTCTTCATGAAGGTGCCGATTGCCATTCTCGGCGGCATCGTCGTGATTCTGGCGACGATGGGGCAGCCCGACCCGACCGGCAAGGCGCGCATCGACGCCATCGGCCTCGCTCTCCTCGTGCTGTGGGTCGCCGCCCTTCAGATCGTGCTCGACGAGGGGCGCAATCACGACTGGTTCGCTTCCACCGAAATCCTTGTGCTCGCCGTGGTCGCGGCGGTCGGCTTCCTCGCCTTCGTCATCTACGAGCTCACCGAGGCGCAGCCGATCGTCGATCTCAGGATCTTCCGCCATCGCGGTTTCACGGCGGCGGCGGTCACCTTCGCCGGGGGATTCGCGGCCTTCTTCGCCTCGATCGTCATCCTGCCGCTGTGGCTGCAGCAGAACATGGGCTACACCGCCACCTGGGCGGGGTATGCCACCGGCATCATGGGGCTCCTGGCCTTCGTGTCGGCGCCGATCGTCGGCAAGGCCACCGAGAGGTTCGATCCCCGCGCCATCCTGTCGATCGGCATCCTCGGCCTCGGGGCGATGACGGCCTGGCGCATGACCTTCAACTCGGACGTGACGTTCCTGCAGATGGCCTGGCCAACGCTGCTCACCGGGCCGTTCATGGTGATGTTCTTCGTGCCCGTCACCGGCCTTGCCATCGCCAGCGTCGCTCCCGAGGAACAGGCCAACGCCGCCGGCCTCTCCAACTTCATGCGCACGCTGGCGGGCGCCTTCGCCACCTCGCTGGTCCAGACGGGATGGGCGAACTCGGCGCGCGTCAACCAGACCGAACTGGTCAGCGCCATGCAGAACGGCGACAGGACGATCGCCGGCATGATGGAAGGGGGCGCCTCGCACGAGGTGGCGGTTGCCAGCCTCAGCCGTATCGTCGAGCAGCAGAGCGTGTTACTTGCCACGCTCGACATGTTCGCGATCATTACCGTGGTCTTCGTCTTCGCCGCCATGCTGCCCTGGCTGGCGCCCAAGCCGAAGGGTCCGATCGACACCAGTGGAGCGCATTGATGGGACGGCTCACCAACGAGCGAAAATACCGCTACAAGCTGCATCTCACCTCGGAACAGACCGAGGTGGCGCGGCCGAGCATTCTCATCAATCGTCTGAAGCTCCTGGAAGCCGACTCGACCACTTCGCCTGAGATCAGCACGCTCGCCGACTTCTCCCGCGAACACGTGCAGATGAGCGAGAAGGATCGCTACATCCTGGCCTTCTCGCTGACCACGGCGCGCCAGCTTCTCGGAGGGGCGACCCAGGTGTCGTCGCGGTTCGAGGAACTCAGGGCCTGTCTTGATGAGCTCAGCCGCGACATGACGGCCTGAGCGCGACCGGCCCGGAGCGCAACGATCCGGGCCGCATCCAGTCGCGGGGGGAATCGGTCATTTCTTCTGGTTGATCTGCGGGCGCTCTTCGAGCGGCAGCGGCGTCGGGTCGATCGGCTTGCCGGCCGCGGCTCGCCGTCCGGCTTCGTCGTCCTGCCGCTTCAGCTCGCGGTCGACGATGTCGCGCGCGCCTTCCACCGGGTCCTGCTCGCGATGCTCGGTGTTCTTGCCGTTGTCGTTCATGACGGCCTCCTTGGGAATGCCGGGGGAGTGTCTGGAGCGGACCGGCATCGCCGGCCGCGCGAGGTCAACCGGCCGTATGGCCGATTGTTCCCGCCGGCACCCGCCCGGCCTTTCGGGAACATCGTCGCCCGCGCAGGGTTTCCTCCCGACACGCTCGCCGGCTGGCCGGCCGGGCAGGAGAACCGAGGAGGTTTCCATGGGCCAGATGTATCCCGACCGCGGCATCGCGGTGATCACCGGCGCCTCGACCGGCATCGGTTTCGAACTCGCCCGTTGCGCTGCCGCCGACGGCTATGACCTCGTCATCGCTGCCGACGAACCGGAAATCCATGATGCCGCCGATCTTCTCGGCGAGTATGGCGTCTCCATTCGTGCGGTCGAGGCGGATCTCTCGACGCCCGAGGGCATCGCCCGGCTGGTCGACGTCATCTCGGACGACGGCCGTCCGGTGGAGCTGCTGATGGCCAACGCCGGACGCGGCCTCGGCCATGGCTTCCTCGACCAGTCGTTCGACGACATCCGCCGGGTGGTGGAGACCAACGTCATGGGCACGCTGGACCTCGTCCACCGGGTCGGCCGGCAGATGCGCGAGCAGGGCTTCGGCCGCATCCTGTTCACCGGCTCGATCGCCGGCTACATGCCGGGCGCCTTCCAGGCGGTCTACAACGGCACCAAGGCCTTCGTGGACAGCTTCGCCTACGCGCTGCGCGAGGAGCTGACCGACACCGGCGTCCACGTGACGGTGCTGATGCCTGGGCCGACGGAGACCGAGTTCTTCGAGCGCGCCAACCTCATGGACACCGAGATGGGCCAGGGCGAGAAGGACGACGCGGGCTATGTGGCGCACGCCGGCTACCGGGCGTTGATGGCGGGCGAGGCCGACATCGTCACCGGCTGGAGCAACAAGCTGCAGACGGCGATGGCCGGCTTCATGTCGCCGGAAACTTTGGCCCGCCGCCATCGCAAGCTGGCCGAGCCGGGGTCGGGCTTAAGCTGAAACCGCATATGATCTGAAGCGCGACCTCGAACGTATCAAGGCGGACACAACGGAGGTCGTCATGCACGCCATCGCCATCTACGCATCCGGATTGATCAGCTTTCTCGTTCTCGACGCCATCTGGCTCGGCGCCATGGTGCCGCGCCTCTACAAGCCGGCCATGGGCGACCTCGTCGCCGATCCCTTCCAGCCGTTGCCGGCGGCGATCTTCTATCTGATCTACGCCGGAGGTCTCGCCTATTTCGCCATCCAGCCGGCGCTGGCCTCGGGCAAGTGGTCGACGGCGCTCATCGCCGGCGCGGCGCTGGGCTTCGTCGCCTATTCCACCTACGACCTCACCAATCAGGCGACGCTGCGCGGCTGGCCTCTGACGGTGACCCTCGTCGACATCGCCTGGGGAACCATCGCCAGCGGCCTTGCCGCCACCATCAGCTATCTGGCGCTGTCGCGCTGGCTGTCGGCCTGATCGGATCTCGGCGGCCGGGGAAAGAAGGCCGGGACGCGCCGCTGATAGGCGCGGAACGCCTCGCCCCGGCTTTCCACCATGTGGCGCTCAAGCGGCGGAATGCCTGACACGTGGACCAGCAGCCAGTAGATGGAGACCGGCGCGACCAGAACCAGCGCGGTCCGCCAGTCGAAGCCGGAGAGGCCGAGGACCGCGAGGCCGACCCAGAACAGCCACTCGAAGAAATAGTTCGGGTGGCGCGACCAGCCCCATAGACCGCGATCGCAGATCTCGCCCGGCCGGTCGTGCCGGAAGGCGGCAAGCGTGCGGTCGGCGCTCCATTCACCCGCGAGCGCCGCCACGACGATGGCAAGCCCGAGAAGGTCTTGCCAGCCGAGCGGACCGGGCCGGGACGCGGCGGCGGCCGCCGAGATCGCCAGAAGCCAGCCGGCGATGGCCTGCATTTGCAGGAACATGAACAGCTTGCGCGGCGCCGCGTCGCCCCACTCGCGACGGAGCGCGGCGTAACGCGGATCGTCGGCGCCGCCGCCCTTGAGCGTGCGGGTGACGAGATGACGGCCGAGCCGGACGGCCCAAACCGCGACCAGCGCCGCGACGATGAGCGGCCGTTCGACCGGGACGGACAGCGTGAGGATCAGCGCCAGAGTGGCGACGCCGGTCGACAGCGCCCAGATGCCGTCGATGAAACCCGACCGGCGCGTGCGCTCGGCGATGACGGCCGCCGCCCCCATCGCCACCACCAGGATCAACAGGGAGAGGACGGCGCCGTTCAGCATGGCTAGAGACCTATGAGTGGGCTGACGAGGCGGCCGATCAGGCCGTGCGGCCGGAGCCGCCCCTCGATGGAGGCGAGGCAGATGCAGGTCTCCTCGCCGGTGACGACGGGCGTGTGGTGCGTGTCGTCGTCCTCCTCGGCAAGGTCGCCGACGGCGCAGCGCCCGTGCTCGTCCTCGAAGGCGCCTTGCAGCACCAGCGTCAGTTCCTCGCCGGAGTGGCCGTGGGTGGGCATGCGTCGGTTGGCGGCGATCTTCAGAAGCACCAGCTGGGTCGTACGGTCCTCCGGTACGTCGAGGCGGGCGTAGGCCATGCCCGGCCCCATCCAGCGCCAGCCGGACGTCGCCCGGTCGGCGATCGGGGCGGGCAGGCGGATGCCGAGGTCGCGCGCCGGGCGTCGCGCCGGGGATGGCGCGGCGACGGGACGCTTTTCGTCGAGGCGGGCCAGCGTCCGCTCGAACAGGCGGGCGTCGAGTTCGGACGGCGACTGGCGTTCGAGGAGCACGCCGGCCACCGCCAGCATGTCGCGATGGCTGGCGGCGCAGTCGTCGCAGAGGGCGAGGTGGCTTTCCACCACCAGCGCGGCGGCGGGCGACAGCGTTCCGGCCACGTAGCGGGCCATGAGTTCGGGGCTTGGGTGGCGGCTCATGGTCATGACGTTTCGTCGAGCAGGTGGCGCAGGCGGTTCATGGCGAGGCGGACGCGCGACTTGACGGTGCCGAGCGGTATGCCGAGCGCTCTCGCGATTTCGGTCTGCGGCGATTGGGAAAAGAAGGACAGGGCGATCACCTCGGCCTGTTCGGCCGGCAGGTGCTGGAGGGCGCGGCGGACCCGCGTTTCCTCCTCGCGGGTGATGATCTCGCCCTCGGCCGACGGGCTGGGGTCGATCTCGCTCACCGGCTCGTCGTCCTGAAGGCGGCGGGCCAGCCGGCGGCGGCGGTCGATGCCGAGGTTGCGGCAGATGGTGAAGATCCAGGTGGAGACGGCGCCGGCCTCGGCGTCGAACAGCCCGGCCTTGCGCCAGACGGCCAGCATGGTGTCCTGGATCAGGTCGTCGCAGTCGCTGGCGCCGAAGCCCTGGCGGACGAGAAAGGTCTTGAGACGGGGCGCGTAGAAGGCGAACAGCCGGGCAAAGGCCTGCCGGTCGCCGTCGCGGGCGATGGCCGCGACAAGGCGCGCCGCCTCCCTGCCATCGAGCGGTTCAAGCGTCGCATCGGCCGGTCTCACGGAACTGACCGTCCGTTCGGCAGTTGCTGTGAGGAGAAAAGAGTTCGCCCGTTCACGTCTCATGCCTCTTCTACGCTTGCCCCGGACCGACGGATCACCGGGGCGCCACCGAATTACGACCAAAATCGCTGACCGACCGGTGATCCTTTACGGGAGGACCATCGTAGAATGGAACGTACAGCAATTTCAGCGGCAAGCGGAGTTCACATGAGCGAGGCGACCAAGGAAGCCGACAAGCGGTTGGAGATCGCGGTGATCGGGTCGGGCATCTCCGGCCTGTCGGCGGCCTGGCTGCTGTCGAGCCGCCACGACGTGACCCTCTACGAGACCGACCGGCGGCTCGGCGGCCACAGCAACACCGTGCTGGCGCCGACGAGTGGCGCGTCGATCCCCGTCGACACCGGCTTCATCGTCTACAACGAGACGACTTATCCCAACCTCACGGCGCTGTTCGCCCATCTCGGCGTCGCGACCGAGGCGACCGAGATGTCTTTCGCCGTGTCGATGGATGGCGGGCGCCTCGAATATGCCGGTTCCAATCTTGCCGGCCTGCTGGCCCAGCCGTCCAATCTGGCGCGGCCGCGCTTCTACGCCATGATGGCCGACCTCCTGCGCTTCTACCGGCAGGCGCCACGCGACCTCGGCCGGCTCGAGGGTGTGACGCTCGCCGACTATCTCGACGACAACCGCTACGGCCGCGCCTTCCGCGAGGATCACCTCTACCCGATGGCGGCGGCCATCTGGTCGACGCCGGCCACCGAGGTGGGCGCCTATCCGGCCGAGGCCTTCATCCGCTTTTGCGACAACCACGGCCTCCTGCAGCTCAGCGGCCGGCCGCTGTGGCGCACGGTGAAGGGCGGCAGCCGCTCCTATGTCGCCCGACTCGCCGAACCGCTGGCGGCGGGCGTGATGATCGGCCGCTGCGTCAAGATCGTCGAACGGTCGGCGGCCGGCGTGGTGATCGAGGACGGCCTCAGCCAGCGCCGGTTCGACAAGGTGCTGGTCGCCTGCCATGCCGATCAGGCGCTCGAGGTGATCAAGGCGCCGACCGATGCGGAGCGCCACCTGCTCGGCGCCTTCCGCTACAGCCGCAACCACGCGGTGCTGCACGGCGACGAGCGGCTGATGCCCCGGCGGCGGAAGGCCTGGGCTGCCTGGAACTATCTCGCCACCCGCGACCGGTCGTCCGGCCCGTCGGTCACCTACTGGATGAACCGGCTGCAGCACCTCGACCCGTCGGTGCCGCTGTTCGTGACGCTGAATCCGCTCGTCGAGCCGCGTCTCGACCGCGTCTACAGCCATTTCACCTACGAGCATCCGCTGTTCGACCAGCCGGCCATCGAGGCGCAGCGGCAGCTCTGGAGCCTTCAGGGCGTCGGCAACGTCTGGTTCGCCGGTGCCTATTTCGGGGCCGGCTTCCACGAGGACGGCCTGCAGGCCGGGCTCGCCGCCGCCGAGGCGATGGGTCGGGTGCGCCGGCCGTGGTCGGTTGCCAATGAATCCGGCCGCATCCATCTCGGTCCGGACGTCTGGGGCAAGGCCGAATGACCCCCGCGCTCTATTCCGGTGACGTTCTGCACCGCCGCCTCAGACCCGCCGGCCACAGCCTGAAATACGGCATCTACATGCTGCATGCCGATCTCGATCGGCTGGACGAACTCCAGCGGACGAGCCGCTTTCTGTCGGTGAACCGCTGGAACCTCCTGTCCTTTCACGAGGCGGACCATGGACCGGCGGGCGAGGGCACGCTCGCCTCGCGCATCCGCCGCCTTGCCGGCGAGCGCGGCCTTGCCTGGGACGGCGCCGAGGTGACGCTGATCGCCATGCCGCGCCTGTTCGGCTTCGTCTTCAACCCGCTCAGCGTCTATTTCTGCCGCAACGCCGACGGCCGCCTCGCCGCCATCGTCTACGAGGTGCGCAACACCTTCGGCGGCATGCACCACTACGCCGCCGACGTCGCGGCGGAGACGGTCGGCACCATCCATCAGGCGGCGGAGAAGGACTTCTACGTCTCGCCCTTCCTGCCGATGGACATGCGCTACCGCTTCCACGTCAAGCCGCCGGCCGAGCGCTTCACCATCGCCATCGAGGACCACGACCGCGACGGCCTGATGCTGACGGCCTCGATGTCGCTGACGCGGACAACGCTGTCTGACCGGGCCATTGTCGGCCTTTTCGCCCGCTTCCCGCTGATGACGCTGAAGGTGGTGGCCGGCATTCACTGGGAGGCACTGAAGCTGTGGCTGAAGCGCATCCCCTTCCATTCCCGCCCCGGTGGCGGCCCCAAGGGCTTCAATCCAACGGAAAGGTCTTCCGGATGACGTCGCTGTCGATCTCAACGCTCATCCCCTCGATCGTCGGACTGGCGCTGCCGGCCCGGCTGCGCGTGTCCCTGGTGGAGCGCATGCTGGGTCATGTGGAGCGCGGGCGCCTGTCGGTGACGCTGCCGGACGGAACGCAGCTTTCCGCCACCGGGCGCGAGCCCGGCGCGGTGGCCGACCTGCACATCCTGCGCTGGCGGGCGGTGAGCCGGCTTCTGACCGGCGGCGACGTCGGCTTTGCCGAGGCCTATGTCGACGGCGACTGGGACACACCCGATCTCGTCGCCTTCCTGACCCTCTGCGCCGACAACCTCGACAAGCTGACCGACGTTTCCAAGGCGTCTTTGCCGGTGCGGCTCGCGCAGCGGCTCCTGATGCTGATGCGGCGCAACTCGAAGGCGGGCAGCCGCCGCAACATCATGGCCCATTACGACCTCGGCAACGCCTTCTTCGCCGAGTGGTTGGACCGCGAGATGATCTACTCCTCGGCACTCTACGAGGAGGGCGACGACCTGGAAGCCGCTCAGCGGCGCAAGCTGCAGCGCATCGCCGCCATGCTCGGCCTCGACGGCGATCCCTCGGTGTTGGAGATCGGCTGCGGCTGGGGCGGCCTTGCCGCCTATCTCGCCGACGCCGGGGCGCGATCGGTGCGCGGCATCACCCTGTCGCCGGCCCAGCTTGCCGTGGGCGAGCAGAAGATGCGGGCGCGGGGGATCGACGGGCAGGTGTCGCTGGAGCTCTGCGACTATCGCGACGTCGAGGGACAGTATGACCGCGTCGTGTCGATCGAGATGTTCGAGGCGGTGGGCGAGGCCTACTGGCGCGGCTATTTCGACAAGCTCCGGCAGGTGCTGAAGCCCGAGGGGCGGGCGGTGTTGCAGGTGATCACCATCGCCGACGACCGTTTCGAGCACTACCGCATGCACCCCGACATGATCCAGACCATGGTGTTTCCCGGCGGCATGCTGCCGAGCAAGGCGATCTTCGCCGAGGTGGCGGCCAAGGCGGGCTTTGCGCTGACCGAAAGCCTCGACTTCGGCCTCTCCTATGCCCGGACGCTCGCCGACTGGCGCCAGCACTTCGAGGCGGCCTGGCCGAGGATTTCCGAACTCGGCTACTCCGCCGCCTTCAAGCGCCTGTGGTCCTACTACCTCGCCTACTGCGAGGCGGGCTTCCGCACGGGCCGCATCGACGTCAGCCTTTACACGCTGGAGCCGGTGGGGAGCTCTTAAACTTGCTGTGCCGATGGCTGTATAGTGAACGCCTACGCAGAGGAGGGCGACCCTGTGCCGATCCATCGCGACGACGAGATGCTTCTACAGGTTCTCGCCGAGCTTCAGCCGCTCGCCGAGGCAGACCAGTTTCCGGAGATCGACGACACGCTGCTGCCGGTCGAGGACGTCGATCTTTGATTCAAGCGTGATCAGGTTTTTGCCGCCAGCCGCTTGCGGCCTTCAACCCTGATGGCGTCAAGGTTCAGCGGGCCATAATCTCCGCTGTTGACGCCATCGTTCCAAGCCTGCTGAAGCCATTGGAGCCCGTCGGTTTCTTGGGGCTCACGTATCTCGGGCAAGCGGAGCATTGACTGTTTATCGAGTGGCACGGATAGGTCTCCTTCACTTCGCCTTGCCTGCCGACACCAGCAGATACAGCGACCCGCGATAGATAGGCTCCTGGCGGAGCATGCCGTATTTCTCGTCCCAGGCGCCGGACTTGAGGTCGGCGGCGAGGCGGGCGACGGCGGCGTTGGCCTCGTCGGGCGTGACGAAGCTCCAGGCCGAGCAGGAGAGGCGGGCCGAAGGCTCCAGCAGCGTTTCCGGCCGGCCGTAATAGGCCTCGTTGAAGCCGTCGCGGCAGTCGAAGGGGATGGGCACGGAGATGCGTTCGATGGGCGTGCCGAGGCCCTCGGCCACCCGCTCGAACGATGGGTAGCGCCGCGCCTCGGTGGCGAGCACCGTCGGCGCGTAGTCGTTCAGCCAGAAGGCTTCGACCTCCCGGGGATCGCAGGTGAGGATGACCACCGGCCCGCGCGTGACGCGGCGCACTTCCCTGAGGCCGGCGGCAAGGTCCGCCCACTGGTGGATGGTGAAGCTCGCCATGGCCGCGTCGAAGCTGTCGTCGGCGAACGGCAGGCGCTCGGCGGTGGCGTCGACGGCGGGCGAGAGATGTGCCGGCCGCTGCGCCCGCATCGACGCCGATGGCTCGACGGCGGTGACCTCGCGGTCGAGCGGCTCGTAGGAGCCGGCGCCGGCGCCGACGTTGAGCACCGTCCTCGCCGGCCCGAGCGCGTCGGCGATCATGGCGGCGATGCGCGGATCGGGCTGACGCCAGGCGCTGTAGGAGTGACCGATCCGGCCGTAATCGGCATCGCCGGCACTTCCGTCTTCGTGGCGCATGGCATTCTCCCTCCTCTCGCATTGGTCATGTCAACAACAACATGACCATAAGTGAGCATTTCCGGAACTATAAGCCGGATCGGGTCCTGCGCACCATTTGCATTCGTCTTGCTATCTCACGCTAATGCGCCCAAGCCGGCGTGATACAGCCGTTTTGTCCGCCCGTTACTATCTTGACGATTTTTCGGGAGGAGTTTGTCGTCACGTCTGCCGTGCACTGAAATCCTGAGCGATATGTTTCAAATTGAACGAAGTAACCGCCGTCGCTTTTCGGGGCGATCCCTATCGGTACACCGTATTCGTCGTAAAGTGCGTCAATATTCTTGCCGATGTATGTAGATTCCGCCGCCGCTTGATGCGCTTTCCAGTCGGCGCAACCGGCGACAAGGGACATTGTCGCCAGGGAAAGTGCAACTCGGATCCATCTGTAACTGTGTCTCATAGTGCGCCTCTTTTTGCCCTTATCGCAACCTTAGCGGACGACGACAGGGTGGTCACCCGCAAAAATGGTCAGCACTATCCACAATACGACCTAGGCGCTCGGACTTGATGGCTGGCATTCATGCGGTTTTGGTGGCCGCAGCGATCCAAGGAACCGCAGGGCTCCGCACCAGCCTCTTCTGTTCAACTCCAGCACTCCGAGTGCGCAGTTCCTGGTAGCAATACTTAATTTGCAACATCGTGTTGCTAATGAATGTCGTGAGCAATAGCGTTGCGCGGTGGCCGCCCGTCAGACGGTCGTTTCCCTCAGAGTATTCCCATGACGGACATTCCCGCCGAGGGCGCGCTGCCAGAGGACGCCGGCGAAAGCCGCGCGTCCGGGACCGGCGGCCCCGACTATCTCGCCAGCCTGAAGCTGCTCGGCCGCTTCCTGCCGGGATCGAGGCTTGCCATGGGCGGGGCGATTCTTCTCGCCACCGCCGCCGTCGCCTGTGAGCTGGCGCCGATCGTCGTGGTCTGCAAGGTGGTCACGCCGGCGCTGTCCGGCACGCTCGGCCCGGCCTATCTCCTCGGCGCGGCCGGTCTCGCCCTTCTCGCGGTGGTCGTCGGCTACGGGCTGATGGGGCTGGCGGTCGGCCTGTCGCACGTCGTCGCCTTCGACGTGCTCTGCCGCCTGCGTCTGGCCCTGGCCCGCCATCTGGCGCGGTTGCCGATCGGCTGGTTCGCCGACCGCAAGAGCGGCGACGCCAAGAAGCTGATCATCGACGAACCCGAGAGCATGGAGCTCATCTTCGCCCATGGCATCCCCGAAGGGGTCAGCGCGCTCGCCACATGGGTTGCGGTGTCGGTCTGGCTGTTCGCCGTCGACTGGCGCATGGCGCTGGCCACGGTGGCGGTGACGCCGGTGGCCTTCGTGCTGATCTCCACCGGCATGGCGCGCGGCGCCCGCCGGGCCGCTGACTACCAGCGCGCCGGCGCCCGCATGAATGCCTCGGTCGTCGAGTTCCTGGCCGGCATGGCCGTGGTCAAGATCTTCAACCGGACCGGTGAGAGCTTCGCCGAGACCGCTCGCGCCGTGCGGGCCTACGCGGAGGTGGAAACCGCCTGGGCCGAGGACTACCTGCCGTTCGGCGGCACCTTCTTCTCGCTGGTGCTCGCCAATGTGGTGGTCATCCTGCCCGTCGGGGCCTTCCTGATGGCGGCGGGCTCGCTCGACCTCTCGACGCTCGTCCTGTTCGTCATCCTGGGCGCCAACTACAGCCAGCCGCTGATGAAGCTGTTCAACCAGTTTCACACGCTGGCCCACATTTCCATGGGCTCGACGCGGATCGCCGACGCGCTGGCCGCCGAGCCGCAGGCCGACAGCGCCCGCACCGTGGCGCTGGCCTCGCACGACGTCGTCTTCGACGAGGTCTCCTTCGGCTATGGCAAGGAAGAAGTGCTGCACCGCGTCAGCTTCACCGCCCCGGCCGGTTCGGTCACCGCGCTGGTCGGCCCATCCGGCGCCGGCAAGAGCACGGTGGCGAGCCTCGTCGCCCGCTTCTGGGATCCGCGGTCGGGTCGCGTCACGCTCGGCGGCGTCGATCTCCGCGAGATCGGCCTCGCCCAGCTGATGGACATGGTGGCCTTCGTCTTCCAGGACAGCTTCCTGTTCTCCGACACCATCGCCGCCAACATCCGCTTCGGCAATCCCAAGGCCAGCGATGCCGAGGTGGAGGCGGCGGCCCGCGCCGCCAGGGCGCACGACTTCATCATGGCCTTCCCCGACGGCTACGCCACCCGCCTCGGCGACCGGGGGCAACTGCTCTCCGGCGGCGAGCGCCAGCGCATCGCCATCGCCAGGGCCATCCTGAAGGACGCGCCGGTCATCGTGCTGGACGAAGCGACCGCTTTCGCCGACCCGGACAACGAGGCCGCCATCCAGGAGGCCATCGGCGAACTTACGGCGGGGCGGACGCTGCTGGTCGTCGCCCATCGCCTCCACACCATCATGTCCGCCGACCAGATCCTGGTCGTCGACGGCGGACGCATCGCCGAAGCCGGCCGTCACGACGACCTCGTGGCGAAGGGCGGCCTCTATGCCCGCCTGTGGCGCGACTACACCGAAGCGCGCGACGTCGTGCTCAAGCCGGCCGGCGTCTCCGGCCAGATCGCCAGCGAGGAGCGCCCGTCATGACCGCCATCGATCCTCTCGTTCCGGTCGGCGAAGCCGCCGATGCCGACATTCATTCCGACCTCGACAGTCTCCGGCGCGTCTGGCGGCTTGCCGGCCCGCTGCGCGGCAAGGTGGCGCGCGGCGTCGCCTTCCGCTTCCTGCAATCGATCAGTCTCGGCCTTGCCTTCGGCGGCGTCATCTGGACGGTGACCGGCCTTGCCGAGGGGCGGACGATGGATGTCGGCTGGGCCTGGCAGTTGACCGGCCTGATGGCCGCCTCGCTCTGCGGGCAGCTGCTGTTCGGCTATCTCGCCGCGCACGACAGCTGGCTCGCCAGCTTCGAGCTGGCCGGCGATCTCCGCCTCTCCATCCTCGATCATCTGCGCCGGCTGCCGATGGGCTTCCACCTGTCGCGCCATCGCGGCGACACGGTGACGGCGCTCACCTCCGACATGCAGATGCTGGAAACCTTCCTGTCCGACGCGCTCGGGCGCATCGCCCAGGCCTTCGCATTGCCGCTCGTCGCCGTCCTGTGGTTCCTGAGCCGGGACTGGGCGGTCGGGCTGGCCATGCTGGCGTCGATGGCGGCGGCGCTGCCGGTGTTCATGTGGTCGAGCCGGCGGCTCGCCCGCCTCGGCGTCGTTCGGCAGGATCTTCAAGCGGCGGCCGGCGCCCGCATGATCGAGTTCGTGCAGGGCATCGCCACCATCCGCGCCTTCAACCGCCTCGCCAAAGGCGAGGAGAGCTTCCGCGCCGCGCTGGAGGCGTTCCGCGATCTCTCCATCCGCATGGTGGCGCGCCTGTCCCTGCCGATGGCCCTGTTCGGCGCCACCGTCATGGCCGGTGTGCCCATCGTGCTGGTGGTCTCCGGCCTCCGGCATGGCGCGGGGGCCATCGACATGGCGACGCTGATCGCCGCCCTGGTGCTGGTGTTCGCCGTCTACTCGCCGCTGCTCGGGCTCAGCCAGGTGATGGAGCTGGTCCGCATGGCCGACGCCTCGCTGACGCGCATGGACCGTATCCTGACCGCCAGACCGCTGCCGGCGGTGGTGCGACCGGCGGAACCACAAGGCTTCGCCCTCCGCTTCGAGGCCGTCGACTTCTCCTACCGGGCGGACCGGCCGGTGCTGTCGTCGGTCGGCTTCGAGGTTCCCGAACGGTCGATGACGGCGATCGTCGGCCCTTCCGGTTCGGGCAAGAGCACCATTCTCAACCTGATCGCCCGCTTCTGGGACGTGTCGGGCGGGGCGATCTCCATCGGCGGCGCCGACATCCGGACCATGTCGGAGGAGAGGCTGGCGTCGCTGATCACCGTGGTGTTCCAGGACGTCTACCTGTTCGCCGGCACCATCTTCGACAACATCGCCTTCGGCCGCTCGGGTGCGTCGCGGGAGGAGGTCGAGGCTGCCGCCCGCGCCGCCCAGGCGCATACGTTCATTTCGGCGCTGCCGGACGGCTACGACACGCGCGTCGGCGAGGGCGGGGCGACGCTGTCGGGCGGCGAACGCCAGCGGATTTCCATCGCCCGTGCCATCCTGAAGGACGCGCCGATCGTGCTGCTCGACGAGGCGACGGCGGCGATCGACCCGACGAACGAACTGGCCATCCAGAAGGCGCTGGCCCGCCTCGTCGCCGAGAAGACGCTGGTGGTCGTCGCCCACAAGCTCTCGACCATCCGCGCCGCCGACCAGATCCTGGTGCTCGACGGCGGCCGCATCGTCGAACGGGGCAATCACGACCAACTGCTGGAAGGAGAGGGGCTCTACCACCGGCTCTGGCAGTCCCGCAGTCACGCGGCGGGCTGGCGCATCAAGTGATCGCTTGACGAAGCCGGGCCGGTGGCCGAACGGTGCTGCCATTCACAATCCGCTCGTTATGGCATGCACATATCTACAGCGAGAGGATCCAAGGACTCTGAAGCGCTGAGGATCATGCTGGCTTGGCTTTTGGAGCGCGATATCGGCGTCGCGTTTCGTTCTGCCCGAGGTCCTCGCTTTCGCAAGGATGACAACTTGATAGAAAGGGGAAACAGCTGGAGTGCCCGCCATACAGCTTGATGTCGCATGAGCGGCAAGCGTTGCAGATGACAGCGCGAGCCCTCCACCTAACCGATTGTCATCCCTGTATATAATTCTGTCATCCTTGCGAAAGCGAGGACCTCGGGCAGAACGAAACGCGACGCCGATATCGCGTTCCCTAAACCGAGTCAGCCTGATACATCCCTTCGTTCCACCGTTCTGAGGTTTCATAGCCACAGATGTGTGAATGCCGTAGCATCCGCCCCGGGGGAGCCCATGACGGACAACAGCCCCTCCGGCCGGCGCGGCGCCGGACGCCCGCCCCGCGTCAGCCGGGCGACCATCGCCGAGGCGGCGCTGCGCATCGGCCTCGACAAGGCGACGCTGGTGCTGATCGGCCGCGAGCTCGGCGTCGATCACTCCTCGCTCTACCGGCACGTCCGCAGCCGCGACGACCTGATGACGGCTGCCGTCGACGAGGCGCTCGCCGGCATTTCCTGGCGGCGCGACGCGGAGGAGGACTGGCGGGCCTATCTCGTCCGCGTCGCCGAGGCGGTGTGGACCGTCTACGAGGCCAATCCGGGCGTTGCCGAGACGATCCGCTCGCTGGGCGTCATTCCGCCATCGGTGATCGGCGCCTTCGTCGCCATCTGCGGCGAGCTGCGCATGGCCGGCTTTTCCGCTTCCGACGCCGTGCTGGCCGTCGACAGCGTCATGGACATGACCATCGATTCCGCCGTTGGCTGGCGCCGCCTGACGGCCCCGACGCCCGATGGACCGGTGGTGGCCGACAGGATGCGGCACGCGCTGGAATCGGAGTTCGCCGCCCATGCCGACTGGGCCGAGTTCGGCAGCCTGATGGCCGGCGCCCTGACGGGTTCGCCGGGGGCGTGGTGGCGCAGCAAGCTCGACCTGATCCTCGACGGCATCGCCGTGCGCCATCGCCGGGCGACGTGACCGCCCGGATGTCGGGCTGAAACGGCTGCCGAGACGCGCCAGACCGCACGACGCATCGCCGCGTTCGCAACCAACCACCAATTTCAAAAGAGAGAAGTGGTAGCAGCGGGCGGAATCGAACCGCCGACCTACGGGTTATGAGTCCGTCGCTCTAACCAACTGAGCTACACTGCCACGACCCACCGGCTGGCCGGCGGAAAGTGCGCCGATATAAGGGCGGTGGAGGGGGGCTGTCAAGCGCCATTGCCCCCGTAATGACCCTTTGCCGGCGAGGTCCGGCGGGGCGCAAAAAACCGGGCTCGCCGAGCGGCGTCCATCGGGCTTGACCCCTGACCGCCGGCGCGATTCCATCCGGTGATGAAACGAATCGCATTCCTTCTTGCCGGCGCGCTGGCACTTGCTCCGATCGGCGCGGCGGCGGCCGACGCCGCCTTTTCCCGCTGGCTGGATGCCAAGGTATGGCCGGCGGCGAAAGCCTCCGGCGTCAGCCGCGCCACCTTCGAGGCGGCGGTTGCCGGCCTCGATCCCGATCTCAGCCTGCCCGACCTCAAGCCGACCGGTGGCGGCAATGCCTTCCAGGCCGAGTTCCGCAGCCCGGCCGCCTACCTCGCCGACCGCAAGCTCGACGCGTTGGCGGCCGGGGCGCGCAAGCGCTATGCGGCCAACCGCGCCATTCTCGACAAGGTGGCGCGGGTGACCGGCGTGCCGGCCGGCGTCGTTCTGGCCGTCTGGGGCAAGGAGTCGGCCTTCGGCACCGCCAAGATCGAGAAGGACGCCGTGCGCACGCTGGCGACGCAGGCCTACATGGGCTCGCGCCGCGCCGAGTTCTTCCCCGAACTGGTGGCGGCGCTGGTCATCCTGGAAGAGGAGCATATCTCCCGCGCCGCCATGAAAAGCTCGTGGGCCGGCGCGTTGGGCCAGCCGCAGTTCATGCCGACCAAGTTCCTGACCGATGCCGTCGACGGCAACGGAGACGGCCGCCGCGACATCTGGGACACCACGTCGGACGTCCTGGCCTCCATCGGCCATTACCTGAAGTCGCGCGGCTGGAAGGCGGGGCTGCCCTGGGGCGTCGAGGTGCGGCTGCCCGCGTCGGTGCCGTGCAGCCTGGAAGGTCCCGATCAGGGCCAGCCGCTCGCCGCCTGGGTCAGGGCGGGCGTGACGCGGGCCGATGGCCGGCCGCTCGCCCTCGGCGACGTCGGGCCGACCGGACACCTGCTGATGCCGGCCGGGCGGATGGGGCCGGCCTTTCTGGTGTCGGACAATTTCTATGTGCTGAAGGCCTATAACGAATCCGACGTCTACGCGCTGACCATCGGCACGGTGGGCGACCGGGTGAGCGGGCCGCAGTCGATCCGGGGTGGCTGGGGCAAGATCGGCAGCTTCAGCCGTGGCGACGTCAGGGCCGTGCAGCGGCGGCTCGAGGGCATGGGGCACGATGTCGGTACCGCCGACGGCCTCGTCGGCTTCCGCACCCGCGTCGCCATGGGCCGCTGGCAGGAGAAGAACGGGCTGCCGGTCACCTGCTATCCCGATAAGGCGGTGATCTCCGCCCTGAAATGAGGCTGACATGACAGGGGGCGCCGAAGCGCCCCCACCGACGTTGCTTATCTGAAAAAGTCCCAGACCTTCCGGGCGGAGGCTCAGGCGGCCGGATGGATCTCGATCCGCTTGGTCGCCTTGGGCTGGTCCGGCGAACGCGGCACCTTCACCTTCAGGACGCCCTTGTCGAAGTCGGCCGTGATCTTGTCGCGGTCCGGCGTGAAGGGCAGCGTGAAGGCGCGCATGTAGGTGCCGGTCGACCGTTCCGTCAGGTGATAGCGGCGCTTGTCGTCCTTCTCCTCGTGCTCGGACTTGCGTTCGGCCCGGAGGGTCAGGACGTCGTCGTCAAGCTCCAGCTCGATCGCCTTCGGGTCGATGCCCGGCAGATCGGCGGTCATCTCCAGGCCGGCGTCGGTCTCGGCGATGTCGACGCGCGGGCTCAGGAACGTATCGCCCGAGGCGAGCGTCGGCAGGCCCCAGCCGCGGGTGAAACTGTCGAACAGCTGGTCCATCTCGCGACGCAGCGACAGGAACGTATCCTCGTGCGAGCGCGAAGGAGCCGAACCGCGCCCGAAGGGCATCAGGGTCTTCTTGTCCATGGCTAACTCCTCATGTCTCGCGGAGTACCCTGGACGAACGCCTGATCGGCGTCCGCCAGGGACCCCGTAACGTGGCTCCTCATATATGGGGAGGGGAGGTCGCCTGTTGAAGGGCTGGAAGACGGATCGCCGGGCTTTCGTGGCGATCAGGGATGGCCGTCGACCTCGACGACGGCATCGACTTCGACGCCGGCGCCGAACGGCAGCGACGGGCAGGCGACCGCCGAGCGCGCGTGCCGCCCCGCGTCGCCGAACACCTCGACGAACAGGTCGGAGGCGCCGTTGATCACCTTGGGCTGGTCGACGAAGGACGGCGTGCTGTTGACGAAGCCGCCGAGGCGGACGATGCGGCGCACGCGGGCGAGATCGCCGACCGCCGCCTTGATCTGAACCATCAGGTTGATGGCGCACAGCCTGGCCCCGGCATAGCCGTCCTCGATCGCGAGTTCGCCGCCGAGCTTGCCGACGCAGGCGAGCTTGCCGTCCTTCATCGGCAGCTGGCCGGAAAGGTAGAGAAGGTTGCCACTGGCGACATAGGGCACATAGTTGGCGGCCGGCGCCGTCGCTGCGGGCAGGACGATGTTGAGCGCGGCAAGGCGCCGTTCGATCTCCGTCATGGCCGGATCTCCTTGAAGATGGTGGGAATGAGAGACGCCGGGCCTCGTTTGGGGCGAGGCCCGGCGATGTTGCCTCAGGCCGGCAGCTTGCCTTCGGCCTTGGGGGCGAGGCGGCTGTTGCGGGCGCCGTAGACGGCGTAGATGGCGAGGCCGATCAGGCTCCAGACCGCGAAGCGGACCCAGGTTGCGGCCGGCAGGCCGGACATGATGTAGAGGCTCGACAGCATGGCCAGCGGCACGATGATCTTCGGCGCCGGGCAGCGGAACGGTCGCTTCAGGTTCGGCTTCGTCTTGCGCAGCACCAGCACGCAGGCCGTCGCCACGGTGAAGGCGAACAGCGTGCCGATGTTGCACATCTCGGCAACCAGTCCGATCGGCGTGAAGCCGGCGATACCCGCCACGGTGAGGCCGACGATCAGCGTGATGATGTGCGGCGAACCATATTTCGGATGCACCTTGCACAGTGCGGGCGGGATCAGGCCGTCGCGCGACATGGCGAAGAAGGCGCGCGTCTGGGCGTACATCATCACCAGGCAGACGGTGGTCAGGCCGGCGATGGCACCGGTGCCGACGATGGCGGAGCCGAAGTTGTAGCCGAGCTTGCGCAGCACGAAGGTGACGGGTTCGGCGGTGTTCAGTTCGGTGTAGGGAACGACGCCGGTCAGCACGCACGACACGGCGATGTAGAGCACGGTGCAGATCAGCAGTGACACGATGATGCCGATCGGCATGTCGCGCTGCGGGTTGCGGGTCTCCTCGGCGGCGGTGGCCAGCGAGTCGATGCCGAGATAGGCGAAGAAGATGATCGAGGCGCCCGCCGAGATGCCGGCGACGCCGTAGGGCAGGAACGGCGTCCAGTTGGTGGCGTCGACCTTCGGCCCGGCCAGCAGCAGGAACAGGAAGATGGCGCCGAGCTTGACGGCCACCAGCCAGCGGTTGACCGTGGCGCTTTCCTTGACGCCGCGCACCAGCACGAAAGTGATGAACAGCACGATCAGCACGGCCGGCAGGTTGACGATGCCGCCGTCGTAGGGAACGGCGGTTATGGCCTGCGGCAGCTCGATGCCGGCCGATTTCAGGATGCCGACGAAATAGGCCGACCAGCCGCCGGCGACGGCGCTGGCCCCGACCGAGTACTCGAGAATGAGATTCCAGCCGACCAGCCAGGCCAGAAGCTCGCCACCGGCGACGTAGGTGTAGGTGTAGGCGCTGCCCGCCGCCGGAATGGACGACGCCAGTTCCGAATAGGCGAGGCAGATGAAGATGCAGGCGAGCGAAGACAGGCCAAACGACAGCATGATGCCGGGGCCGGCGAAATTCGCCGCCGCCACGCCGGTCAGCACGAAGATGCCGGTGCCGATGATGACGCCGATGCCCATCATGACGATGTCGACGGCGCTGAGAGCCCGCTTCAGCGAGTGGTTCTCCACCTCTCGATGCAAGAGGCCGATGTCCTTGGTGCGGAATATGTTCATGGTTCCTCCCGATGACACCGCGCCGCTCGTCCTCTTCGGGCGACGGGTGCCCTTTGTTTGTCGTCGTCGATAAGCGGATCCTTCTCTCGCCCGCCGGTGGTCGTGCGGGCTATCCGTGAATCCAGATAGAAAAAGGCCCGGAAGGAGGTTCCCCCTTCCGGGCGCGGCTGCTTAGGCCTTGGGCTGGAAGCGCGCCGTGAAGAAGCGCAACAGCTTGGGCTCGTAGACCATCTCAAGGCCCTTGATCGTCTCCCGGCGCTTGTACAGCGACTTTGCCGCCTCGGCCACGATGTCGAGATGAGCGTAGGTGTAGACGCGCCGCGGAATGGTGAGACGCACCAGCTCGAGCTTGGGGTGGTAGTTCTCGCCGGTCTTCTTGTCGCGTCCGGCGGAGACGATGCCGCGTTCCATCGACCGGACGCCGCTCTCGATGTAGAGCTCGGCGGCCAGCGCCTGGGCCGGGAACTGGTCCTGCGGGATATGCGACAGGAAGGCGCGGGCATCGAGGAACACCGCGTGGCCACCCGTCGGCCGGACGACCGGCACGCCACCTTCCTTGAGCTTCTCGGCCAGATATTCGCACTGGCTGATGCGGTGGTGGATGTAGTTGTAGTCGACCGACTCGACGATGCCGCGCGCCATGGCCTCCATGTCGCGGCCGGCGAGGCCGCCGTAGCTCGGCATGCCCTCGAACAGCACGACCATCTCGCAGGCCTTCTGGTAGAGCTCGTCGTCGTTCATGCAGAGGAAGCCGCCGATGTTGACGAGGCAGTCCTTCTTGCCGCTCATGGTGCAGCCGTCGGCGTAGCTCATCATCTCCTTCAGGATCGCGGCGATGGTCGCGTCGGCGTATTCGGTCTCGCGCGTCTTGATGAAGTAGGCGTTCTCGACGCAGCGGGTGGCGTCGAACATCACCTTGATGCCGTTCTTCGAGCACAGCTCGTGGACGGCGCGCATGTTGGCCATGCTGACCGGCTGGCCGCCGGCGAGGTTGACCGTCACGGCAAGGCAGACATAGGGGATCTTGTCGGCGCCGACCTCGTCGATCAGGCGGCTGAGCTTGCCGATGTCGATGTTGCCCTTGAACGGCAGCTCGCGCTGGGAGTCATGGGCTTCGTCGACGATGATGTCGACGAAGGTGGCGCCGTTGCGCTCCTGATGGGCGCGCGTCGTCGTGAAGTACATGTTGCCCGGAACATAGTCGCCCGGCTTGATGCAGATCGACGACAGAAGGTTCTCGGCGCCGCGACCCTGGTGGGTCGGAACGACGTGCTTGAAGCCGTAGTACTCGCGGACGACTTCCTGCAGATGGATGAAGTTGCGGCTGCCGGCGTAGGCCTCGTCGCCCAGCATCATGCCGGCCCACTGGTTGTCGCTCATCGCCGAGGTGCCGCTGTCGGTCAGAAGGTCGATGTAGCACTGGTCGGAGCGCAGCAGGAAGGTGTTGTAGCCGGCCTCGGCCATGAAGCGCTCGCGCTCGGCGCGGGTGGTAACGGCGATCGGCTCGACGACCTTGATCTTGTAGGGTTCGGCAACGTAGGTCTTGTCCATCTTGGTTCTCCTGTGTGTGCTGATGGGCAGTGGTCTGCGGAAATTCGGGCACGCAGGTGCCCGGCCCGGGCCGTGACGGTCCAGGGGAAAGGCTTGCTTCACATCGGCCCGCCGCGTTGCGGATCGGGCCTTCAGATGTCGGAGTTGATGATCGCGCCGATGGCCTCGACGTCGGCGACCACCAGGTCGTGGCCGCGTTCTTCCAGCAGCCCCCTTCGCTTGAGGTCGCCGATGGCGTTGGACACGGTGACGCGGTGCAGGCCGAGCAACTCGGCGATCACGCTGTGCGACAGCGAGATCTGCCGGGATTTGCGCGACAGGCAGAGGCCGTAGAAGAAGCGGCAGATCCGGCGGTAGGCGCTGAGGAAGGTGCTTTCCTCGACCTGCGTCGACATGATGTAGCTCTTGGTGGCGAGGTTGGTCAGCAGCGCCTCGCCAAGGTCGGGGTGATCGACCAGCAGTCTCTCGACCACGTTGCCGTGGGAGAACTCGTAGGCCACGCAGTCCTCGACCGCGTCGATGTAGTGGGTGTTCTTCTGTCCGGCGAACAGGGCCGCCTCGCCGAGGATGCTGCCGGGGCCCATGAACCACAGCGTGCGCTGCACGCCTTCGGCGCTGGTGGCGGAGACCTTGATGGTGCCTTCGCGGATCAGGAAGATGCTGGTGACCTCGTCGCCCGGACGCTGAACGCAGGTCTTGCCCTTCCAGATCACCTTGCGCCCGAGGTGCAAGGCTTTTTCCCACATGTCCTGGTTCTGGAATTCCATCCAGGGCACGATGGGCGGCGGTGGCATGGCGTCGGGGGCAACGTTTGTCATGTCTCTGGCTCGAACTGGATGGCGTTGTTTCGATCCGTGTTAAAGCCTGTTTAACGCCGGGGTCCGCCCGGTTCAGTAGCGGCCGCTACAACAGAGCCGCCTTTTTAAGGATTTGCGACCAAGGTCGATAGGGAATGGCGCGTATAGTGGGCAAGCCCGGTGGAAAACCTTCCCCGAGTGCTTCCGTTTTTCTGTCTGTTGTCAAGAAACAGAGCGGCGACGGTGCGCCGGAGACGGCGTTCGTCTTCGATAGCGCAATCTCCGGAAATATTGAGGGGCGGTGGATACGAACCACAAGTTCGCAGCCACCGCCCCCGGATCCCGTTCGCTTGCCTGCGGGGCTTGTGGCGCCCGCCGGCCATCGTCATTCGGCGGCGGCCGGAACGATGTTGCCGTGGTGCGGCTGGAACAACCGGCCGCGCTCGGTCCAGAAGACGATCACGAGCGTCAGGGCCGAGAGGCCGAAGTAGCCGGCCGTCAGCGGCATGATGGTGCCGTCGAAGGCCTGGCCGATCATCGCGCCGCCGACGGCGCCGATCAGCGTGGTGAAGGCGCCGATCAGCGACGAGGCGGTGCCGGCCACTTCGCCGAGGGGGTCGAGGGCGAGCGCGTTGTAGTTGGACATGGCGATCGAGAAGAAGAACTGCATCGCCACCATCATGGCGATGAACAGCCAGAGTGGCGGCAGTCCGTCCCACAGATAGGCGGCGGCAAGGAAGATGGCCGCCAGGGCGACGTGGAAGACGTGGCCGCCGTGCGACAGGCGGCGCATGCCCCAGGTGCGCACCAGGCGGCTGTTGACGAAGGCGGCGATGCCGCCGGTGATCGCCACCGACGCGAAGACCGCCGGGAACAGCGCACCGAGACGATAGCCGTCGGAGCCGAGGATCTGCTCGGCCGAGCCGATGAAGCCCATCAGCGTGGCAAAGAGCAGGCCGATGGCCAGCGAGTAGCCGACCGCCTCGCGATTGGTGACGCAGATGCGGGCGGCCTCGACGATCGACCGCACCGACAGGGCGCGACGGAACTCGGGATGCAGCGTCTCGGGCATGCGGATGTAGAACCAGATGCCGACGGCGACCGACAGGGCGGCCATGACGGCGAAGATGGAGCGCCAGCCGGCCAGCGCCAGCAGCAAGCCGCCGAAGCTGGGCGCCAGCACCGGGATGATCATGAACACCATCATGGTGAAGCTCATGACGCGGGCCATCTCGCGGCCCTCGTAGCGATCGCGGACGATGGACACGGCGATGACGCGGGCGGCGGCGGCGCCGACGCCTTGCAGGACGCGGGCGACCAGCAGGCCGACGAAGCCCGTTGCCAGCGCCGATACGATGGCGCCGACGATCAGGATGACGAGGCCGGCGATCACCAGCGGGCGGCGCCCCCAGACGTCGGACAGAGGTCCGTAGACGATCTGGGCGATGCCGAAGCCGACCATGTAGGAGAAGACGACGAGCTGCAGTTCGTTGGCCTCGGCAAGGCCGAAGCTGTCGCCGATGGCGGGCAACGCCGGCAACATCGTGTCGATGGCCAGAGCCGTAAGGCCCATCAGGGCGGCGATAAGGGCGACGGTCTCGGCAAAGCCGGGACCCTGGCGAGCCGGCAAGCCGGTCGTGGTAGTCATGACGAAACCTAAAATGCTGAAAGCAGGGCCCGGAGAATGCCGGGACGCGCAAACACATACTGCTGCGGCCTGCCTGGGCCTGTCTTGTAGCGGTTCAGAGACATTTTTTCCAGCCCGGACGGCCGGAGTCAGCAAAATGTGATCGGGGAAACGCTTAAGACGAAGGGAGGGGCTATTCGGCAGTTGCGAACAAGGCGAAGCGGTTGGGTCGTTCAGTCGGTCAGCTTTCGATGAAGCGGTGCGAACTTTTGCCAGCCCGTTTGATAGGCGTCCATCACGTTGGTTCGTGGCTTGTCGCCTCGGCGTTTGGCAATCAGATCCTCCAGTGCCTCACCGAAAAGATCCTCAAGTTCGACGCCCTCTCTCCTTGCCAGATCGCGTAAGAGCGCCAAGGTCTTGGCGCTGATCTCAACTGCCAGCTTTTCACGGAGCGCCATAGTACACCTCCATTCGCCGGTGGAGTGTATAGTGATGAAATTCGGTATTTTCTATTTCGTTGAAATGACAAATTTGCCAATCTCTCCGGGCGTTTTAACTACTTCTTTTTCTTGCCACCTGAATGTAACTTCAATACTAATCCCAGTTACGGTGCACAAAAAGTATATAGCTTTCCAAGCGTTGTTTGCGTCAAGGCCTTGGACTGAGATCCCGGCTTCTTCTATGAATTTATACCCTTCATCCGATTTACTTCCGACAACCTTGTTTGACGTTATGCAAGCTGCGAGATTTTCTCCGAGAATTCCTTTCTGAGCAACGGTCTTAATGGCTGCGCGATAGATGTTGTTCCAGTAAGTATCTGCTGGCTTTAGGGCTGCACCATTTAATCTTGCCGAAATAACGGTTGTATGGCTCAGGTCTGGAGGCGAGGCGGGATCAAACAAGTGTCCCGTCGTTTCATTGCTCACAGCCTTAATAGCCTCTAGTTCGTCTATAAGGCGTACAATCGTGGTCTCTATGGTGTCAACAAGCGGGATAGCATGCTTCTGGATCTTTGCAAATGTCTTATCTGACAATGAAACTTGGTGTGTCATCGCTTCCTCCATGGTGCCAGGAATCGTATATCATCACCCCGTACGTTACTCAATGCATAATACGGCTTATATGGACCATACGGATCATACGGATTGGACGGTCGCAATTTGGAGGGAGGTTGTTGCGCTTCCGCGAACTCCCCAGCTTGGGGAGCGCTGTGCAGTTGAAGCAAGAAAGTGCAAGAAGCTTGGCGTGAGGTGCTTCAGGGCTCGGCCGATGACAATCCCAGCGGACAGGCGTGAGAGCATCACGGACTATTCCGTTAGGTGAGCCTGTGCGCTAGAGACGGGTAGGGGAACTCACATACAAAGACGGTCTCCACTCGAGAATAGCGAGTAGAAGGTCTCTTCCGATCTCGCTCAGTCGTCCGAGTACGGCCCCGGAATCGAGCCGGTGATGTCGGTCGGCGAGTAGCCCTGGACGGGCTGGGCGCCGATGCTCCAGCCGATGTTGCCGGCGCCGGTGGGCGGCGGCACGTAGGCGCCCTGGCCCACCGGAGTACAGATGTAGCCGGGCGGGCAGCCGGGCGGCTGGGCGGCCGGCGCGTCGGCGTAGACGGGTTGCGGCTCCTGGTAGACCGGCTGGGGCTGCTGATAGGCCGGCTGCTGGGCCACCGGATAGGCGCCGTTGCCGACGGGGGCGGGCGGCAGCGGCGCGTCGAAGGCGGGGCTGCCGCCGGCATAGGTGGGGGCGGCGGGCGCCGGCTGCGGCGCGGCGGGCCAGACCGGCTGCGGCGGCAGGTTGCTCGCCATCGGCATGTTCGGGTCGGGCGTGAACATCGGCGCGCCGCGCGGCGGCACCTGCGGCTGCGGCTTGCAGTAACGATAGGTGCCGGCGTTGTTGTGGCGGGCGAGGTCGAGGTGCAGGTGGTCGTCGTGCGAGCGGTCGGCGCCGGGGCCGAGCACCGTGGTGAAGGCGCCGCAGGCGCCGCGCGTCACTTCGCGCAGGAAGGCGCGGTCGGTGGCGTTGCCGTACCAGCCCTTCTTGACGGTGACGGTATAGCCGTTGGACAGCACGACGCCGGCAAAGTCGAAGGCGTTGGCGAAGGCGTGCTCGGAAAGGCGGGCGCCGGCGATGTTGTTGCGCGACCGGCAGTTATAGGTGCCGAAGTTCTTGATCTCGACCACCGGCAGGCCGTAGCGGGCGAGCGCCGCCGGCATGACGACCTCTGCCACCCAGCGTTCGAGCGCCGCCGTCATCGGGCAGGAGAGCACCAGCGAGCGGGAGCCGAGGCTGATGGTGCCGTCTTCCAGCGCCTTGACCTTCAAGGGGCGGTCGATGCCGCAGATGCCCTTGCCCTCGATGGCATTGGCCTTCTGGATCAGCGGCGACAGCTTGACCATGTTGCGGGCGTAGCAGGCGGCTTCCGCCTGGGCGCGCCAAGGCTCGCGCTCTTCGGATTCGAAGAAGCCGCAGCCCGCCAGTGCGGCGGACAGCACGAGAGAGATCAGACCGGACGCGATACGAGATGGTCTCATGCCGTCAGTTTAGAACCGATGCCTTAAGGTCCGGTTTACGTTAACCCGGCGATACCGCCGTGCCGTGCGAGGGGCTCAGCGTTTGGCGGATGGGGCGAGAATGCGCGGCCATGCGGGCTCGGCGTCCGCGCCGGTGGCAAGGCTGGCCTGCATCGTGCGGGCCGACCCGACCAGAGCCTCGCGCGCTTCGGCGACCAGCCTTTCCATCAGGCGCCGCCCCCTTTCAGCGCCCAGCAGCTCGGCGGCCTTCGCCCCGAGGGCCTGTTCTTCAAGGGCGCAGCGGGCGAGCGCGCCATCGGCGATGGCCGTCGCTTCGGTTGTTCGGTCGCGCTGAACCGCCCGGCCGACGTCGTTGACGGTGCAGATGGTCCAGGTGCGCCTGAAGACGTCGAGTTCGGCCGCGATCCGTCGGGCGTTGTCGGCCGCGTGGCCCGACGACAGCCATAGGGGCGCGCAGACAAGCGCCATCGCCAGATGGCGGAGGATGCCTGCGCGGCGGGTTCGACTGTTGCGGGCGCTTGGCAGGGGCATGGCCGCCGGGAGAGACCGATCGTGAAGGGCGACGGGAACCATCGTCCTCAACATGCACCATGTTCACGTCGCCGGCCAGCCCTTGGCGGCTTCGACCGCCGCGCGGACGTCCTCGGCCGATATCTCGGCCAGGGCCTTGTCAAAGCGCAGGACGCGCAGGTCCGAGGCGGCGACGTCGATCATCACCAGGGTTTCCGCGCCGCCGCACGCTGCATGCCGGCAGGCGATCTCGGTGACGGCGACGGTGACCTCGTCGCCAAAGCCGGCGCACTCCCGAACCCAGGCCTTGACGATGCTCGCCCGGTTGGAGGGGCGGCGGGGTGCGAAGGGGTTGCTGAAGCTCAATGGACGCCGAACTCGTTGACGATCGCAGCGTAACGCTTGCCGTGCGGTTCGCCGAGAAAGCCGGTCAGCACGGTTGTGGGAATGGCGGCCATTCCGTGACTCCTTTGCTTGTCGGGCGACCGCCGAGCGACATGGTCGGCTCGGCGGCGCATTCGTTTTGACGGGAGGGGGAAGCGAGGCGTCAGCCGCCGCTCGGGCCGCCTGCAATGGTCGACGGCGCGCCGCCGACGCTGTAGTCGAGGCCCTGCTTGCGGGTCGCGAGGTAGAACTCATGGATCGTGCCGGCAATTGGGTCGCTGATGTAGGCGCTGGTGCCCGACAGTGCCAGACGCGGAGTGGGCGTCTGTGCGCCGAAGGCGCAGTCGAACGGCGCCACCGCGTCGAAGCGCGCCACCTCCTTCCATGTCGGCGCGACCTCGTAGAGGCGAAGCTTTCCGTCGCCGGCAAGGTGGACCAGCGTGCGGCCGTCGCCGGCAAGCGCGAACTGGCAGACCTGTTGTCCATCGGGGATCTCGAACACGTCGCCGGGCTTTGCCGAGGAAGCCGAAGGGTCGATGCGCAGGAAGGCGGTGAAGGGACTGCCGCTCTTGCCGTAGTTGCCAACCATGATCTCGCCCGACGCGGTGATGGCGCTCGATACGCGCTCATCGGGGTAGGCGAAGCGTTCGGCGTTCCATGAGCCCGCCCCATCGGCCTTCAGCATCGCCAGCCCGTCGGCGCAACCGAATGCGTGGACGCCGTCGAGTTCGGCATGGCCGTGCATGAGCGGGCATGTGTAGCTGCCGATCGGCTTCCAACCGTCCCTGGCGTCGACGAGATAGAAGCTGTTGGGGCGCGAGGAGGCCGAGGTGTCGTCACCCTTGGCATAGGCGGGGTTGGGCGTGGAGAGGAACCAGCGATCGTTGCCGAGAGGCACGGCGACGCCGTGCTGTGGTGCCGGGCTCTTCCAGCTCAGCCGCTCCGGCTTGCCGCCTTCAAGGCCGGCGACCGGGATGAGGTCGGCGCGGGCCTCGCTTGGGCGCACCCACGGCCGCTGGCCGTCAAAAAACACAGTAATCCAGCCATGGCCCGACAGCACGTGCGCCGGCTTGTCGCCGGTCAGCGTGAGATCGACGAAGCCGGGATCGGCCTTGTCGATATCGACGTGGTCGCCGTGCGGCTCGCGCAGGAGACCGCTGTCGAAGAACCTGACCGTTCCGGCCTCGTCACCGACCTTGACGACGACGAAGCGGCCGTCGGCCGTCATGTCGAGCGACGGATTGGGCTGGGGAACGTCGAAGCTGTGCGTCACCTCTCCCGTGTCGAGATCGAGGATGCGCAGCGTGGCGGCTTCATGGTCGCCGAAGACGAGGCGGCCGCGCAGGATGGTCTCGTGCGCCGAAGCCGGCGCGGCGAGGCCGCCGACAAGCGCCGTGGCGGCAAGAAGGCGGAAAATCAAGGACATAAAAGTCTCCTGTCGTGGACGAGAAAGCGGGTCAGGACGCCAGTCCCCATGCCGGGAACGGGTCGGGCAGGTGGCGGTAGCGGTCGGGGTTGAAGCGGGTCATGGTCACCGCGTCGCCGACGAGGCAGTTGTCGAGGCTGGTTCGGATCGCCGCCTCGTCCAGGCCGGAGCCGATGAACACCAGCTCCTGCCGGCGGTCGCCCCACAGGGAATGCCAGTTGCGCTGCATGACCTCGCGCCATTCGGCATGGTCGGGCCAGCGCGCCTTGGGGACGGCGGCCCACCAGCGGCCGAGCGCTCCGGTGCGGCACACCGCTCCGGCGATGGACAGCTCGCCACACCAGTCGGGGCGGGTGGCAAGCCAGAAGTGTCCCTTGGCGCGGATGACGCCGGGAAGGCTCTGGCGGAGGAAGGCGCTGAAGGCGCAAGGATGGAATGGTCGTCGGGCGCGGTAGACGAAGGAGGCGATGCCGTACTCCTCGGTTTCCGGCACATGATCGCGAAAGCCGTAAAGCTCCCTGGCCCAGAGCGGATGCCGTTCCGCCCTGTCGCGGTCGAACAGGCCGGTGTCGAGCACACTCTCGAGCGGAACGCGGGCAAAATCCGCCTCGATGAGCCTGGCGTCGGCGTTGAGCGCCCTGACGATCTTGCGAGCCTGATCCGAGCGTTCCGGGCCGGCATCGGAGACCTTGTTGAGGATGACGACGTCGGCGAACTCGATCTGGTCGGTCAGGAGGTCGGCGAGCGTGCGCTCGTCGTCGGCGCCCGCCGTCTGGCCGCGATCGCCCAGGAGGTCGTGCGAGCCGAAGTTGGCCGTCAGGTTGATGGCGTCGACCACCGTCACCATGGTGTCGATGCGGGCGACGTCGGACAGCGAGACGCCGGCCTCGTCGCGGAAATCGAAGGTGGCGGCGATCGGCAGCGGCTCGGCGATGCCGGTGGCTTCGATCAGCAGGTAGTCGAAGCGGCCGGCGCGGGCGAGGCGACTGACCTCCGCGAGCAGATCGTCGCGCAAGGTGCAGCAGATGCAGCCGTTCGACAGCTCCACCAGCTTCTCGTCGACGCGGGAGAGGCCGCCGCCTTCGCGCACCAGGTCGGCGTCGATGTTCACCTCGCTCATGTCGTTGACGATGACGGCGACGCGTCGGCCGGCGCGGTTGTTGAGGATGTGGTTGAGAAGCGTCGTCTTGCCGGAGCCGAGAAAGCCCGACAGCACGGTCACAGGAAGAAGGGACATCGGCAACTCGCTATCTGTTACGTTATAACATAACGTATGGCTAGCAAGCCAAAGTCGTGGTGTCAACGGTCGGCGGGCGCTGGCGCCAAGAACCGCGCCGGTTGTGGATACGCGGCGTAAGATATTGATATGTGGCAGAGATATCGGTTCCGGCTAGGGCGCTGGATGTCCGCTTTTCCGAAAAGTCTGCAACTTTTCGGGCGGATGCTAGATCTGCCCCACCGTCTTCAGGCGGACCTTGGGGTGGACTTCGGCCTGGCTCATCACCGTGGTGTGGGCGCGGAAGCGCTCGACGATGGAGCGGACGAAGGGGCGGTTCATCGGGCTGGTCATCAGCACCGGCAGTTCGCCCTTCTTGGCGGCTTCCTCGAACTGGTCGCGGACGGCGCCGACGAATTCCTGCAGCTTGCTGGGCGCCATGGCGAGGCGGCGGTCGTCGCCTTCGCCGACGATGCTCTCGATGAACGACTGTTCCCAGGCCGGCGACAGGCTGATCAGCGGCAGGTAGCCACCGGGCGCCATGTTGGAGGCGCAGATCTGGCGGGCGAGGCGGGCGCGGACGTGCTCGGCGATGGTCTGGGTGGCGTGCGAGATGGACAGGCCCTCGGCGATGCCTTCCAGGATGGTGCCGAGGTCGCGGATCGACACGCGCTCGGCGAGCAGCAGCTGAAGGATGCGCTGGATGCCGGAGACGGTGATCTGGCTCGGCACGATCTCGTCGATCAGCTTGGCCTGATCGGACGGTACCTCGGCCAACAGCTTCTTGACGTCGGCGTAGGAGAGAAGCTCGGACACGTTGGTCTTCAGCGTTTCGGACAGGTGCGTGGAAAGAACTGTGGCCGGGTCGACCACGGTGTAGCCGCGGATCGCCGCTTCCTCGCGCAGGCGGCTGTCCACCCAGGTGGCGGGCAGGCCGAAGGTGGGCTCGGTGGTCTGGGTGCCGGGGATGGTCACCTTGCCGCCCATCGGGTCCATGACCATGTACTGGCTGGGGAACAGCGTGCCCTTGCCGGCGTCCACTTCCTTGATCTTGATGACGTATTCGTTGGCGCCGAGCTGCACGTTGTCGAGGAGGCGCACCGGCGGCATGATGTAGCCGAGATCGGAAGCGATCTGTCGGCGCAACGCCTTGATCTGGTCGGACAGCTTCTCGCCGCCCTTGCCGTTGTCGTTGATCAGCGGCAGCAGGCCGTAGCCGAGCTCGACGCGCAGGTCGTCCATCTTGAGGGCGGTGGCGATCGGCTCCTCGGCCGGCGGCGGGGGCGGCGCCTCGGCTTCCGCCTGCGCCATAACGGCGGCGACCTGGCGGTTGGCGTTCTGGCGCTTGGCCCAGAGGGCGAGGCCGCCGGCACCGGCGCCGAGGGTGGCAAACGGCAGGAAGGGCAGGCCGGGCAGGAGCGCCAGCATGCCCATGACGACGCCGGAGATGCCCAGCGCTGCCGGATAGCCGGTGAGCTGGCCACTGAGCGCCTTGTCGGCCGAGCCGGTGACGCCCGCCTTGGACACCAGAAGGCCGGCGGCGGTGGAAACGATCAGCGCCGGGATCTGGCTGACGAGGCCGTCGCCGACGGTGAGCACGGTATAGGAGTGGCCGGCTTCCGACAGCGTGATGCCCATCTGCATCGTGCCGATGATGATGCCACCGATGACGTTGATGAAGGTGATCAGGAGGCCGGCGATGGCGTCGCCGCGCACGAACTTCGAGGCACCGTCCATGGCGCCGAAGAAGGCGCTTTCCGCTTCCAGGTCCCGGCGGCGCCTCCTCGCCTCGTCTTCCTTGATGAGGCCCGACGACAGGTCTGCGTCGATGGCCATCTGCTTGCCGGGCATGGCGTCGAGGGTGAAGCGGGCGGCGACTTCGGCGATGCGGCCCGAACCCTTGGTGATGACCACGAAGTTGACGATGACCAGGATGGCAAAGACGATGATGCCGATGACGAAGTTGCCACCCATCACGAAGCTGCCGAAGGCCTGGATGACGTGGCCGGCGGCGTCGGTGCCCTCGTGACCGCCGCTGAGGATCAGGCGTGTCGACGCGAGGTTGAGCGACAGGCGCAGCATCGTCGAGATCAGCAGGATGGTCGGGAAGGCAGTGAACTCCAGCGGCGTCTGGATGAACAGCGCCGTCATCATGATCAGCACCGAGAAGATGATCGACACCGCCAGCATGAAGTCGAGCAGCACCGCCGGCATCGGCAGGATCAGGATCACCATGATCAGCATGATGCCGACGGCAAGGCCGATATCGCCGCGCAACAGCGTCGAGCGCAGATCCGAGCCCGTGGGCACGCTGAGTCCGAAGGGAATCCTGGACCGCGCCGTCTCTGGGGCTGAAGTGATGTCGCTCAAGTCGATCGTTCCCGAATTGCCGGTCGCGACGCACACCGCGCCACCCGGCAGAATTTGCCGAGCGTATGGTTAACGGGTGGTTAACGGGGGTGCCTGCGTCCCCTGCTGTTTGTCGTCGGAGACCCGCCCGAGGAGAGTCGGATTGTGTCGGCGCGGTGGCGAACCGGTGTCGGAAGTTTGAAGAACAGTGGGTGATAAATATTTGAATCAATCACTGGATGAGTGAATGAGATATACAATTTTTAGGGTGTTCGGCGGGAAAAGCGGTCTATTTCCGAATGGGTTGGAGGATCGCATAAACCGGAGTTTGAAAGGATGGATAAAAGGGCGTAGGTGTGGCGCTTGTTTGTAAAAGTGTGCAACAAATTAGTCTAATATTTCATGTTGGATCTGGTGTCGTGTATCCGTTCTGAACAAAACGCCTGGATCTGGATTTTACTTTAGATCAGGTACTTGATTTTTGAGGTAAATTTGCGGTTGCCCTGAGAATGTCGGTCTGTATACTGCCGGCACGTGCTCGGAAGTGGCGAGCACGTCGACGAATGACTGAACGCTCAGTTCCGAAGGCATGGCGCCCCGCTATTTGGAGGTCCGGGGTCGTGGGCGGTTTCACCATTCGTAACGACCGAAACGCGAAGCCCGGAGACCAAGATGAAACAGCTTCTCGCGACCACGTTTTTCGTAGCGACGTCGGCTTCCCTCGTTCCGGCGCTTGCGGCGGACAGCACCTGCGGACGCGTCACGATTGCGAACATGAACTGGCAGTCCGCCGAACTCATCGCCTGGGTCGACAAGGCCATTCTGGAAAATGGCTACGGCTGCGACGTCAGCCTCGTGCCCGGCGACACCCAGCCGACCTTCACCTCCATGACCGAGAAGGGCGAGCCCGACATCGCCCCCGAGGGCTGGATCAACGCCATGCGCGATCCGCTCGACAGGGCGGTTGCCGAGGGCAAGCTCGTCTACGCCGTCGAGGAACTCGGCGAGGGTGGCGTCGAGGGCTGGTGGATCCCCGACTATGTCGCCGAGGCCCATCCCGACATCAAGACCATCGACGATGCGCTGAAGCATCCCGAGCTGTTCCCCGATCCTGAGGATCCCTCGAAGGGCGCCGTTCACAACTGCCCGTCGGGCTGGAACTGCCAAGTGACCACCGGCAACTTCTTCAAGGCCTACGAGGCGGACAAGCGCGGCTTCAATCTCATCGACACCGGCTCGGCCGCCGGCCTCGACGGGGCGATCGCCAAGGCCTACGAGCGCAAGCAGCCCTGGCTCGGCTACTACTGGGCGCCGACCGCCATCCTCGGCAAGTACAATCTCGTCCGGTTGGGCTTCGACGTGCCCTATGACGAGGCGGAGTGGAACGCCTGCACCGCCGTGGCCGATTGCGAGACGCCGAAGAAGAACGCCTGGGCCAAGTCCGAGGTGTTCACCGTGGTCACCAAGGCCTTCGCCGACAGGGCGGGCCCGGCCTACGACTACATCAAGACCCGGTCCTTCCCGACCAACGGTCCGGTCAACGAGATGCTGTCCTGGATGACCGACAACCAGGCGACCGGCGAGGACGCCGCGCGCTATTTCCTCAAGGAAAAGGCCGACATCTGGACCAAGTGGGTCCCGGCCGAGGTCGCCGAAAAGGTCAAGGCGGCCCTCTGATCCTCGCGAGTTGATCGCCGGCAGTCCCCTGGCGGGCCGGCGTGCGTAGGCGGCGGCCGGCAGTCCGGCTCCGCTTCCCCTCAGCATCGTGCGAACCCGGTGAGGGCATTGGTGCGGCTGTCGTCCCTCGTGGCGACGGCCCCCATGCGCCGCCCCGTCCGTCTCCGGGGCGGCGCCACCGACCTTCGCCGAACATGGAGACCGTATACGCATGACACTATTTGACGGCTTTCCGGTCATGGATGCCGACACCCTCACCGCTCTCAAGAAAGCCATCGACGGTGGCTTCCGCGCCTTCACGCGCGAGTTCGGCGCCACCGTCGAGGACTTTTTCCTGCCGCTCAGATCCTTCCTGATCTTCGTCGAACGCCTGTTGGTGACCACGCCGTGGCCGCTGGTGCTTCTGGCGGTCGTCGGCCTCGTCTATCTCGCCAGCCGCAACTGGCGTCTCGTCGCGGGAGCCGCCGCCGCCCTGATGGCCATCGGCTATTTCGGCATGTGGGAAGACACCATGCGTACGCTCGCCATGATCGTCGTGGCGACGATCACGTCGGTGGCGATCGGCATCCCTCTCGGCATCCTGATGGCGCTGTCGAGGCGTGCGCGTTCGGTCATGCTGCCGGTGCTCGACGTGATGCAGACCATGCCGAGCTTCGTCTACCTCATCCCGGTGGTGATGCTGCTCGGCATCGGCAAGGTGCCCGGCCTGATCGCCGTGGTGATCTACGCCGTGCCGCCGATCATCCGCCTCACCAACCTCGGCGTCCGTCTCGTCGACAAGGACGTGCTGGAGGCGGCCGACGCCTTCGGCGCCTCCACCTGGCAGAAGCTGCGCAAGGTGCAGTTGCCGCTGGCGCTGCCGAACATCATGGCCGGCATCAACCAGACGATCATGGCCGCGCTGTCCATGGTGGTGGTCGCCTCGATGATCGGCGTGCAGGGCCTCGGGCAGCCGGTGCTGAAGGCCATCGCCAATCAGTATTTCACGCTCGGCGTGTTCAACGGCTTCGCCATCGTCGGCATCGCCATCATCTTCGACCGCACCAGCCAGGCCTTCGGCCGCCGGCTCCAGAAGCATCGCGAGGCCGAACATGCCTGACACCAACACGTCCATCGAGATCCGCAACGTCTACAAGATCTTCGGCCGACATCCCGAGCGGCATATCGACGCCGTGCGCAATGGCGGCATGGGCAAGACGGATCTTCTCGAAAAGCACAATCACGTGCTCGGCCTCAACAACGTGTCGCTCGACATCGAGGCCGGCCACATCCAGGTGATCATGGGCCTGTCCGGTTCGGGCAAGTCGACGCTGATCCGCCACATCAACCGGCTGATCGAGCCGACGGCCGGCGAGGTGATCGTCGAGGGCACCGACGTGCGGGCGCTGAAGCCCAAGGCGCTGCGTACCTTCCGCCGCGCCTCCACGGCCATGGTGTTCCAGAAGTTCGCCCTGCTGCCGCACCGCACGGTGATCGGCAACGTGGTGTTCGGCCTGGAGATCAAGGGCGTCTCCCGCGCCGAGCAGATGGCGGAGGCCCGCCGCTGGATCGACCGCGTCGGCCTTGCCGGCTTCGAGGACCGGTACCCGAGCCAGCTGTCCGGCGGCATGCAGCAGCGGGTGGGCCTTGCCCGCGCGCTCGCCAACGACGCGCCGATCCTCCTGATGGACGAAGCCTTCTCGGCGCTCGATCCGCTGATCCGCGTCGACATGCAGACCATCCTGCTCGACCTTCAGGCCGAGGTGAGGAAGACCATCGTCTTCATCACCCACGATCTCGACGAGGCGCTCCGGATCGGCGACCGGGTCGCCATCATGCAGGATGGCGAACTGGTGCAGCAGGGCAAGCCCGAGGACATCGTGCTGTCGCCGGCCACGCCTTACGTCGAGGACTTCGTGCGGCAGGTCAATCGCGGCCGCGTCGTCAAGGTCGGTGCGCTGGCGAAATCGGTGTCGGGGGCGCCGGCCGCCCTGCGGATCTCCGGATCGCTGTCGCTGGCCGACGCGGCGCTGCGCCTCGTCGAGGCGAGGCTATCGTTTGCCGACGTCACCGACGCCAATGGCGCCGTCGTCGGCCGGGTCGGCCTCGACGACGTGGTGAGAACGCTGGCCCGCTCGGCCGGCGAGGAGGCCGCGAGCGAAACCATCGCGAGTGAGGAGCCGCCGGCCCGGCTGGCCGGCTGACGGCGGCTTCTCGCACTTTGACAGGGCAGGGCGGCCGGAGTATTTTCGGCTGTCGCATGGGACGTGTCGGCGATACGGGTTCGCCGGCACGTTTCTCTGTCTTTCGCTTTGACGCAACTGCCGGGACGATGCCGCCGCGCCTTGTCCGGGTTGCCTCATGGAGGCTGTATGCCCCGGTAAGGCGGGGAGGCCAAAGGTCCTCCCCTCGCAAGTCCGATCCACCTGACGCCGCCCGACATCGATCGCGGGCGCGTGGAGGCTTGCGCATTTCCCAATTCGACATTGTCGCGCCGGGGCGTTCCGCACGCTCGCGGCCGAATCTGGAAAGCCTACCGCAATGGCACGGGACTATTCCCGCTTCATGCCGTCCCTCACGGGCGGCTCCCGCATACACACGCCGACCGGCCTCGAACGGCTCGGCTGGACCAGCCACTTCGCCCAGCAGGTGGGCATCGACGATCTCGAAAGGACGCCGCCCGTCCGCGTCACCTCGGTGGAGCGCAGCGGCCTCCGCGTCGAGGGCGAGAGCCTTCAGGCGGCCCTGCCGCCGCGCGCCGACGCCACCGTCGGCGACTGGCTGCTCCACGACGCCGCCCGCCCCGGCGCCAGCCGCCTTCTCACGCGCAAGAGCCTGTTTCGCCGGCGGGCGGCCGGCACCGGCCGCGAGGTGCAGTTGATCGCCGCCAACGTCGACACCGTATTCGTCGTCACCTCCTGCAATCGCGACTTCAACGTCGCGCGGCTGGAGCGCTACGTGGCGTTGGCCTTCGAGGCCGGCGTCGAGCCGGTGATCGTGGCGACCAAGGCCGACCTCACCGACGACCCGCAGGGCTTTGCCGTCGCGGCGGCCGAGGTGTCGGCGGCGGCGCCAGTGCCCGTGCCGGTGGTGGTGCTTGACGCGCTGGGCGACGAGCCGAAGGAGAAGCTCGCGCCCTGGTGCAAGGCAGGGCGCACCGTCGCCTTCCTCGGCTCGTCAGGCGTCGGCAAGTCGACGCTGGTCAACGCCCTGTCGGGGCGCACGACGGCGGCGATCGGCGGCATCCGCGAGGATGACGACCGGGGGCGGCACACCACCACCGGCAGGCATCTCTACGTGCTGCTGGAGGGCTATGCCGTGCTCGACACGCCGGGCATGCGCGAGTTGCAGCTGACCGACGCCTCCGAGGGCATCGCCGAGGTGTTCGCCGATCTCACCGACCTCTCGGCGCGCTGCCGCTTCAGCGATTGCCGCCACGAGGACGAGCCGGGCTGCGCCGTGCAGGCGGCCATCGCGGCGGGCGAGATCGACGAGGCGCGGCTCAGGCGCTGGCAGAAGCTCCAGCGCGAAGAGGCCTTCAACTCGGCGAGCCTTGCCGAGCGGCGCGAGAAGGAGCGGGCGTTCGGCAAGATGGTTCGCTCGATCGTGAAGGACAAGCCGGCCAAGCGTTGAGAATGATCGCCCGCTCCGGCCGCAAGGCCGGGGCGGATGCTCATTGGGCTGCCGCCCCGCGACGCCGAAAGACGATCGGCAGGGCCATCGCGGCCCCCGCCGTCATGACGATCGCCAGATAGACGACGGAATAGGGCGCCAGCAGCCATGCATAGGTGGCGAGCGGTATCATCATTAGCGCCACGGCGGTTCTCGCCAGCAGACCGGCGATGGCGCCGATGGTCAGCCGGCGCGTCTTTCCGAGGGCATCGCGGGCGACGGTCAGCAGGAGAAGGCAGAATACCGTCCACCATGCGAGTGCGAAGCCCGTCGTCATCCAGGACGACGCAAGCCCCGCCGCTTCGAACTTGGCGATCTCGGGAAAGGTGGCTTGCCGCGCGTCGAAGCCGTAGTCGGCGGCGATATCCTCAGGGGAGCGCTGAGGCTTGCCGTCCTGTTCGACCAAGCCGGTGGCCTGCCACTTGTCTGGCGCCGGCTCGTAGATCCTGAAAGAGAGCTCGTCATAGACGAGGCAGCGACGATTCGGCTCGTCGCATGAGAGCCGCAAGGCCGGCGATTGCGGCGACGCTGCCAGCAGTTGGCCATCCTGTCCGACGACGACCGCCCGGATGGGATCGGCGAAAAGGACGCCGTCGCCGTAAAGAAGCTTGAGCTGAACGGCGGAGTGTCCCTCGGCGGAGATGGCCTCGGGCTCGGAAAAGTAGGGGCGTTGCGCGGCGGCCGGCCCGCAACTCAGCCCGGCCAGAATGGCGGCGCCGATCAGGACCTCCAATCGGGATGTTTCCATGGCGTTCCGGACAACCTCCACAACCGGAGCGATATTGCCTAACGCTAGCATGCATGCGTCTTCCGGCCAACGCTCTTTTGCTTGGAGTTCCAAAGGTATAGCTTCATGGGCGCATATGCCGCCTCGACCGATGACAAATCTGTGAGCGGCGTTCCGCCCGTGTCGGGGCTAAGCTTGCGCGAAGGTACCGCAGATTGAACGAGGCCCGCCTTGTCGACATTTCGCCATGCCTTGGCAGCGATCTGCCTGCTGATTGCCACCGCCGCGCCAGCGCTGGCGGTGCCGAAGTGGCAGCAGGCGCCCGTGCCGCCGCCGATGCCTCCGGCCGATGAAAGTGGCTTTGCCGACATCGACGGCATCAGCATGTTCTATTCGCTCTACGGCAAGGGCAAGGGCGCGCCGATCCTCTTGATCCATGGCGGCCTGTCGAGCAGCGACGTCTGGAGCTTCGAGGTGCCGACGCTCTCCAAGGGGCATGAGGTGATCGTCGCCGACAGCCGGGGGCAGGGCCGCTCGACCCACGGCCTGTCGCGCCTCACCTACCACCGGATGGCCGAGGACTATGTGGCGCTGCTCGCCCGGCTCGGCGTCGGCAAGGTGACGCTGGTGGGCTGGAGCGATGGCGCCATCATCGGTCTCGATATCGCCATCCATCACCCCAAGCTGCTCGACCGCCTGTTCGCCCATGCGCCCAACGTGACGCCCGCCGGCCTGACGACGATCCCCGAGATCGATCCGCCGCCGCTGTCCGACATGCTGTCGCTCGACGGCAGCGACAAGCCCGACCCCGACGCGAAGGCAAGGCTCAAGCAGGAGGCGCGCGAGCGGGTGTTCCGGCGGCTGTGGGCGACCGAGCCGAACTACACCGACGCCGATCTCGCCAAGATCCACGTGCCCACCGCGATCGTCATCGGCGACCACGACCCGGTCATCCGTCCCGAGCACGCCGCCCATATCGCCAAGACCATCCCTGGCGCCAAGCTGGTCGTGCTGAAGGGCGTCGGTCATCCTGCCCTGTCGCAGGACCCCCAGCAGTATCTGAAGGCGATCGCCGACTTCATGGCGCCTCCGCCTGCCGCCGGGGCGCCGCAGAAGGCGTCCGCGCCAAAGCCGCCGAACGCGGGGGCGAAAACGGCCGGTCTCCCGAGCAAGGTCGTTCTCCAGTAGTCTGAGGAGCCTCGGCAAGGAAGCGTCGCGTTTCGACGCCTCGGTCCAGTCTCGGACGAGCTGCCGTTTCCAGGAGCTCCAGGATGGGATCCAGTTCGGCGGAGCGCGCCCTCAGTGCCCGTTCTCATGTTCCGGCGCGCCCTGCACGAGCTGAACCTCCGGCGACCTGACCAGGTGAAGGTAGCGCTCGAACTGCACCAGGATGTCGGCGATCAACTGGTCGCGCGACATGTTGGTGACGTTGTAGCCGCTGCCGCCGCTGGAAAAGTAGGTGCGCGCTTCGTACCGGTATTCCGGGTTGCTGGTGTCGAGCGGCGAGAAGCTGGCCAGGCGCTTGGCGTGCAGGCTGACCCCGTAGACGAAATCGCGCACGCCTTCAGCCGGCGAGCGCAGGGCGATGGAGCCATTGTCCTCGTCGACGACCACCGTCTCGCGGCCACGCTCCGACAGTTCCTTGGCGACCTGGGTCAACGCCTGCCTGACGTCGCTGGCCATGAACCGGCGAACCTCGGTCTCGGTCGGCGCATGCAGGATGAGGCCGAGGCGGCGTTGCCAGGTGACGCCTGCCGCTGGCTGGGCGACGGGGGCAGCCACCCGGTGCGCCTGCTGCGCCAGATCTGCGCGCATGCCGACGAACAGCGACCAGACCAGCGCCAGCATGACGAAGGTGAAGGGCAGGGCGCTGGCAACGGTGGCCGATTGCAGCGCGCCAAGCCCGCCGGCCATGAGCAGGCTGGCAGCGACGATGCCTTCGAGGGCGCACCAGAAGATGCGCTGGCCGGTGGTCGTCTGGGTCTCGCCTCCGGCGGCGATGGAGTCGACGACCAGCGAGCCGGAGTCCGACGAGGTGACGAAGAACACCGCGACCAGAAGGACGGCCAGCGTCGAGGTCAGGCCGGGGAACGGCAGGTACTCGAAGAAGCGGAACAGACCTACCGAAACGTCGGCGGCGATGGCGCGGCCGAGATCGCCGGCGGCGACGCCGGTGTCGATGAAGATGCCCGTGTTGCCGAACACCGTCATCCAGAAGAAGGTGAAACCGGCAGGAATGAACAGCACGGCGGTGATGAACTCCCGCACGGTGCGGCCGCGCGAGATGCGGGCGATGAACATGCCGACGAACGGCGACCAGGAAATCCACCATGCCCAGTAGAACAGCGTCCAGGCGTCGATCCAGGGCGTCGGTTCGTAGGCGTAGATGTTGAAGGTGCGCAGGACCAGGGTGTCGAGGTAGAGGCCGAGATTCTGCACGAAATCGCGGAAGATCAGGTTGGTGGGGCCGACCACCAGAACGAACAGCATCAGGAGGATGGCGAGGACGAGGTTGGTCTCTGACAGGATGCGCACGCCCCGGTCGAGGCCGCTGACGACCGACACCGTTGCCAGGCCGGTGATGACGATGATCAGCGGCAGCTGGACGGCGAGCCCGACCTCGACGCCGAGGAGATAGTTGAGGCCGGCATTGATCTGCGAGACGCCGAGGCCAAGCGAGGTAGCGATGCCGAAGACGGTGCCGACGATGGCGAAGATGTCGACGGCATGGCCGATCGGCCCGTTGATGCGCTCCTTCAGGAGCGGGTAGAGGCCCGAGCGGATGGTGAGCGGCAGATTGTAGCGGTAGCCGAAGTAGGCCAGCGACAACCCGACCACGGCGTAGATCGCCCAGGCGTGGATGCCCCAGTGAAAGAAGGTGACGCTCATCGCCTCGCGCATGGCGGCGATGGAGCGCGGCTCGGCCGTCGGCGGGGCCATGAAGTGCGTCATCGGTTCGCCGACGGCGTAGAACATCAGGCCGATGCCCATGCCGGCTGCGAACAGCATGGCGATCCAGGATACGAAGCGGAAATCGGGCGTCGAGTTGTCGGGGCCGAGCTTCAGCCGACCGTAGCGCCCCATGCAGAGCAGCAGAACGGTGATCAGGAATATGCCGACCGACAGCAGGTAGAGCCAGCCGAAGGCGCTGAGAATGCTCGTTTGCAGGCTCTTGAAGATCGCGGCGGCGCGAGTGGGGAAAACCACGCCGACGGCCAGAAAGATGGCAATGACGATGACCGAACCGAAGAAGACCGGTGGATTGATGATGAAGCGCTTGAACATTCCTGCCCCCTTGGTCTTCCAGCATACGGGCCGATGTCGCGTCGACTCGTCGCGCATTGTCCCGGCTCCACCTCGGTATTGGCAAGCGATACGTTGTAGAAGCTGTCCAAGACTGAGGAAAATGCGGCGATCGATCTGACGAGCGAGGATCTTTGGAGCCGTGCGTTCAGGTCGACCGAAGGTCGATCAGTCCGGCGGCGGTGGGGCGGAAGCCGCAGGCGCGATAGAAGGTTTCGAGGTGGGGCTCGAAATCGACGTGCAGCCACTGGGCGCCGCGCTGCCGGGCGATCCGCTCGGCTTCGTTGACGAGGCGCGTGGCGACGCCCTGCCGGCGGAAATCGGGATGGACGCAGGTGTCGAGGATGAAGGCGTGAACGCCGCCGTCCCAGGCGATGTTGACGAAGCCGACGATGACGTCGCCGTCATAGGCGCCGATGTGGCCAAGCGAGCGCGGCAGGATGTCGGCAAGGCGCGGCGGCGGACCGCCCCAGGCGGCGCGCCAGAGGGGCTCGATGTCGGTCTCGGTGGGAAACGGGTCTATCCGGAACTCCAGATGGTCCTCCTCTGGCTGTTGCGTCAGCGAACAACTGCATCGCGGTGGGAACCTACGCGCCGCCGGGCGGTTCCTTCCGATCAAGCCGGGAGGTCGCCATGTCGCTCATTTCCGAAAATCCGGTGCTGTTCGTCAAGCACACCTGTCCGTTCTGCCTGAAGGTCCGCCTCTATCTGCTGGAGGCCGGCCTCCTCGGCGGCGTCACCTTGCGCGTGAGCCGCACGCCCGAGGAGGAGGACGCCATGAAGGCGGAGCTGTCGCCTCACCTTGCCAAGGTCAGCTACCCCACGCTGCGCCTTGGCGACACCTACATGACGGAGTCGGACGACATCATCGCCCATTTCGTCAGCGAAGGCGGACCGGCGCCGGCACAGCTGCCGACGCTCCGGGCCTATGTCGACGGGCCGTTCACGCAGCTTCTGGCGCTTCACAGGGAGAACGCCGAGCTGAAGCGGGCGTGATGGCAGATCAGCGCGCCTCCAGCTTGCGCAGGTAGCGGTTGCGGTAGGTGTCGAGCACCACGGCGAGCACGATGACCGTGCCGATGACGATCGGCTTGACGTTGTCCTCGGCGCCGAGCAGTTGCAGGCCGGTCGCCAGCACCTGAAGAATGCAGGCGCCGACCAGCGTGCCGATGATCGAGCCCTTGCCGCCCGACAGCGACGTGCCGCCGATGATCACCGCCGCGATGGCGTTGAGCTCGTAGCCGATGCCGGCGATCGGGCTGCCGACGTTGAGGCGCAGGAGGAACACCATGGCGGCGATGCCGGCGGTCAGCCCGCTGATCGTGAACACGGCGATCTTGAAGACGCGCGGATTGTGGCCGGACAGGCGCACCGCCTCCTCGTTGGTGCCGATGGCGAAGACGAAGCGGCCGAACACCGTGAAGCGCAGGACGAACCAGCCGATCAGGATGACGACGATGGCGATCAGGAAGATCGAGGGAAGGACGCCGAAGTAGATCTGGTTGCCGAAGTCGACGAAGGCCTGCGGCAGGCCGGTGATGGTGGAGTTGTCGGAGACGACGCGGGCAAGGCCGCTGGCGACGTTCAGCATGCCCAGCGTCACGATGAACGAGGGCAGCTTCCACTTCTCGCAGACCCAGCCGTTGATGGCGCCGCAGGCCGCCCCCGTCGCCATGCAGGCGAGAAGCGCCAGCGGGATGGACATCCACGGCGACAGGTCCTCGCGCACCATGATGGTGGCGCCGACCACGGTGCAGAGGGCCAGGACCGAGCCGACCGACAGGTCGATGCCGCCCGTCAGGATGACGAAGGTCATGCCGGCGGCCAGCACCGTGTTGATGGCGATCTGCACGAAGATCTTCAGGAAGTTCTCGGGCGTCGCGAAATAGGGCGCCGTCGCCGAGAAGAACAGCACGATGATCACCAGCGCGATGGCGACGCCCGCCTCGCGCATCGAGATGCGCAGGAAGTTGTCCCACACGGTTGCCGGCTTGCGCTCGCCGACGCTTTCAGTTCCCTCGGGCACGTCCATACTCCTCATAGGCAAGCGAGAGAATGCGGTTCTGGTCGAACTCGGCGCGCGGTACCTCGCCGGCAAGGCGCCCGTTGGAGAAGACCAGGATGCGGTGGCAGATGGACATCAGCTCGGGCAGATCCGAGGACACCACGAGGATGCCCTTTCCCTCGGCCGCGAGCTGCCCCATCAGCTCGTAGATTTCCACCTTGGCGCCCACGTCGATGCCGCGGGTCGGCTCGTCGCAGATCAGTACGCTCGATCCGCGATAAAGCCACTTGGCGATCACCACCTTCTGCTGGTTGCCGCCGGAGAAGGTGCCGACCTTCTGGAAGATGGTCGGCGTCTTGACGCGCAGGCTGGCGACCAGCCGCTCCGCCGCGGCATTCTCCTGGGCGCGGTCGAGCAGTCCGTTGCGCGACAACCGCTTCAGATCGGTGATCGTGATGTTTTCCGCGCAGCTCATTTCGAGCAGCAGCCCCTGCTGCTTGCGGTCCTCGGTCATCAAGCAGATGCCGGCAGCCACGGCGTCCTTGGGCGAGGCGATGGAGACGGGGCTGCCATTGACGCGGATGGTGCCGGCGGCCCTGGGATCGGCGCCGAAGATCGCCCTGACAGCCTCGGTCCGGCCGCTGCCGACCAGACCGGCGATGCCGACGATCTCGCCCTTGGCGACCGAGAAATCGATCGGCGGGCTCGTCGCGGTCAGGCGAAGATCCTCGACGGCGAGCGCTTCGCCCGTGGGCTGGACGTCCTCGCGGAACACGCCCTGGTCGGCGATGGTGCGGCCGACCATCAGGCGGACGATGTCGGGAATGCCGAGGCCCTGGAGTGGCCGTGTCGTCACGTGCTGGCCGTCGCGCAGCACCGTGACGCGGTCGCCCACCTCGTAGATCTCCTGCAGGCGGTGCGAGATGTAGAGCGTGGTGACCTTGCGTTGCTTGAGGCGGTGCAGGATCTCGAACAGGCGGTCGACCTCCTTGGAGGTCAGCGTCGCCGTCGGCTCGTCGAGCACCAAGAGCTTGCTTTCATGGGCGAGCGCCTTGGCGATCTCGATCAGCTGCATCTGGGCGACGCCGAGCCGGCTCACGACGGTGGATGGCGAAATGTCGAGGCCGACCTCGGCCAGAAGCTCGGCGGCGCGCCGGTTCATCTCGCGGTAGTTCACGAGGCCGCGCCGGCTCGGCAGGTGCTCGAACAGCAGGTTCTCGGCAACGGTCAGGTTGGAGAGGAGATTGAGCTCCTGGTGGACGACGCGGATGCCCTTAGCGAAGGCCTCCAGCGGCGAGGCGGGGCTGTAGGGGGCGCCGTTGAACCAGATGCTGCCTTCGTCGGGCGAGAAGAGGCCGCCGAGCAGATTGATCAGCGTCGACTTGCCGGCGCCGTTCTCGCCGAGCAGCACGTGGCCCTCGCCGCGCATGATGTCGAAGGTGACGTTGCGCAGGGCGACGACGCCCGGAAAGCGCTTGCCGACGCCCTGAAGCTTCAGGATGGGGCCGGTGTCGGGATCGTGCCGCGCGGCGGCATCGGCTTCGAGGGCCGGCGCCGCTTCATTGGAATCTGTGGTCATGACGGGAACTGCCCTGAATGCTTCGGCGCGGCAGGGAAGGATCCGGCGCGGGGTGTCCCGCGCCGGATCGAAGCTTGGCGGTCGATCAGAGATCGGCGGCGGTGATCAGCTTGATGTCGGTCTTCACCCAGCCGGTGAACGTCTCGCCGGCCATCTGGCGCAGGCCGTACTCGATGCCCATGGCGGCCATCTGGGCGCCGTACTGCTCGACGGTCGCCAGCATCTTGCCGGCCTTGATCAACGGTTGCACGGCCGGGATGTTGTCGAAGCCGACCACCTTGATCTTGCCAGCGAGACCGGCGCTGTCGAGTGCCTTGACGACGCCGAGGGCCATGGAGTCGTTGGCCGCCATGACGCCCTGGATGTCGTTGTGCTTGGTGAGGAAGTTGGTCATCAGCGTGTTGGCTTCCTCGGTCTCCCAGTGAGCCGTCTTGCTGTCGAGCAACTGAAGCTTGCCGGCGGCGACGGCATCGTCGAAGCCCTTCTTGCGCTGCTGGGCGTTGTCGGCCTCCGGGTTGCCCTCGAGGATGACCACCTTGCCACCTTCGCCGAGTTCCTTGGCCAGCGCGTTGCCGGCGAGGAGAGCGCCTTCGCGGTTGTCCGGGCCGAAGAAGGCGAGGTCGATGCCGGCCTTCTTCTTGGCGTCCTTGTCGAGCTCGACGTCGATGTTGATGACGGCGACGCCAGCCTTAACGGCCTTGGCGAGCGGCGTGACCATGGCCTTGGAATCGGCCGGGGCGACGACGATGATGTCGTATTTCTGGGTGACGAAGTTCTCGACGGCGTCGACCTGAGAGGCAAAGTCGCGTTCGTCCTTCATGCCGACGGCCTTGAAGTCGAACTTGTCCTTGTTCTCTTCGGCGTATTTCTCGGCGCCGGCCTGCATCTGCTTGAAGAACTCGTTGGCGAGCGACTTCATGACCAGCCCGACCTTGGGCTTCTTGCCGGCGGCGAACACCGGAACGACGCCCGAAACCAGTACCAGCGATCCGGCGGCGCCGGCCAGCAGCAGCCGGCGACGGCTTACACCAGACAGACTCCACCTGTCCGAAGAAAATGAAGTCATTTTACCCTCCCAAACGAACGTTTTCGTTGAGCTGGACCCAATGTACCGGCCCGATGAAACGTTTCCAAATGACGCTACCAGTATAGTACCACCGCATCAAGGCGAGACATGCCACTCCGACCAAAGTTGAGTGGGTAGAAAATACTTCGTATTTACAAGGGAATACGCAGCCGGTCCGGGCAGCTTGCCCTCGGCGGCCATCTTCAGCGCGGCGGGGCGCAGGTTTCGCGCAGCGCCATGGCGCAGGGGAAGATGTGGCTCGCCGACGCGTCGAGCGCCTCGCCGCCGATCAAGAGGTCGGTGGCGCATCTGGCGATCGATGCGACGGGTTGGACGGCCGTCGTCACGCGCGGCACCACCAGATCGGAAACCAGGATGCCGTCGAAGCCGACGACCGACAGCTCGCCGGGTATGGCGATGTGACGGTCGAAGGCGACGCGCAGCACGCCGATCGCCTGCTGGTCGGAACAGGCGAACACCGCCGTCGGCTTCGGTCCATCGTCGGCGAGCAGCACCTTGGCCGCCTCGCGTCCGCCCTCGTAGTTGAACGGCGCCGAGACGATCCAGGCGGCGGGGTCGAGGCCGGCGTCGGCGAGGCGGGGCGCCATCACGTCCATGAAGCCGGCGAGCCGTTCGCGGGCGACGAAGGCGTTCTCGGGGCCGGAGATGCAGGCGATGCGCCGGTGGCCGAGCGACACCAGGTATTCGGCGGCCATGCGGGCACCGGCGCGATGGTCGGCCGCCACGAAGGGATGGCCGGCGATGCGGCGATCGACGACGACGAGGCGCACGCCCTCGGGGTTGGCGAGCGAGCTGGCCCGGTTGCTCGGCACCACCACCACGCCCTCGACCTTGCTGCGGGCGAGGCTGGCGATCAGGTCGGCCTCGCTGTCGACCTGTTCGTCGGAACTGGCGAACAGCACGCTGTAGCCGCGCTCCTTGGCGCGCAGCTCGATGTGCTGCATGAGATCGGCGAAGAAGGGGTTGCGCAGGTCGGGAATGACGACGCCGAGGGTGCGGTTGGTGCCGCGCCTGAGGCCCTGGGCGGCCGCATCGGGCTGGAAGCCCAGCTCGGCGATGACCTCGTCGACGATGCGCTTCTTGGCCTCGGTGACCGACGGATGCCCGTTGACGACCCGCGAGACCGTGCCGACTGACACGCCGGCCTTCCTGGCAACGTCACGGATTGTCGTGCGCGGTTTCACATCGGTCTCGGGGTTCGGTTTCGCCGCCTATGCATAACCGTACCGCAGGTGATTTCAATGCGGTTGTTGCCGGGGTCGCTCGATGCATCGGGTGGCTCTTGGTCTCCGATGGGAGAGTGTCCTTGTCTTGCGTTGGCCGAGCAGATGGATAGGTTGGCAACTCCGGGTAGGGGGGCGTGATGGACGGGCTGGCTTACAGGCTTCTGACGACCGACGAGTTCGAACTGGCGGTGATCTCTCTTGTGGCAGTGGCTGTCTTCGCTGCACTTGCCGTGGCTCTCTACCGGCCGGCGTGGACCATGCCGCGCCTTCCTTATGTGGCGACACTCTGCGTCTGCCTTGCCGCCGGCCAGCTGAGCTATCTCCTGCGCTGCCTCTACTTCGAAGCGCTCGACCTGCAGCAGTTGGGGCGCCTCGCCTTCGCCTTCGTTCTCATCTGGATCGCCATCGGAGCGATCGTTGGCATCGCGTCGGCCGCGCGGGCGCGGGACGCGTTCGGCGGTAACCTGTTGTGGCCGCTGGTCTTCGTGCCTCTCGCCAATCTGCTGCTGATGGTCGCTCCGTCGCGGCAGGCTCGACGGACAAGGATGGGCTCGCGGGCCAGCGAGGTCGTGTTGGTGGCCTGCGGATGCGTGCTCGTCGGATTGACCCTGAACGTGCCCGGCGTCAGCCAGGACTATCTTGAAAGCGCCGGGGATGCGCGGCATGTGCAAGCCGAGCTGGGCGCCAACGTCGCCGTCGACCCCGCCGACAGCGAAGGGCTGGAAGCGACCCTGCGGGACATGGTGGCGAAAGCGCCGCTACCCGACACCCTGGAGGCGAGGGTCATCAGCATCGAGGTCCATGGCGACGTCGTCGAAACCGCCATGCAGGTCGAGGACGACAACATGGCGCTCGACGCGGACTGGCGGGATGAGACGACGGCCAGCCTGTGCTTTTCGGGAACTCAGGCCTTGCTCCTCGACAAGGGCGCCACGCTAAAGACCACATACCGGGCTTCGAATGGAGAGCTCCTGTCGGACCTGACTCTGAGCACCGACATCTGCAATGCGTTCCGCGCGCCAAAAGAGCGGGAAATCATTGCCGTCATCGAAGCCTTGGACCTGCCGCAGAAGCTCAGCGATGAGGTCGCCATCATTGGTGCCAGCTACAAGGACAAGACGGTGACCTACCGCTATGCCTTCACTGCGAGGCCACCGACGGACTCCTGGAAAGCGGCAGCCCAAGGCATCATGTGCGAGCAGGACGAGTTCAGGCGCATCGTTCGCCTGGGGATTAAGATCAAGGTGGAGTTCGATCTCGCCGAGGGGGAAAACAGCGTTCCGCTCGGCCAGCTCGTCATGACCGCCGCGACCTGCTCGGCAAGCGCGCGTTAGGGCGCTGTTCGATCTGATTGAATCAGATCGGCGCCCCAAGCGTTTGTTCGAAACGCATCATCTTGTCGATCCTGGCTTCACTCAGGTCGGATGATGCTTCAGGCCGTCGCAATCCGGCTCGTTCCCGGATCGGGCACGTCGATGCCTTCGGCTTCGTATTCGTTGAGCTTGTTCCTGAGCGTGCGAATGGAGATGCCGAGGATCTTGGCGGCGTGGGTGCGGTTGCCGAGGCAGTGATCGAGCGTGTCGAGGATGAGGTCGCGCTCCACTTCGGCGACGGTGCGGCCGACGAGGGCGCGCGTTACCGCCTCCGCCGTCTGGGCGGCGCGGATGGCCGGGTCGGCCGAGCGCGGCACGGTGACGGTGCCTTCCATGCGGGCGCCGTCGGGCGAGCGGATGGCCTCGACGCCGATCTCGATGCCGCTGGCCAGCAGCACGGCGCGGTGGATGGTGTTTTCCAGCTCGCGGACGTTGCCCGGCCAGCGGGCGGCGATCAGCTCGCGCTTGGCGTCGGCCGACAGCGGCCGCTCCGGCATGCCGTTGATCTCGGCATACTTGCGGCCGAAATGCTCGGCCAGCGCCAGGACGTCGGCCGGACGGTCGCGCAGCGACGGGATCTTCAGGTTGACGACGTTGAGGCGGTAGAGAAGGTCCTCGCGGAAGCGGCCTTCCTTGACGGCGTCGGTGAGGTTGCGGTTGGAGGTGGCGATGATGCGGATATCCACCGGCACCGGCTTGCCGCCGCCGACGCGGTCGATCATCCGCTCCTGGATGGCGCGCAAGAGCTTGGCCTGCAGGCGGACGTCCATCTCCGAGATTTCGTCGAGCAGCAATGTGCCGCCGGAGGCTTCCTCGAACTTGCCGACGCGGCGGGCGACGGCGCCGGTGAAGGCGCCCTTCTCGTGGCCGAACAGTTCGGATTCGAGGAGGTTCTCGGGAATGGCGGCGCAGTTGACGGAGACGAACGGCTTGTCGACGCGGCTCGACTTGCGGTGGACGTAGCGGGCGAGCACTTCCTTGCCGGTGCCGCTTTCGCCGGTGATCAGGATCGACGCCTCGCTGCCGGCCACCTGATCGGCGAGCTTCAGCACCGCCTGCATCGCCTCGTCGCGCACCACGAGGTCGCGGCTGTCGGCGGCGACGGCGGCGAGGACGGCGGCGATCAGCTCGGCGTCGGGCGGCAGGGGGATGTATTCCTTGGCGCCGGCCCGGATGGCGGCGACGGCCGCCTTGGCGTCGGTGGCGATGCCGCAGGCGACCACGGGAACGTGGATGCGTTCCTCTTCCAGCGAGGTGATCAGCCGCTGGATCGGCAGGGACACGTCGATCATCACCAGATCGGCGCCGCGCCCCGAGCGCAGCGTCCGAAGCGCGGTGTCGATGGTGTCGGCCTGCAGCACCGAGGCGCCCTTGTCCATGGCGATGCGGGTGGCGGCGGTGAGCTGCCCGTTGAGTGAGCCGACGATCAGAAGGCGCATAGGTCTGTCTCCGGTCAGCGGTCGGACTTGACGATTTCGGTCATCGTCACGCCGAGCTTGTCTTCGACCAGCACCACTTCGCCACGGGCGACAAGGCGGTCGTTGACGTAGATGTCGATAGCTTCGCCGACCTTGCGGTCGAGTTCCAGCACGGAGCCGGGGGCAAGCTGCAAAAGATCGCTGATGCCGAGGCGGGCGCGGCCGAGAATGGCCGAGACGCGCACGGGGACGTCGAACACCGCCTCAAGCTCGGCGGCGGAGCGCGTGACGGCCTGATCCTCGCCATCGTCGCCGCTGCGGCGACGCTCGGCGACGTGGGATTCGAGGTCGATGCCCGAAGGTTCGTCGGCGGGGGTCATGTGGCGGCTCCGCTCTGGAGAATGTGGTCGGCCGGCGCCTCGGCCGGCAGGTGGCGGGCGATCGCCGCCTCGATGTCGGCGATGATGGCGGCGTGATTGAGCACGATGCCGCCGTCGGCCCATTCGATGCGGCAGTCGCCGCGCGCCATGCCCGGCTCGCCCAGCACCACGAGGCGGCCCTCGAAGCCGCGCTCGGAGACGAGGCGCTTCAGTTCGGTCTGGATCGGCTCGGCGTCGACGTCCGACAGGCGGACGACGAGGTGGGGGGCGGCCCGGAGCGGCGCGAAGCAGTCTTCGAGAAGGCCGACGATGCGCTCGCGCGGCAGCCGCTCGACCAGCGAGCCGGCGATCTTGATGGCCACCGTCTCGGCGAGGCGCATGGCGTCGGCCTCGATGCGCTCGCGCTCGGTGTCGAGAACGGCGAGGATCGACTGGGCGGCGCTGGCGAGGCGCTGCGCCTCGTCCGACAGGCGCATGGCTTCGCGGGCGGTGCGGTCGGCCGCCTGGGCCTCGGCGCTGTCGCGGCCGGCGGCGAGGCCGCGCTCGTAGGCGGCGGCTTCCGCCTCGGCGAGACGCTGGAGATGCTCCGGCTCGGGCACCATCACGGTCGCCGGCGCGGCATCGGCGCGCGAAGGGGCCGAGAAGTCGTTGTCGAACAGGAAGCGGGCCGGTGCCGCCATCAGCGGATACTCCTTCGCGAAAGACGCGTCACATGACGAGTTCGTCTTCGCCCTTGTTCTTGGAAATCATGATCTCGCCCTTGGCGGCGAGATCCTTGGCGAGATTGATCAGGGCGGCCTGGGCATCGTCGACGTCGCGCAGGCGGACGGCGCCCATGGCTTCCATGTCTTCCTTCAGCATGGCGGCGGCACGGGCCGACATGTTGGCGAAGAAGAAGTCGCGCACGCCTTCCTTGGCGCCCTTCAGCGCCATGGCCAGCTTGTCCTTCTCCACCTGGCGGAGCAGCGTCTGAATGGCGCCGGCGTCGAGCTTGCCGAGGTCGTCGAAGGTGAACATCAGCGCCTTGATGCGGTCGGCGGCGTCGCGGTTGTGCTCTTCGAGGGCGGCGATGAACTTCGCCTCGGTGTTGCGGTCGAAGGAGTTGAAGATCTCGGCCATCAGCTCGTGGGCATCGCGGCGCTGGGTGTTGGTCAGGTTGGACATGAACTCGACGCGCAGCGTCTGCTCGACCTTTTCGAGGATGTCCTTCTGCACCGACTCCATCTTCAGCATGCGGTCGACCACCTCGAGGGCGAACTCGTCGGGCAGCTTGGAGAGGACGCGGGCGGCGTGGTCGGAGTTGATCTTGGAGAGAACGACGGCGACGGTCTGCGGGTATTCGTTCTTCAGATAGTTGGCGAGCACGTTCTCCTGAACGTTGGAGAGCTTCTCCCACATGTTGCGGCCGGCAGGTCCGCGGATCTCGTCCATGATGGCGTTGACCTTCTCCGGCGGCAGCACGGAGAGGAGCAGGCGCTCGGTGGTGTCGTAGTTGCCCATCAGCGAGCCGGAGGACGAGACGCGGGTGACGAACTCGATCATCAGGTCGTCGAGCATGTTCGGGGTGATCGGCCCGAGCTTGGACATGGCAACGGAGAGCTGCTTGATCTCGATCTCGTCGAGCAGCTTCCAGATCGGCCCGCCGTAGCGATCGCCGAGAGCCAGCATCATGACGGCGGCCTTCTCGGCGCCGTTCATCGCACGGTTTTCGCCCTCGGAGGAGATTGTGAGCGTGTTGCCCTTGGCAACGATCGCGGTCGGGGACAGGGCCATTACGCGGGAACCTCCGACAGCCAGTTGCGAATGATGATCGCCGCTTCGTTGGGATTGTCATTGACGAGCTCGCCCACCTTGCGGACCTGATCGAGCTGCTGGGCGCCCTGCGCCTTGGCGTTCTCGATGCGGGTGTCGCCGGGCGGGGGCGGCAGCTCGGGCACGTCGCTGACGGTCTCGATGCCATCGGGGCCCATCACCACCGGCTTGCCGTCGGGGTTGAGCACCACCGTCACGCCGGGCCGGCCGGCGGCGGCGGCCTCGTTGAGCGCCGAGGTGAGGGCCGGCAGCGTCTCGGCGTCGATGTCCGAGCCGAGGATGCGGCGGATCAGCGGCCGGACGGCGAACAGCAGCACCAGGAGCGTCACCAGGATCAGCACGCCCATCTCGGCGAAGCGCATGATGTCTTCGCGCGAGAAGTCGAACATCGAGGTGGGGGCGCCGGCGAGATCGGCCGGGTTGGGCGGGCTGTCGGCGAACTGGAGGTTGACCACCTGCAACTGGTCGCCGCGCTGCTGGTCGAAGCCCATGGCGGTGCGCACCAGCGCGGTGATCTGGTCGAGTTCGGGCTGCGGGCGCGGCGCGTAGACCATGACGCCCTTGGCGTCCGGCGCGTAGCGGCCGTCGACCAGAACGGCGACCGACAGGCGCTTGACGCCGCCGACCTCGGTCACCTGGGTGCGGGTGGTCTTGGAGATTTCGTAGTTGACCGTTTCCTCGGTGGTCTGGGCGTTGTCCGAGGTCTGGGCCGCGTTGGGGTTCTGCTGCTGGTTGGCGTTGGGAATCTGGTTGCCGGCCGAGACGGGCGGGTTGCCCTGATTGTCCTGGCTCAGCGACTTTTCCTCGCGCGTCTGGGTGGAGCGGACGACCTGCCCGTTGGGGTCGAAGGTGTCCTGCGTTTCCTGGATGCGGTTGAAGTCGAGCTCGGCGGCGACGCGGACGCGGGCGCGGCCGGCGCCGACCACGCTCTCGACGATGTCGCGGACGCGGCTCTCGACCTGGTTCTGGAAGGTGGCCGTGCGTTCGTCGGCATTGCTGGCGAGGAAGGTGGCGCTGCTCTCGTCGCCGTTGCCCTGGGCGAGCAGGCGGCCGGTCTCGTCGACCACCGAGATGCGCGAGGGATCGAGGCCGGGGACGGCCGAGCCGACGAGGTGCTGGATGGCGCGGATCTGGCCGGGGTCGAGCGTGCCGCGCGTCTTCAGCACGATAGAGGCGGTAGGCTTCTGCTGGTCCTTGCGGAACAGCTGCTTCTCCGGCAGCACCAGATGAACGCGGGCCTGATCGACCTGCCGGATGGTGCGGATGGTGCGCGACAGTTCGCCTTCGAGGGCGCGCAGCGCGTTGACCGACTGCACGAAGGAGGTGGTGCCGAGCGCGTCGGTCTTGTCGAAGATCTCGTAGCCGACGCTGTCGCCGGCCGGCAGGCCCTGCTGGGCGAGCGCCATGCGGCTCTGGTCGAGCTTGGTTTCGTCGACGAGAATGGTGGTGCCGTTGTCCTTCAGCGTGAAGGCGGTGCCGGCGGAGGTAAGCTGCTGGGCGATGGCCGCCGAGTCGTCCAGGCTGAGACCGGTGTAGAGCGGCACCTGCTGGATGGCCGAGAAACGGAGCACGATGAAGACGAAGAAGCCGATGAGGCCGATCGCGACGGCACCCATCGCCGCCAGCCGGCTTGGCCCCAAGCTCTTCACGAATTCTCCAAATCCACCCACGCCGGTTCCCCATTGTTCGACGCGGTGGGAATCGTCGCCACCCCCGCGGACCAAGGCGGCAATTATTTCCACACGCTTATGGTAAACAAGTTATTAACGGCCGGAGGGCGTTCCGACGGGATTGGCGGAAAACCGCCAGAACCGGTTTATGAAGATTTGCATTATTCACGGCAATTTTTGCCGGGTGTGCTCAAAAGGCGTCGCAAAACGAAAGGGCGGCCGATCCGTCCGGACCGGCCGCCCTTCGAAAGTGGTCGTCTGAAGTCCCGTCAGGGACGATATTGCTGGATGCGCGTGGCCCTGAGGCCGGCGAGCCCATGCTTGTCGATGGACTGCTGCCAGGACAGGAATTCCTCGACGGTAAGGGTGTAGCGCTTGCAGGCTTCCTCCAGCGAGAGGAGGCCACCACGGACGGCGGCAACGACCTCGGCCTTGCGGCGGATCACCCAACGCTGGGTGCCTTCAGGCGGCAAATCGGCAATCGTCAACGGACTCCCATCGGGTCCTATGACGTATTTTACGCGCGGACGCATCTGTTCGGTCATTCTACTCTCACACAAATCTGACCTTCAGGAGAGCATCCTAAATCAAGCCGTTTAAAAAACGCCTAATTCACTCGCAAGAATTCGGTAAGATTTTGAACGACTTGCAAAAAGGCTGTCGCTTTGCCGTGCTTTAGGAATTGGGCCGTCCGGCCGCGGAAAAGACCTCTTCCGCCCTTCTAAAGATTAACAGGGCCATTTCGTTTGCCATGTGGACCGGCCCGCCGCCGGAGCCCGGGAGAATTTTACAACGATGCCAGCTAATCAGAGAAACCACTTATCTGACGTGGAAGCGGACCATCGCGGCGACAACGCCGAGGCCTTGGAGGAGGGCGGGCGCATGGGCAATTGGTCGTTGCACTGGCTCGCGGCGACGGGTGACCTGGAGAGCCACCGCGCGGCCATCGTCGGCGAGTTCGGGCGACCCAAAGGCGCGGGCTGACCTCCAGGGCGGGGTGAGGGCAGGCGCGCGAAAGCCGCCGTCGGCGCGATCGCCGGCAGCGGCTTCAATGGGGATCAGGTGGCGCTGGCTGTCAGGCGCCCACTTCGGTGACGGCCGACAGCGGGATCAGGCGGCCGTTGATCTTGATGTAGGGCTGGGCCGAGGAGGTGTCGACCGCCTGCACCTTGCCGCTGACTTCGGTGGTGATGCTGACCTTGGCGCCCTTGTCGTCGGCGCCGGTGACGGAGATCGTGAAGGGGCTGGTCGAGGCGCTGTAGTCGCCCGACGGGGTGCCCTTGCCGTCCCAGGAGAAGGTGTTCTGGCCCGACTTGAGGTCCATCTTGCCCTGGTAGACGACGGCGCCGTTCTCGTCGGTGATGCTGACCGTGGCGTCCTTGGCGGCGGCCGAGGAGTTGATCGTCCAATCGGCCTTGCCGCCGTCGATCTTGGTGGTGTCGGAATAGGCGGTGACCGTCTTGCCGACGTAGTTGACGAGCTGCAGGGCGGCGCTGGACGTCATGGTGTCCATCATCGCCTTGAGGTTCGAGTTGGTCTGGATCTGCTGTTCGACCGCCGAGTACTGGACCAACTGCTGGGTGAAGCTGTTGACGTCCATCGGGGACAGCGGGCTCTGCGTCTTGAGCTGCGTGGTGAGCAGCGTCAGGAACGTCGAATAGTTCGAGGTCAGCGAGTTGGTCGCCGCCGAAGCGGTGTTCTGGTTGTTGTTCGAGGAGGAACCGACACCCGAAACGCTCATGATGGTCTCCTGATACTCGTTACTCAGACGCGGATATCGATGCGGCTGTCGCCCTGTGGACGATAGGCGCCGGGGAGGATGGCAGCCTTGGCGTCGTCCTCGGCCCTGGTTCGGGCAAGGGTTTCGGCCTGGGCCTGGCGGGCCTGCTGCTGTTGCTGCTGCTGCTGGTCCTGGCGGGCGAAGAAGGCGGAGCGATCCTGCTGGTTGCCGTCCTGGCGCATCGACAGGGACACAGAGCCGTCTTTCACCTCGAAGCCTGCGTCGCGCAGCGTCTGCTCGATGTGGCGCTGGTCGCGCGACAGCGCCTCGAAGGTATCGCGGCGCTCGACGACGAGATGGGCCTTGGCGCTGCCGTCGGCGGAGAAGGCGACCTTCACGTCGACCTTGCCGAGCTCGGCCGGGTCGAGGCGCACCGAGAAGCTGGTCTCGCCGGCCTTGACGTGGCGAACGATGGTGGCGCCGAGGTCGTCGAGCTTGACGGTCGAGGCGGTGGCGGTGGCATGGGTCGCGGCCGTGGCGGCGGCGGTCTGGGTGGTGTGGCCGGTCGGCAGCGCGGCGACCTGGGTCGACGTGGTGTCGCCCTGGGAGGCGGTCGCTCCGACGTCGCGCATGCGGTCGGCGAAGCTGCGGGCGGCGTTGGAGACGCCACTCACCGTCTTCGGCTTGGCAAGGCCGTTGTCGGCGGCCTGATTGGGCGCGGCGCCGGTTTCGCTGGCCGTGGTGCGCTCGCCGGTGGCGTCCGTGGCGGCGGCCGGCTTCTCGGCCGTGGTCTTGCTGCCCGCCGGCTTGATGCCGGTGACGGCCGCGACGCCAGCCGTGGCGGCTGCTTCGTCGACGGCGGCGGTGGCGGTCGAGGCCGTCGCGGCGCCGGTGGCCTGCACCTGACCGTTGGGCGACAGCGGCGACGCCTGGGTGCGGACCGGCTGGGCGGCCGGCTGAGCGTCATCAGCGGGCGCGGCGCTGTCATCAGCCGTGCTCGGGGTGGAGGTCGCTTGGGGCGCCGCCGGCTTGTCGGTGGAGGTGGCCGGCTTTGGGGTGGTTGCGGCGGCGGTTTCGGGCGCGGTCGCGCGTGGCGTGGCATCGACGACCGGCAGGGTGGGGGCGCGAGCGGCATCGCTGGCGGCCGTCTGCGAGGCGACGGCAACCTTCGGCGCTTCGACAGTGGGCGCGTCGGTCTTGGCTGCGGCCGGCTGCGGCGCGCTGTCCGTGGCGGCGAGCGGCGGCTTGACCGTCTCGGTCGCGGGCTTCTGCGTCGAGGTCATGTCGACGGCCGGCTTGGCGGCATCGGCGGCCGGCTGCGGCGCGGCGGCGCTGGCGTCGTCGGTAAGGACCGGCTTGGGCAGATCGACAGTCTCGGGCGTGGTGGTGACCACCGGCGCGGCAACCACTGTCGCGGCCGTGGTGTCGGCGGTGGGCGTGGTCGCGGCGGACGTGGCCGGCGTGGCGACGGGCGGCACCGTGGCCGCCGAGGCAAGCAGGTCGGCCGTGGCGGAAGCGGTCGCGGAGGCGGTGGCGGAAGCGCTGGCGGCGGACTGGGGCGCGGTGGCGGCGGCCATCGCCGCGTCCATTGTGGCGGCCACGGCCTTGGCGGTCTCACTCATCGGCTTGGCGGCATCGGCGGTGGTGGTGGCCGGCGCGGCGGCGGGCTTGGCCGTCTGCTTGGCCGCGTCGTCGTCCTCGGTGTCGGTGGCGTGCTTCGGCAGGTCGACCGTTTCCGTCTGGCTCGTCGCTTCCTTGACGGCGTCGGTCACGGCTTGCAGGAAGGCGTCGCCGGCGGTCGAGGCGGCCGGCGCTTCGGTCGCGGTCGGGGTGGCGGCAGCGGTCGTCGGGGCGATGGCGGCGGCAGTGGCGTCGCTCGCACCGGTGGCCGGCTGGTCGGCAAAGGTCGGCAGGAACGTCGCCAGACCGAGCGGCGAGGCAACGGCGGGCGCGGCGTCGGTGGCCGTGTCGGTCGTGGTCTCTTCGGTCTCGTTGGTCGCGGCGGCCTCACCGGTGGCGGCGTCGCGGCGATCGGTGCGGCGCTGCGCGTCGGCGCGGTCGGCCCGCCGGCTGGGGGCGGCATCGGTGCGATCGGTCCTGCGCCCGGTGGTGTCGTCGGTGCGTCCGCTGCGGTTCACGCGGTCGTTGCGGTCGGTACGATCGCTCCGCTCGACCCGTTCGGTCCGCTGGGGTGCGCTGGCGTCGCGGGTCGGCTGAGCGGCGGGCTCGCGGTCGGTCGCCTCGGCCACCATGTCGCGGAAGCCGTTGCCGACACCTCGGGTGGCGGCTGCGCCGGCAGTGGTCGCCGGCACCGCCGGAGCGGGCTGGGGAAGCGGCAGGACGGGAGCGACAGTGGCCATGGACGGATCCGTTACACGCGGGACAACTCGGTCTAGGCTCGTGCTTGCAAGGGAAAGGCCAAGTGGCGCCCAAGTCGGGGTATAGTTAGTGATATGAAATCAAAAGATTTTCTCTGTCATCACCATGCCCGGTTGCCATGGGGGGAACCGTTTCGGCCGGCAAGCCTTGCCGCTACCCGGCAGAATTGACCCAGCCATGCCGGCGCGGGTCTGGAGCTTCCTCGCCAAAGCAGCTATTAGGAACGAGTTGTGAGCGGAGCGGGCCGGCAGCGCCGGGTCCAGCCAATCCGCCGGAAAGACGTCATGCTGAACTCGCTCGATCTCGAAGGCCGCCCTGAGGACACCCGTGTCGTCGTCGCCATGTCCGGCGGCGTCGACTCTTCCGTTGTGGCCGGCCTCCTGAAACGCGAAGGCTATGATGTCGTCGGCGTGACGCTGCAGCTCTACGACCATGGCGAGGCCGTTCATCGCAAGGGCGCTTGCTGCGCCGGTCAGGACATCCACGACGCCCGCGACGTGGCGGCGCGCCTCGGCATCCCCCATTACGTGCTGGATTACGAGAGCCGGTTCCGCGAGGCGGTGATCGATCGCTTCGCCGAGAGCTACATTGCCGGCGAGACGCCGGTGCCCTGCGTCGCCTGCAACCAGACGGTCAAGTTCTCCGACCTCCTGGACACGGCGCGCAACCTCGGGGCACAGGCGCTGGCCACCGGCCACTACGTGCGTTCGCGCCTCGTGAACGGTCATCGCGCCATGTACCGGCCGGTCGATCTCGACCGCGACCAGAGCTATTTCCTGTTCGCCACCACGCAGGACCAGCTCGACTTCCTGCGCTTCCCGCTCGGCGGTCTCACCAAACCGGAGACGCGGGCGGTGGCGCGCGAGCTCGGCCTTGAGATCGCCGACAAGCACGACAGCCAGGACATCTGCTTCGTGCCGCAGGGCAAGTATGCCGACGTCATCGAGAAGCTGAAGCCGGAAGCGGCGGCGGCCGGCGACATCGTCCACGTCGACGGTCGCGTGCTCGGTCGCCATGGCGGCATCATTCACTTCACCGTCGGCCAGCGGAAGGGCCTCGGCGTCGCCACCGGCGAGCCGCTGTTCGTCATCCGCCTCGATGCCGCGAGCCGGCAGGTGGTGGTGGGGCCGCGCGAGGCGCTGATCACCCATCGCCTCACGCTGCGCGACCTCAACTGGATCGGCGGCGGCACGCTCGACGCCGAAGCCGATAGTGGCCGCACGGTGTTCGCCAAGGTGCGCTCGTCGCGGCCGCCGCAGGCGGCGTTGCTCGTCCACCAGGACGGGCGGATCGGCGTGGAGCTCCTCGACGGCGAGCAGGGCATCGCCCCCGGCCAGGCCTGCGTGCTCTACGATGCCCCCGGCGACGAAGCGCGGGTGCTGGGCGGCGGCTTCATCGAGGCCACCGCGTCGCTGCACAGGTCGCTCGCGGCCGAATAGGGGCCGGGCTTGCCGGCCCCGTCTCCTCAGGCGGACTTGCGGACGCTGTCGATGAACCCGGCCACCGTCGCTCTCAGATCCTGGGTGTGGTCGGACAGGCTCACGGCCACCTGCTGCACCTTTCGGGCGGTTCCGCCGGTCGCCGTCGCCGCGTCGGCGACCGCCGAGACGTTCTGCGACACTTCGCGCGTGCCGGCCGACGCCTCGTGGATGTTGGTGGCGATCTCGCGCGTCGCGCTGCCCTGCTGCTCGACCGAGGTCTGGATGCTGCGCGAGATGCGGTTCATTTCCTGAATGGTCGCGGAGATCGCCTGGATCGCCTCGACCGTCGACGCGGTTACCGACTGCACCGACTGGATCTGGACGGCGATCTCGCCGGTGGCCCTGGCGGTCTGGTCGGCGAGCTGCTTCACCTCGGCGGCGACGACGGCGAAGCCCTTGCCCGCCTCGCCGGCCCGCGCCGCCTCGATGGTGGCGTTCAAGGCGAGAAGGTTGGTCTGGGCGGCGATGCTGTCGATGAGCTGGACCACTTCGCTGATGCGCTGGGCGGCGCCCGACAGGGCGTCGACGCGACTGTTGGCGTCGGTCGCCTGACCGACGGCCTGCAAGGCGATCTCGGCCGACTGGCCGATCTGGCGGCCGATCTCGTCGACGGAGGTGTTCAGTTCCTCGGCCGCCGAGGCGACGGCACCGACGTTTGCCGAAGCCTGCTCGGAGGCCGACGCCACCGCCGCGCTCTTCATGCTGGTGTCATCGGCACCCTGGGTCAGCGTGTCCGAGGCCTTGTTCAGTTCCTCGACCAGGGCCAGGACGCGATCCGTCAGGCCGGTGACGTCGAGGTCGAAGCGCTGGGAGGCGCTGCGAATGGTGTCGGCGCGCTCGATCTGTTCGCGCTGCAGGACGGTCTGCTGCTCGGCCAGCGTCTCGGCCTGCCGCGCCTTGTCCCGGAAGACTTCCAGCGCCTTGTTGATGGCGCCGATCTCGTCGTGGCGGCCAGTGTCGGCGATGGCGACCTCATAGCGGCGCTCGATGAGCGCGTTGACGCTGGCGAGGGTGTGGACGAGCGGGCGCTTCACCACGTAGTGCGTCGAAAAGAGGATGGACGCCATGGCCGCGCCCAGCACCAACAGGCCGCTGATCAGCGTTTCGAACAGGCTGGCGTAGATCGGGTCGACGAAGACGGCGCGCGGCACCTCGATGACAGCGGCCCAGGTGGTGTTCATGCCCGGTGCCGAGAAGGGGTAGACGATGCGGACGGAACCGTCATCGAAGCCGGATACCGTGCGCATCTTGCCATCGGCCAGCGCGGCCTTGACGTCGGCGTCGCCGATCCCGGCATAGGGCTTCATCAGCGCGTCGGCGTCCGGCGGCACCAGCCAGTTGCCGGCGTTGGAGAGGAGCATCACCCGGCCGCCCTCAAACGGGCGCATCGCGCTGAGGCTCGATGCCAGCTTGTCGAGCTTGATGTCGACGCCGGCCAGACCGACGATCTTGCCGTCGAGGCGCAGCGGAACGGTGATCGAGGTGATCAGGTCCTTCTGCTCGGACTGGTAAGGCTCGGAGATCAGGCTCTTTTCCGCCGCCAGCGGGGCGGCGTACCAACCGGCCTTGGGGTCCACCGTGAAGGTGGTGAAGGACAGCTCGCCCGAGGCCGACTTGGTCCAGTAGGGCGCGAAGAGGCCGGCGTCGTTGGCGCCGTCGGTTCCCTTGAAGAGGTCGCCCGCCGGGCGGTCGGCAAGGTCGCACATCCAGGCGCCGAAGACGTTGGGGAAGGCCGCCGGCACTGCCTTGATCATCTCGATGACGTCGGCGCGCTGCGTGTCGCGCTTGACGGCGAGGCCGGACAGCGAGGCCGTCAGGGTGGCGCCGGCCGAAACGGCTTCGGTGATCTGGTTCTCGGCGCTGCGGGCGATGCCGGACGCCTTTTCCGTGGCCAGCGTCATGACGTCGGCTTCGGTCCGCCGAGCCGCGTTCCAAGCCGTCGCGGCGACGGACAGGACGATGGTCAGACCGACCATGGCGCCGGTGGTCAGGAGGAGGCGGGTGGAAAGGCTGCCCTCGGTGCGCATCATGGACCCTCTGTTATTATTGATGAGGGAATCCTAGGTCTTCGGAAGTTGAGTATTCGTAAACAACGTCAATAATGAATATTATGCGACGCTCGCGCAGGTGGTGAGTATTGGGGATTTGAAACCTCGGCTTATCATTGAGCGATGTTCTCAGGTTTTGTCGAGGCACGGCCAACGCGGAAGCCGGGGCTTCCACGCTGGCGGCCATCGAACGATGTCGGGAGGACCGGTTACCGCGGCGGGCCTTGCCGCTCGGCCGAGGCGGCCCAGATGTTGACGTTGAGGTCCGGCGCGCGGGCGTCGATCTCGGCAAGCTCGGCGGCCGAGAAATCCAGGTTCTTCAGGGCGCCGACGCAGTCGACCACCTGCTCCGGCCGGCTGGCGCCGATCAGCGCCGAGGTGACGCGTCCGCCGCGCAGCACCCAGGCGATGGCCATCTGGGCCAGCGTCTGGCCGCGCGCCGCCGCGATGTCGTTGAGGGCGCGGATGCGGGTAAGGTTGTCGTCGGAGAGGAAGGTGGGCTTCAGAGGGCCCTTGCGGGCGCCACGGCTGCCCTCGGGCACCTCGCCCTTCAGATACTTGTCGGTCAGCATGCCCTGGGCGAGCGGCGAGAAGGCGATGGAGCCGACGCCGAGTTCGCCCAACGTGTCGAGCAGGCCGTCCTCCTCGATCCAGCGGTTGATCATCGAGTAGCTGGGCTGATGGATGAGGCAGGGCGTGCCGAGCGATTTCAGGATCGCCAGCGCCTCGCGCGTCCGCTTGGAGTTGTAGGAGGAGATGCCGACGTAGAGCGCCCGCCCGGAGCGGACGATATGATCGAGCGCGCCCATGGTTTCCTCGAGCGGCGTCTCGGGATCGAAGCGGTGGGAATAGAAGATGTCGACGTAGTCGAGACCCATCCGCTTCAGGCTCTGGTCGAGCGAGGCGACCAGGTACTTGCGGCTGCCCCACTCGCCATAGGGGCCGGGCCACATGCCGTAGCCGGCCTTGGTGGAGACGATCATCTCGTCGCGGTAGGGGCGGAAGTCGCTGGCAAGGATCTTGCCGAAGGCTTCCTCGGCGGTGCCGGGCGGCGGACCGTAGTTGTTGGCGAGGTCGAAGTGGGTGATGCCGAGATCGAAGGCGGTGCGGCAGATGGCGCGGCCGCGCTCGATGGGGGAGTTCTCGCCGAAGTTCTGCCAAAGGCCGAGCGAAATGGCCGGCAGCTTCAGCCCCGACCGCCCGACGCGGCGGTAAATCATGTCGTCGTAACGGGTTTTCGCTGCTTCATAGGCCATCGTATCGCTCCCTCGCTTGCCTCAGACCTTATAGGACCCGAGACAAGCGAGGAGCAACAAGAAGGCTTATCGGCCGTCGCGCTGGCCGCGACCCTCGGGGCGGCGCTTCAGGCCGTCGCGACCACCGGCGAGGAAGCCGACGCGGCCGAGGGTTTCCTCGGCGGCACCGGTGTCGCGGTGGATGGGACGCTGCGACGCCTTGGACTGGCCCGGCTTGCCCTGGGCGACATGCGAGGGCTTGGCGGCTCCCGGCTGGCGGGCCTTGGCGGCGGGCATGGCGTCACGCCGCTGCTGTTCGGCCGAAACTGCCGGCGGGGCAGGGCGGCGGTTGTTGCGCGGGTTGCCGGAACGGGCACCCGGCTGCGGCCGCTTGCCCGACGGACGCTCGGCGCGTTCGCCACGCTCGGACGCATCGGACCGTTCGGAGAGCGCGATGGTGCCGCGACGATCCTCGGCCGGAATCTTCTGGCGGGTGATCTTCTCGATGTCCTTGAGATAAGGACGCTCGTCGTCGGCGCAGAAGGAGATGGCGACGCCCGAGGCGCCGGCGCGCGCCGTGCGGCCGATGCGGTGGACGTAGCTTTCCGGGATGTTCGGCAGGTCGAAGTTGATGACGTGGCTGACGCCCGTCACGTCGATGCCGCGGGCGGCGATGTCGGTGGCGACGAGGATCTGCGTCGTGCCGGCCTTGAAGGCGGCAAGCGCCTTCTCGCGCTGGGCCTGGCTCTTGTTGCCGTGGATCGCGGCGGCGTCGACGCCGTCCTGGCCGAGCTGGCGGACGACGCGGTCGGCGCCGTGCTTGGTCCGCGTGAAGATCAGGGCGCGCTCGGGCTTCTCGGCGACGATGACGTCGAGCAGCAGCCGGCGCTTGGCGGCGGTCTCGACGTGGATCACGCGCTGTTCGACGCGCTCGACGGTGGTGGCGGCCGGCGCGACGGAGACGGTGATCGGGTTGAACAGCAGTTCACCGGCCAACTGGCCGATTTCCTTCGGCATGGTGGCCGAGAAGAACAGGCTCTGCCGCGCCTTCGGCAGGTGCTTGACGATGCGGCGCACCGGCTGGACGAAGCCCATGTCCAGCATCTGGTCGGCCTCGTCGAGCACGAAGATTTCGGTCGTCTCAAGGGAGACCATGCCGGCGGCCATGTGGTCCATCAGGCGGCCGGGGGTGGCGACGAGGATGTCGACGCCGCGCTTCAGGCGGTCTTCCTGGGGACGGTGGCCGACGCCGCCGAACACCACGGCGATCGACATGTGGTTCATGTAGCGCGAGTAGGTCTTGAAGCTCTCGGCGATCTGGGTGGCCAGCTCGCGGGTCGGCGACAGGATCAGGGCGCGGACGCGGCGCGGAGCGGCCGGCTTGCCCGGCGCGAGGCGCTGCAGGATGGGGAGAGCGAAGGCGGCGGTCTTGCCGGTGCCGGTCTGGGCGATGCCGAGAAGGTCGCGACCTTTCAGAAGGTCGGGGATCGCCTGGGTCTGGATGGGGGTGGGGGTCTCGTAGCCCGCGTCGACAAGGGCGCGATTCAGCGTGTCGGCAAGGCCGAAGTCGGAAAAGGACGTCAAAGGGAAAACTGCTTTCAAAACCGAGCGTCATCGCCGGCGGAAAAGCCGGTGACGTTCGCGGGGAGCAACCGGCCCCGCGTGATCGGGCCAATTATCGGTAGGAGGAACGGCCAAGGATCGATGTCGATCCGCTCACGCGGCCGTAATAAGGGGCGGCTTGCCACCCGTTGGCCCTTCACATGAGGCCTGAGGGCTCAAAAGTCAAGGCGGCGTGCGGCATGGGAGCCATGTGCGCATCGCTCGCGGGCCATTGGCAGGGCGCGGCTAAGTGCGTCAACGGCAACACACATCTCCTCCTTTGTGATTGTGTGCGATCAAATCGATTGACCGTGTTTCTGAGCATTTATAACAGTGAACAATGTGGTGTTCGCGAATCGACCGATCGAATTTCGGTGCTTTTGTGTCGCCGTTCCCATGCTGATTGGAAGATGGAGATTGTCGTGAGCGGGAAGCAGAAGCCAATTCACAGCCTTTTGTCCTCCGAGCGCGAACTTGCGGCGAGCCGGACGTCCGGCCGGGTTCGCCCGTGGGTCACCACCGGCTGCGCGCTTCTCGCCTCGTCGTCGCTGTCGCTTGCGACGACCCTGGCCGCGCAGGCGGCCAACACCGTTTACGACAGCGGTTCAACGACGATCTCCAGCCCCGACTCGATTACCGGCACCGACAGCTACATCATCGGCGATACCGGAACGGCGACGGTTAACGTCGTCAACCCTGGCTCTATGTCGTCCCAGTATGACTTCATCTTAGGTAACGGGGCCTCTGGCGACGGTACCGTGACCACCAGTGGCGTGGCCAGCCTGACTGCCAACCGCTTCTACATCGGTCTTTACGGCACGGGTACGCTGTCGGTGGCGGATGGGGGAACCATCACGGCCTCCGGCCCGGATCGCAAGGTCTACCTCGGCAACTTCGGCGGCTCGACGGGTACGCTGACGATGTCCGGGGCGTCGACAACGCTGACGGCTTATGATCTCAATGTCGCCTGGACCGGCAACGGCGCGATGACCGTTTCGAACGGCGCGACGGCGACGATCGAGCAGGACGTCACGCTCGGCAAGAACGGCTATACCACCGGCGAGCTGACCATCACCGGCACGGGGTCATCGGTTACCTCCGATCGCCTCTACGTCGGCGAGGCCGGCACGGGCACGCTGAACATTCTGGATGGGGCCTCCTACGTCCTGACCGGCACCAGCAAGATGTATGTCGGAAATACTTTCGGCAGCACTGGTACCGTCAATGTCGACGGCGCCGGTTCGTCGATCTCCGCTGTCCAACTGGCTGTCGGCTGGAATGGTGCGGCGACGATGACACTGTCGAACGGCGCCACCACGACGATCACGGGCGACGTGTTCGTCGGCGAGTATGGCCCGAGCACCGGCACGCTGACGGTGACGGGCAGCGGCTCCCAGCTTACGGCCGACCGCATCTACGTCGGCGACAGCGGCACCGGCTATCTCAACGTTCTGAACGGTGGCACCGTCGCCACCACCGGCACAAGCAAGATCTACTTCGGCAACACGTCGGCGGGTGCCGGACACGGCACCGTCAGCGGTGCCGGGTCGACCCTGTCGTCCGGCGAGATCAACGTCGGCTGGAATGACGACGGCACGCTGACCGCTTCGGATGGCGGCGCGGTTCGGTCCACCGGGACCATGACCGTGGGCTACGCCAACGGCGGCATTGGCTCGCTGACAGTGACCAGCGGCGGCACCGTGACGGTGGGCGGCGGTACGGGCATCCTTCAGGTTGCCCAGCTCGCGGGCTCGGCCGGAGCGGTCAACATCGGCGCGGCGGTTGGTGATGCGGCGGCATCGACGGGTACGCTGAACGTCGGCAGCGTGGCCTTCGGCGCCGGCGCCGGAACGCTGGTGTTCAACCACACCGACAGCAATTACCGCTTCGGCGTCGCCGTGACCGGCGCCGGCACGATCCGGTCGCTGGCGGGTGTCACTGCGCTGACGGGCGACTACAGCGGCTTCACGGGCCAGGTGGCCGTGGACGGCGGGTTGCTCTCGGTCGACACGACGAGCTTCACGCACGGCGCCTTCACCGTCAACACCGGCGGCACCTTGCGGGTGACGGGTTCGATGACCAGTGCCGCCGATACCGTGACCATGAACGGCGGATCGCTGCTCAACACCGGTTCGATCGACGGTACCCAATATGGCATCGTGTTCGCCAGTGCGCACGCCAGCTCCGTCACGACCTCCGGCCTGATCGACGGCAATACGGCGGCGATCCATTACGCCGGCGGCGGCAACACCCTGTCCATCCTGCCCGGCGCCAGCTTCGGAAATGTGGTCGACTACGCCACCACCGCCGGCAACACGACCCGTTTCGCCGAAGGCAGCTTCGTTATCCCGGTGGCGAACTATGTTGCCGGCACAAATACCGTCGCGCTCGACAACAATCGCCAGACGGTCGTCTATAACAACGCCAATACCGCCTCGGGCACCATGTCGGTGGTCGATACCGGCGCCACGGCGTCGGTGTTCAACAGCGTGCAGACGGTTACCTCGACCCTTGGTGCGACGGCGACCGACGTGCTGTCGGTCGATGTCGATCGTAGCGGCGCCATCTCGTCGCGCGTCGCCATGGCCTATGGCGACACCGAGAAGAAGAGCGAAGGCCAGAAGGCCATTTCGACCATGGTCGGCGACGGGCTGGCGGTCGATCCCTATGGCAACCTGTTCTGGATGCGCGGTTTCGGCGGCGCCAGCCACGACGACTTCTCCGATGCGTCGGCGACCCACTACGGTCTGGCGCTCGGCGTCGACCACATCTTCGATCAGACCCGCATCGGCGTGATGGCCGGCGTCGGGCACCTGAAGAGCCGGACGGAAGGGCGCACCTCCGAGGCCGACGGCGACACGGCCTTCGGCGGTGTCTACATGCGCCAGCCGCTGTCGGGCTTCATGCTCGATGCCTCGGTGATCGCCGGCGGCATCTTCTCGGACACGACGCGCGAGGTGAACGCGGGCACCGAGACCGCCCGTGGCAGCTATGACGGCTGGTTCGTCTCGCCGGAACTGGCCCTGTCGCGCGCCTATGCGCTGTCGGAAGGCTGGACGCTGACGCCGCGGGGCTCGGTCCGCTACACCTATGGCTCGTTCGAGAGCTATACCGAAACCGACTCGTCGCAGAACCTCACCTACGACGACCGTTCGGCGCAGGCCGTCGAGGGCGTGTTCGAGCTGAAGCTCAGCCGGACGCACCAGTTCGACAACGGCAAGGTCGCCACGGTGTCCCTGTCGGCCGCCGCGCTCGATACCTACAATCTCGGCAACTCCGATCTCAACGCCTCGCTCGCCGGTACCGACTTCTCGGTCTCCACCCTGGGCGATCGCAATCAGGTCGGCGGCCGGCTCGGTGTTGACGCCGAATTCAAGCTCGATGCGCAGACCTCGATGATGGCGGGCTTCAGCGCCAGCCGCTATACAGACGACAGCTGGGCCTATGCGGCCAACGCGGGCCTCCGGCTGAAGTTCTGACAGGCGGCGTTCGCCCAGGCGGATCGAACGCGGGCCGGCACGAGGGATTGAGCATGCGGATGATTGGTACCCAAGGCGAGGCCCGCCGTTTGGGCTTGGCGCTGGCCGTCATGGCGGCGTTCGCGACCGGTGACGCAGGGGCGCAGACGCCCCTGCCGAAGCCGGCGGCCGAACCGGCTGCGGCCGGGGCGGCGGCGTCAGGGCCGGCGGAAACCACGGCGACCTACGGCAACTGGGTGCTGCATTGCGCCCGTGCCAAGCCGGCGGACGGCGGCGCCGAAGCGGCGACCAGCTGCGAGATCGTCCAGACGATCCAGATGGAAGGGCAGAGGGAGCCATTCGCCAAGCTGGCTTTCGGCTACCCGACGCTGACCGAGCGCCAGCTCATCGCGACGGCCGTCGTGCCGGTGAACGTGGCGCTGCCCGGCGGGATCGGCCTGTCCGGCAACGGCAAGGCCGGCGCCGAGGAGCAGGGCGCGCAGGCGCTGGCGTGGAGCCGGTGCTTCTCCGGGGCGTGCTTTGCCCGTGCCGGTGCGGAACCCGGCCTTATCGATGCGGCACGCAAGGAAAAGGCCGGTGCGCTGCGCTTCGTCGACGCGCAGGGGCAGGTCGTGGCCATCCCCCTGTCGTGGAACGGGTTCGCCCAGGCGCTGGCGGCGCTCGACGCGTCCGTCTCCCAGGCGGCCGGCAAGTAAGAACGGGGGCTTCCCCTGAAAACTTGAGGTGCCGGGGCAGGGGAGTTTCCCCTAAAGCAACCCCGGCAAAAGCGGGAACCGGTTTTGCGTCCGGAGTTGCGAAAAAACAAATAGATAGAGCACGTTGGCGAACCAAGGTTCGCCGGACGTGCTCTAGGCGGGTGACGAGCCCGCCTTACGTCTCCGGTTCGCCGATGGCGCAGCCGGTCTCGCCGAGGCGGTCGCGCAACGCCAGCAGGCGGTCGCGCAACTGGGCGATCTCGCCCCATTCGGCGCCCATGGCGCAGCCGAGTTCGACCGGCACCCCCACCGCCTTGCCCGACAGCGTTCGTCCCTCATCGGTGAGGTGGACGATCACCTGCCGCTCGTCTTCCTTGCCGCGCCGCCGGCTCACGTAGCCGATCGTCTCCAGACGCTTCAGGAGCGGGGTCAGCGTGCCCGAGTCGAGCTTCAGACGCTCGCCGATCTCCTTCACCGTCTGGCCGTCAGCCTCCCACAAGACCAGCATGACCAGATACTGCGGATAGGTGAGGCCGAGCGGCTCAAGCAGCGACCGGTAGGCGCGGTTGAGGGCGTGCGTGAAGGAATAGGCGGCAAAGCACAGCTGGTCGGAGAGCTTCGGGACGTTGGTCATGTCGATCCGGGATGGAACCTTTTGCGGGCCTCGGCGTTTTTCCGCCGAATACGGGGTTCAATATACGGTGCATGAGGCATTTCCCCAGCGGAAAACGCCTGCGATCACGAGAATGTGAATTGCTCGTAATTAAATTGCGCGCAATTAATATGGGCATCGGAACACAAACAGGCGAGGAAGCCATGAACGTTCTCTATACCGCCCATGCCCACACGACCGGCGGCCGCACCGGCCATTCGGAGACCACCGACGGTCGCCTGAAGATCGACCTGTCGACCCCGAAGGAACTGGGCGGTGACAACGGCCAGGGCACCAACCCCGAGCAGCTGTTCGCAGCCGGTTATTCGGCCTGCTTCATGGGCGCGCTGAAGTTCGCGGCTTCCAAGGAAAAGGTATCCATTCCCGCCGACGCGTCGATCGACGCCCACATCGGCATCGGCCCGCGCGAGGATGGCGGCGGCTTCGGCATCACCGCCAAGCTTGAGATCAAGGTGCCCGGCCTCGACCGCGCCGTCGTCGAGGATCTGGTCGCCAAGGCCGACATCGTCTGCCCCTACAGCCATGCGACGCGCGGCAACATCGAGAAAACGCTGGTCGTGCTCTGAGGCGGGTTGCCCCTCCCCCGTCCCCCCTCCATGCCGACCAACGACGCGCCGGGTGCCCCCACCCGGCGCGTCGCCGTTTTCTGCGATTGTTCAGCGCTTTCCATACGTCAGGTTGCGACCTTGATCGTCGGGGAGGGCCAGCATAGGTTCGCCCGGTCTTTTCGGGGGAGAAGCTGATGGCGGCACGCTTTGCCAGCATAGGCGAGTGCATGGTCGAACTGGCGCCGCAGGCGGACGGCCTTTATCGACGCGGTTTCGCCGGCGATACGCTCAACACCGCGTGGTATCTCCGGGCGCTGCTCGATCGCCGCCGGACGCTCGTCAAATACGTCACCAACGTCGGCACCGACGCCCTGTCCGACGAGATGACCGGCTTCATCTCCGGTGCGGGCATCGACACCTCCGGCATCGAGCGGATCGCCGGCCGCACGGTCGGCCTCTACCTCATCACGCTGAACGGCGCCGAGCGGTCGTTCACCTATTGGCGCAACGAATCCGCCGCCAAGCTGCTCGCCTCGGTGGGCGCTCGCCTCGACGCGGCGCTCGCCGATGTCGACGTCGCCTATTTCTCCGGCATCACGCTGGCCATCCTGTCGCCGGAGCATCGGCGCACGCTGTTCGCCTCGCTCGCCAAGGTGCGGGCGCGCGGCGGCGAGGTGGTGTTCGATCCCAATCTCCGCCCGCGCCTTTGGCCCGACCGCTCGACCATGGCGGCAGCGATCATCGAAGGCTATCGCGCCGCCACCATCGCGCTGCCGACCTCGCCCGACGATGCCGAGCTGTTCGGCGACGCCGATGCCGTGGGCACCGCCGACCGTATCGCCGCGCTGGGGGTGGAGGAGATCGTCGTCAAGGCCGGTGCCGATCCGACGCTGGTGCGGGCCGGCGGCCTCGACGCCTGGGTGGCAGCCGAACGCGTCGATCATCCGGTGGATACCACCGGCGCCGGCGACAGCTTCAACGCCGGCTACCTGACGGCCCGCCTTGCCGGCGGCCTCTCGCCGGCCGACGCGGTGCGGCGCGGCCACGCGGTAGCGGCGCGCGTGATCCAGGCGCGCGGGGCGCTGATCGACATGGGCCTCGTGGACGATCTGGCAATCGGCACCGATGGTTGAGCCATAGGCAGCTGCCTGTGAAATAGGCGCCGGACGATGGGAGTTCCCGTCTTCCGGCCGGGCTGCGGCCGCCCTCGCGGCTGGCACGCTTCCTGCTTTTTACAGAACCGAGTGGGCCGAGCACGGCGCACCTTCCAAGGGAACCGGCCCGCAACAGGGCCACGCGCACCATCGTCGTCGACATCGCCGCCTTTCCTTCCGGGCGCCGGTGCCGGCGACGAAGCGTTTCGGGCGGTACGTGGACAGCGGCTGAGAAAAAGCTGATTGTCGAACGCAGTATTCCGGCAATGAAAATCCGGCTATGGACGGAGTTTGGCACGGCGGTTCTTCTGCCGGGGCGCCGCCTTTGAGATACTGGCACTCCATCGCCCGCCGTCGCCGACCGCAGACGCCGCCAGACCAGGATGCCAAAGATGACCGAGCGCGACGCGCGCGCCCCGCTCCGCACCTTTCCCGCCCGCATGCAGCCGCTCGCCCGGCTGCCGCTGTTCGTCGACCTGACGGGGCGGCGCGTGGTGGTCGCGGGCGCCTCCGAGGCGGTGGCCTGGAAGGCGGAACTGTTTTCGGCGGCCGGCGGCGACGTTCAGGTGTTCGCCGAGGCGCCGGATGTGGATCTGGTGGCCGTGGTGGAGCGCGGCACGCCGCCGGGCCGCCTGACGCTCCATCGCCGCGCCTGGGTCGAGGCCGATCTCGCCGGCAGCGTGCTGGCCGTGCTCGACAGCGGCGACCCCGCCGAGATCGCCGCGTTCCAGGTGGCCGGCCATGTCGCCGGGGCGCTGGTCAACGTCATCGACAAGCCGGACGCCTGCGACGTGCTGTTCGGCTCCATCGTCAACCGCTCGCCGGTGGTGATCGGCATCTCCACCGATGGCGCGGCGCCGGTGCTGGGGCAGGCCATCCGCCGCCGCATCGAAACGCTGCTGCCCGCCACGCTGTCGGCCTGGGGCGCGCTGGCCGGCCGCATCCGCGACGCCGTCACCTCGCGCCTTTCGCCCGGCGTCCAGCGGCGTACCTTCTGGGAACGCTTCGCCGAGCGCGCCTTCGGGGCGGCGCCGGAAGAGGGCGATGCCGTCCGACTCATTGCCGAGGCGGCGGGCACGGCTCAAGCGGACGAACAGCCGGGACGGGTGATCCTGGTCGGCGCCGGCCCCGGCGAGCCGGAGCTGTTGACGCTGAAGGCGGTGCGGGCGCTGCAATCGGCCGACGTGGTGCTCTACGACGACCTCGTGTCGCCCGACGTGCTGGAGCTGGCCCGCCGCGAGGCGCGGCGCGTCGTCGTCGGCAAGCGCGGCGGCAAGGCGTCGTGCAAGCAGGAGGACATCAACGACCTGATGGTCGAACTGGCGCGGGCCGGCGAACGGGTCGTGCGCCTCAAGGCCGGCGATCCCATGGTGTTCGGCCGAGCCGGCGAAGAGATCGAACGCCTGCGGGCCGAGGGCGTACCGGTCGAGGTGGTGCCCGGCATTTCGGCCGGCATCGCGCTTGCCGCCGCGCTTGGCGCCACGCTGACCCACCGCGACGCCGCCCATTCGCTGCGCTTCGTCACCGGTCACGCCAAGAGCGGCGAGCTCGACGAGGGGCTCGACTGGCGCGGCCTCGCCGATCCCGACACCACGCTGGTGGTCTACATGGGCGGCCGCACGGCCGGCCGGCTGGCCGAGCGGCTGATCGCCGAAGGGCTTTCGGGGGAAACGCCGGTGGTGTTCGGCTTCGGCGTCGGCCAGCGCGGACAGAGGCTCGAGCGCCATCGCCTCGCCGACCTCGTCACGCTCGGCTCGGTGCCCACCGACCAGCCGCTGGTGATCGGCATCGGCAAGGTGTTCGCGGCGGTTGCCGCCGATGTTCCGGCCGAGACCGCATCGGTATCGTGAACCGTTGTTTTTCATGGCCTTGCCACCGTCCGGAGTGCTAGGAAGCATTCGCATTTTCTACGGACGGATGGCATGGACAAGACGATTGTGACCATTCCTGGCGACATGCCGGGTCTCAGCTACTCTCTGACGGTGCTGCGCTTTGCCGGCTCCGACCCCCAGGCGCCGAAGGCCTATCTGCAGGCGGCGCTGCATGGCAACGAACTGCCGGGCGTCGCGGCGCTGCACGTCCTCATTCCGAAGCTCAAGGCCGCCGAGGCCGAGGGGCGGCTCAAGGGCTCGGTCACCGTCGTGCCCTTCGCCAATCCGATCGGCCTCAACCAGTTCCAGTGGGACGACCACCAGGGCCGCTTCTTCTATGGCAGCCGCACCAACTTCAACCGCGCCTTCGCACTGATCGACCGGCCGGATCCGGCGCTGCTCTCGGTGCCGGACGACGTCTCCTGCGACCGCCGGCTGAAGGCGACGTTGCAGACGCTGGCGCTCGATGCCGACCTGGTGCTCGACCTCCACTGCGACAACGAGGGGCCGAACTATCTCTACATGCCGGCCGAGCTGTGGCCGCACAGCGCCGACCTTGCCGCCGCGCTCGACTGCGGCGCCGTGCTGACCTTCGAGGGCGGCACCGACGCCTCCTTCGACGAGGCCGCCTTCCGGCCGCATCTTTCGTCCGGCAACTTCGAGCGCCGCGTGGTGGCGACGGTGGAGCTGAAGGGCGTCCACGACGTCGGGCCGGAGACGGCGCGGAAGGACGGCGATGGGCTCTATCGCTTCCTGGTCGGACGCGGAGTGATCGCCGACGCGGCGGCGGCGCCGGTCGGACCGTTCACCGGCAAGGGCGTGCCGCAGTCCTATGTCGAGATGGTGCGCGCCCCGGTCGGCGGCATGGCCTTCTTCCACGTGAAGCCGGGCGATGTGGTCAAGCCCGGACAGCTCGTCGCCGAGATGATCCCGGTTCCGGGCGATCCGCCGGTGCCGGTGCATGCCGTGGCGCCCGGCCTCGTGCTGACGCGGGTGCTCGCCCGCGCCGTTCGGGGGAGCGACGACCTCCTGAAGATCGTCGGCGACACGCGGTCGGTGACGGCCAAGGATGGTGGCGCGCTGGAGAGTTAGGCACTCCTCGGCGCCACCTTACTCGATTGATCCCTTGGGGGCGCTTGCAATTGCCGGGCTTATCTGGTTAGGCCCGGTCTTCAGCCACGAGGGGACACCGCCATGGTCGCACAGATTATCGATGGCTTTGCCATCGCCGCCGAGCTCCGTCAGGACATCGCCGTTCGCGCCGCCGAGATGAAAGCCAAGCATGGCGTCGTTCCCGGTCTCGCGGTGGTGCTGGTCGGCGAGGATCCGGCGAGCGGCGTCTACGTGCGCAACAAGCTGAAGGCCACCGCCGAGTGCGGCCTGAAGAGCTTCGAGCACATCCTGCCGGCCGACACCTCGGAGGCCGACCTCCTGGCGCTGGTCGAGAGGCTCAACGCCGATCCGGCGGTGCACGGCATCCTGGTGCAGCTGCCGCTGCCCGAGCAGATCGACGCCGACAAGGTGCTCGGCCTGATCGACCCCGACAAGGATGTCGACGGCTTCCACCCCGTCAATGCCGGCCGTCTCTCCATCGGCCTGCCGGGCTTCGTGCCCTGCACGCCGCGCGGCTCGCAGATCCTGATCGACCGCATACTGCCCAACCTCGCCGGCAAGCATGCCGTGGTGATCGGTCGCTCCAACATCGTCGGCAAGCCGATGGCGCAGTTGCTCCTGCAGAAGAACGCCACGGTGACCATCGCCCACTCCAAGACTGCCGACCTGCCGGCGCTTTGCCGCACCGCCGACGTGCTGGTGGCCGCCGTCGGCCGTCCGCTGATGGTGAAGGGCGATTGGGTGAAGCCGGGCGCCGTGGTGATCGACGTCGGCATCAACCGCATCGAGGTGGACGGCAAGGGCAAGCTGGTGGGCGATGTCGACTTCGCGTCGGCCGCTGAAGTCGCCGGCCACATCACGCCGGTGCCGAAGGGCGTCGGCCCCATGACCATCGCCTGCCTGATGCTGAACACGCTGGACTCGGCCGCTCGCCGTATTGCTGGTTAAGCCGCGTCCAGCCAATTGACAATGCCGCTGGCCGCCGCGCGGCCGGTGGCAAAGCAGCCGGTGAGGAGGTAGCCGCCGGTCGGCGCCTCCCAGTCCAGCATTTCGCCGGCAACGAAGACGCCCGGCCGTGCCTTGAGCATGAAGCGGTCGTCGATGGCCGAAAAGCGGACGCCGCCGGCCGACGAGATCGCCTCCTCGATCGGCCGGATGCGGGCAAGCGGGATTGGCAATGCCTTGAGGCGCGCCGCCAGCCTCACCGGATCGCGCCGCTCCTCTTCCGTTGAAAACAGCCAGGCCAGCCCCGCCTTGACGCCGTCGAGGCCGGCACCCTTCCTCAGGCGATTGCTGAACGACGCCTTGGCGTCCTGCCGGCCGAGGTCGCGGGCGAGGCGCTCGGCGCTGCGGCCGGGCACGAGATCGATGACCATATCCGCCTTGCCGTCGCGGTCGAGCCGGTCGCGCAGGGCAGCCGAGTGGACGTAGACGAGGCTGCCCTCGATGCCGTGGCGGGAGACGACGAACTCGCCCGGCGTGGTGCCGGCGTCCGACGTCGCAGTCACGGACTTGACCGGGGCGCCGGCAAAGCGCTCGATGAACGGCGCATCCCACTCGACGTCGAAGCCGGCATTGGCCGGCCTGAAGTCGGCGATATCGACGCCGATTGCCCGGAAGGGTGCCACCCAGGCCGCGTTGGAGCCGAGGCGCGGCCAGGAGGCGCCGCCGAGGGCGAACAGCGTGGCATCGGCGGCGACCTCGACCGCGCCGTCCGGCGTCTCGAACGTCAGCCCTTTGTCGGAGAAGCCGGTCCAGCGGTGGCGCGTCTTCACTGCGACGCCATCGGCGGCGAGCCGCCTCAGCCAGGCGCGCAGCAGCGGCGAAGCCTTCATCGCCTTGGGGAACACCCGGCCGGACGAGCCGACGAAGCAGTCGGCGCCGAGCGCATTGGCCCAGGCGACGAGCGCGTCGGGCCGGAAGGCGTCGAGCGCGGCGAGAAGGGCGGGCGCGGCCGGTCGATAGCGCGCCACGAAGCGCTCCCAGGGCTCGGAATGGGTGAGGTTGAGGCCGCTCTTGCCGGCCAGGAGCAATTTTCGCGCAAGGCTCGGCATGCCATCGTAGACGGTGACGCGGCAACCGGCGCCCGCCAGAACTTCCGCCGCCATCAGCCCGGCCGGTCCGCCACCGACGATCGCTACATTAACCATGATCTCATTCGCCCAGGAACTATCGGCTCGCCAGCCGGTTTACAGCCTTATGCCAGCCCAAATTCGCAAATTACATCCCGAACCGTGCTTGTCTTCATGCGAGATGGCGCCTTCAGGGGCAACTGAAATCCCTTGGGACTGGCGCGGGTTTGGACAGCTGCACAATAGACATACTTCGCAAAGATACGTAGGCGCTTTGAGAAAGATGACTGGTCAGGTATAGTACAAAAGTATCATCGCCAGGTCGGTGGTCGGGGGCGCGATGGGTGTATCCGAGGCACGAGCTGTCTACATTGAAGAGGCTAGCGCCCTATATCGGCACACCGGCCTCCTTAACAAAGCTGTCAACACCTTGCCGCGCCACGCCATTTTCGGCTGCGCCCTGCACATTCACGCTCGCCACCTCTTTGATCCCGCTTCCCCGCCCCCGACGCTCACCTGCCTTCAGAAGCTTTCGGCCGACTATCGCAGCGTCAGCCCCGGTCGTGTGGCGGCGCAGACGCTGCTGTTGCGCAAGCTCGGCTTCCTCGAAGCCAGGGCGGGCAGCGACCGCCGCCAGCGCCTTCTCCAGCCGACGGAGAAGATGGTGCGCGAGGATCACCGCTGGCTGATGGCGCAGCTTGCGCCGCTGGGTCCCCTGGGATTGTTCCACCTCACCGAGGACGAGCGCGCGACGCCGGAGTTCGTGCTGGCCTTCCGCTTCCATTGGGCGGTGGCTCCCGTCGAGGCAGCGGATTTTCTCGAGCGCCATCCCACCATCGCCTTTTTCGTCATGCGCGACGGCGGCTTTTCGATGCTGCTGGAGCTTTTGCGGGAATGGCAGAAGACAGGCTCCGCGCAGGTTGCCTTCGACGTGATGGAAACGGCCTCGGCCTTCTGCGTATCGAAGAGCCAGATCTGGAACCTGCTGCACGGTGCGGAGGCACAGGGGCTTTTGAACACCGAGGCGCCGGCCTGGCGACAGGTCAGCCTGTCCGACCGGTTGCTCGCCGATGTCGATGCCTGGTTCACCGAGATGACCATAGAACTTGCGGCCGTCGCGACGCGAACCCGTCTATTCTGGGTCGATCATCGGCAGAAGGTAATTCGAACATAAAATAAAAGCCGGAACAAAATTGTTCCGGCTTTTTCTAGAAAATATCGCTTCAATTACGATTTCTCGCTCGGGGCGTCTAGCTTTACGTAATGAAAATCGAACTTCCGTATCGTTCTTTTCTGTTTCGTTCGGCCTAGGGTGTTTCCTGAGCGTCTTTTATTTTACTGGGCCAGGAAAAATCTGCGCCCATAAATTCATCATGACTTAATCTTAGCAAAAGATGCCGTCCGAGACAAAAGGGAATCGCCCGGGCGTCTGTTATTTTTTGGATGTTTTTCCTATTAGGGATTATACGTGTAAGCCGGCTTGGGCGATGAAACGATGGATCTCCGGCCCTCCGCCCGGCTCGGCCGATTGCCCGTTGCCTCTTCGGGCGCGCCTGCTTCAATCGTTTCCTCGCCGCCGCAAATCTGCTAACGCCTGAGCCCATGATGGAAGCCGTAAAACCGATCTTTTCCCACAAGAAGTACTGGGCCGCCCGCTTCGGCAAGGCGCCGTTCCTACCGCAGAGCCGCGCCGAGATGGATGCGCTCGGCTGGGACAGCTGCGACGTGATCGTCGTCACGGGCGACGCCTATGTCGATCATCCCTCGTTCGGCATGGCGGTGATCGGCCGCCTGCTGGAGGCGCAGGGCTTCCGTGTCGGCATCATTTCCCAGCCAGACTGGCGCAATGCCGATGCCTTCAAGGCGCTCGGCAGGCCCAACCTGTTCTGGGGCGTGACCTCCGGCAACATGGATTCGATGGTCAACCGCTACACGTCCGACCGCCGCATCCGCCACAACGACAGCTATACGCCGGGCGGCGTCGGCGACAAGCGGCCGGACCGCGCCGTCATCGTCTACTCGCAACGCTGCCGCGAAGCCTACAAGGACGTGCCGATCGTGCTCGGCGGCATCGAGGCCTCGCTCCGCCGCATCGCCCATTATGATTACTGGTCGGACAAGGTGCGCCGGTCGATCCTGGTCGACTCCAAGGCCGACATCCTGCTCTACGGCAACGCCGAACGGGCCATCGTCGAGGTGGCCCACCGCATCGCCAAGGGTGGCGATCCGCAGACCTTCGACGACATGCGCGGCGTGGCGCTGATGAAATCGGCCGTGCCCGAGGGATGGACGGAGGCGCGTGCCGACGACATCGACAGCGCCGACGAGGGCGCCCGCCAGCTTGGGCCGGGCACGGTGCTGCGCCTTCCCGCCTTCGAGCAGGTCGAGGCCGATGCCGAGACCTATGCCCGCGCCTCCCGCGTGCTCCACCGCGAGAGCAACCCCGGCAACGCCCGGCCGCTCGTGCAGCGGCATGGCGACCGCGAGCTGTGGGTGACGCCGCCACCGATCCCGCTCACCACCGAGGAGATGGACGGCGTCTACGAGCTGCCCTACGCCCGCGGGCCGCACCCGTCCTATGGCGACGCCAAGATTCCCGCCTGGGAGATGATCCGCTTTTCCGTCACCATCATGCGCGGCTGCTTCGGCGGCTGCTCCTTCTGCTCGATCACCGAGCACGAGGGCAGGGTGATCCAGAGCCGGTCGGAAGGGTCGATCCTCCAGGAGATCGAGCATATCCGCGACAAGACCGAGGGCTTCACCGGCATCATCTCCGACATCGGCGGTCCCACCGCCAACATGTACCGGATCGGCTGCAAGGATCCGAAGATCGAGAGCGCCTGTCGCAAGCCGTCCTGCGTCTATCCCGACATCTGTCCCAACCTCAACACCAGCCACGAGGCGCTGATCCAGCTCTATCGCAAGGTCAGGGCGGTGCCGGGCGTCAAGAAGGTGATGGTCGCCTCCGGCGTGCGCTACGACCTCGCCGTCAAGAGCCCGACCTACATCAAGGAGCTGGTGCGCCACCACGTCGGCGGCTACCTGAAGATCGCGCCCGAGCACACCGAGGAGGGCCCGCTCTCCAAGATGATGAAGCCGGGCATCGGCGCCTACGACCGCTTCAAGCAGCTGTTCGACGCGGCAGCGGCAGAGGCGGGCAAGAAATACTTCCTGATCCCCTATTTCATCGCCGCCCATCCCGGCACATCGGACGAGGACATGATGAACCTCGCCCTGTGGCTGAAGAAGAACGGCTACCGTGCCGACCAGGTGCAGACCTTCCTGCCGTCGCCGATGGCGCTGTCCACGGCCATGTACCACTCGGGCGTCAACCCGCTGAAGGCGGTGAGGCGCGGCGGTTCGGAGCGGGTGGAGACGGTGAAGGGCCTCAGGCAGCGCCGTCTGCACAAGGCCTTCCTGCGCTACCACGACCCGGAGAACTGGCCGCTCCTGCGCGACGCGCTGAAGGCGATGGGGCGCGCCGACCTGATCGGCAACGGCAAGCACCACCTAATCCCCAACTTCCAGCCGGCCGGCACGGGCCTCGGCGGCGAGGGGCGGCGCACGGGCGCCAAGAATGGAGCGCAGAAGTTCCTGACCAAGGGAACGTTCGGCAAGCCAGCGAGCGGCGGGCCGGCGCGAAAGCCTAGGGTTCGGTAGGGGCTTATCGGCACCCGATATCGGCGTTGAGCTCTCTTCGGCCTGAGGTCCCCGCCTTCGCGGGGATGACAGGCTATCTATATGTTTCATTTATATAAATCTGTCATCCCCGCGAAGGCGGGGACCTCAGGCAGGATGGGGCGACAGGCCGATATAGGTCTTGGGGCGTCTTGTTCTCCAACCCTCACGCCACCCGGGCATCCCTTGAGAAGGACTCGATCAGGCCGCGCATGCGGACGATCTCCGTCTGGATGGTGCCGGCGGTGGCGGTGACGTCGCCGGCCACCGTCCGGGTGTGGTCGGCGGCGTCGGCCAGTTCCTGCGTCTCCACGGCCATGTCGTCGGTGGAGGCGGCGGCCATGGCGGCGCTGCCGGAGATCTCGGCCGTCGCGTCGCCCTGGCCCATCACCGATTCCGACAGGGCGCCGGCAGCGGTGTCGATGTCGGCCATCGAGGTGGCGATGGCGCGGATCAGGTCCACCGCCGAGCGGGTGGCGCTGCCGATGCCGTCGATCAATGCGCGAATGTCGTCGGTGGCGCGCGTGGTCTGGTTGGCAAGGCTCTTCACCTCGCCGGCCACCACGGCGAAGCCGCGCCCCATCTCACCGGCCCGCGCCGCCTCGATGGTGGCGTTGAGCGCCAGCAGGTTGGTCTGCGCGGCGATGGAGCCGATCAGGTCCACCACCTCGCCGACGCGGGCGGTCGAGTCCGACAGGCCGGCGATGACGCCGCTCGCCGTGCGGGCATGCGCGGCGCCGGTGCCGGCGACGGTGACGGCGGCGTCGGCCTGATCGCGGGCGACGGTTTGCGACCGGGCGAGTTCGCTGGCCGCCGAGGCCATGGTGCGGACGCTCTCGGCGGCGCTGCCGGCGGCGAGCGACGTGCGGGCGGCGAGTTCGGAGGCATGGGTGGCAGCGTCCGAGAGGTCGGCGGTGCCGCGCCCGAGCTGACCGGCGAGGCCCTCGACGGTGGCGATCACCTCGGCGGCGGCGCCGTCGAAGGCGGCGATGGCCCCTTCAAGCGCCGCCCGGCGCTCCTCGCGCTGGGCATGGTCCTGCTCGGCGGCGTGGCGCAGTTCCTCGCGTTCGCGGCCGCTGGCCTGGAACACCAGGAGCGCCTCGCCCATGGCGGCGATTTCGTCGCCGCCCTTGCGGACGGGAACGGTGACGTCGAGGTTGCCATGGGCGAGCGCGTGCATCACCTGCGTCAGGGCGCGCAGTGGCCGGGCGATACGGCGGTTGAGGAGGGCGGTGACCAGGATGGCGACGCCGACGATGCCGGCGATGACCGCGAGCACGGCGAGGCTGACGCGATCGCGGTCGGTCCGCGCGTCGTCGGCGACGGCGTCGGCGGTTTCGCGCAAGGCGTCGGCAGCGGCGGCCGACAGGCGCGTCGCGTCGGCACGGGCGGCGTCCAGCGCTTCGGTGGCCCGGCTGAGGCCGCTTGTCGCCTTGCGATAGTCGGCGAACGGAGCCGCCACTTGCTTGGCGGCATCGGGGCCAAGCTCCGTAATGGTGCCGCCGGTGCGATCGAGCGCGGCGTCGATGGCCTTGCGGTGGGCGACGTCGGGGTGCAGCCGGTAGCTCTCGGTGGCCAGCAGCAACTCGTAGGCGGCGGTGCGGAAGTTCCGGACCGCCGATCCGAAGGCGGCGGCGCGATCGCGTCGTATCGACAGGCCGGCCGTCCGGTTGAATGCCTTGTCGACCTTCTCGCGCGCCTTGGCGTTCACCGCGTCGATGCGCTGGTCGACGGTGGCGAGGCGCGGCGACAGGCGCGACCATTCGGTGGCAAGGTCGATGAACTGGCTGTTGTCGCTCTTGCGGGCGACGGTCTGGTAGAGGCCGGCGGAGAGGGTGGAGATGGCGCCGAGGTCGTCGGCGAAGGCGTCATCCTCGTTCAGGACGCGGGTGTCCTCGGCAAGGCGGGCGGCGATGGACAGCGCGTTCTGGCCGGCAGTCAGCTGGCTGAACTCGCCGGTGCGCAGGTAGGCCTCGAAGGCGGCCCGCCCCCGGACGAGGCGCAGTTCGGCGTCGGTCAGGCCGGAGACGATGGCGCGTGCGCCGTCCAGCGTCGCGCTGACCGTCTCAAGATCGGCTTCCGACTTGGCGAGGTCGTCGACGGCGCGCGCCTCGAGTTCGGCGGCGGCCGCGGAGAGGGCCGCGAAGGCGCGGTCGATGTCGCGGCTCGCCATGTCGATGTCGCGCCAGCCGCCGGAAAGGCCGTTCACCGCGTCGGCGAGCCCGGACGTGACGCCGCTCAGGGCGGGCGTGGCGGCAACTCCCTCGTCGACGGCGGCGATGCCGGCGAGCGCCTCTTCGGCATCCACGCTTCGGCCGGTGGCATAGAGCGACTGGATGGCGGCCGTGGCGGTGTTGACGTTGGTGAGCGCGGTCGACACCCCGGTCACCGTGTCGATGGCGCCGCCGGTGCGCATCAGGCCGAAGAAGCCGGCGCCTCCCGCCGCTCCGGCGAGTATGACCAGAAGGAGCGCGAAAAGAGAGAGTTGCGCAGTGATGCTTTGCCATGCTCGCATCGTATAGACCTCGGTTCTTGCGGGTTCTGCGATGAATAAGCCGGCGGTCACTTAATGAGGCATGAATATGTGGAAGTAATAATGTGAATTTTATATGACACGCAAAGAGAAGGATTCGTGAGTATATTTGTTGGGGTCTCTTTCGCGTGACGACAGGTTGAATTGCGACCTGTTCTCAAAAACACTGTTCTTCGAGCCGGCGAAGCGCGGCGATGGCGTCCGCGTCGTCGTTGTCCTCGAACAGTTCGGCCATATAGTAGACGTGGGCGTGCATCAGCAGGAGGCGGTCGGCCACCGGGCGCTCCGCCTCGACGGCTGTGGCGAGGCGCTGGCGGAAACGGTCCCAGAAAGGGTTGGCGAAGGCGGGGTCGTCGATGTAGCGGCGGAGATGGATGAGCACCGCCTCCATGTTGCCCTCGAAATCGATGCCCTCGAAGGTGACGTATCTGTCGTTCTGGGGGTGGCCGGCGGTCGGCAAGATCGAACTCCCGTTGCGTGTCGAGTTGCCGTCGTCATCTGCAATCACCTTGCCAAGTCGTGAAAAGACCTGGATATCCGGTGTTTTCCTGAAGAAAGACGGCCCGCCCGCTGGAGAAACCCGACCCGAACGATGTCGCATTCGTGACAATGATTGCCAACTACATCGATATAGTAGTCGTTCACCCCTCAATTTACGCGTTTAAGCTCCTGCGGGCTAAGACGACGTCGTGTTTCTACGGAAGATTTCCTGACGTAAAAGGGGCAGTAAGTGGCCCGAAAAGCGGGGGGAGGCGACCGCGCCGACCTCGGGGTGTTCCGCCATATGGCGGGCCCGGTTCGATAGAGAAGGATGGAGCATCATATGACTGACGTGACCCTCAAGGACGCCCCCGTCAAGGCGATCCCCACGAGCCAGGCCCTCATCGAAGATCCGTTGCTGAACAAGGGCACGGCCTTCACCCAGGCCGAACGCGACGCGTTCAAGCTCAACGGCTATTTCGGCGACGCCGTCGAGACGCTCGACACCCAGGTTGCCCGCAGCCTGGAGACCATCCGCGCGCTGCCGACCAACCTCGACCGCTACGTTTACCTGCGCGATCTGCAGGACGCCAACGAGACGCTCTACTTCGCGGTGATCACCCGCAACCTCGATGAACTGCTGCCGATGATCTACACGCCGACCGTCGGCGCCGGCTGCCAGCAGTATCACCACATCATCCGTCGTCCGCGTGGCCTGTTCATCTCCTACCCGAACCGCGCCAAGATGGACGAGATCCTCGCCAACCCGCGCTATGACAACGTCGAGTGCATCGTCGTCACCGACGGCGAGCGCATCCTCGGCCTGGGCGACCAGGGCGTCGGCGGCATGGGCATTCCGGTCGGCAAGCTGGCCATCTACACCGGTTGCGGCGGCATCGCCCCCGACACCGTCCTGCCGATCACCCTCGACACCGGCACCAACAACGCCGAGCGCATCGCCGATCCGCTCTACTTCGGCTGGAAGCACGAGCGCGTCCGGGACGAAGAGTACGACAGCTTCATCGACCAGTTCGTCGAAGCCGTGAAGAAGCGCTGGCCGAACGTTCTGCTGCAGTGGGAAGACTTCCACAAGAACAACGCCAACCGTCTGCTGGACAAGTATCGTGACGCGCTCTGCACGTTCAACGACGACATCCAGGGCACCGCTTCGGTTGCCACCGGCACGCTTCTGGCCGGCATCCAGATCACCGGCAAGCCGCTCTCCGAGCAGCGCGTTGCCATCCTCGGCGGTGGTTCGGCCGGTATCGGCATCGCCGACCTGATCCGCATGGCCATGGTTTCGGAAGGCCTCTCCGACGAGGAAGCCCGCAAGCGCTTCTTCATCGTCGGCCGCTACGGCCTGGTCACCGAGAAGACGCCGAACCTCGACACCTTCCAGCTCGGCTTCCGTCAGGACAGCAAGATCATCGACGGCTGGGACGTTGCCGAGGCCGGCAAGGCGTCGCTCTATGAAGTGATCAAGAACGCCAAGCCGACCGTGCTCGTCGGCGTGTCCGGCCAGCCGGGCGTCTTCACGGAAGAAATCATCCGCGAGATCGCCAAGCACACCGAGCGTCCGATCGTCTTCCCGCTGTCGAACCCGACGTCCTGCGTCGAGGCTCAGCCGTCGGACATCATCAAGTGGACCGAAGGCCGCGCCATCATCGGCACGGGCTCGCCGTTCCTGCCCTTCGAGTATGAGGGCAAGACCTACCACTTCGCCCAGACCAACAACTCCTACATCTTCCCGGGCGTCGGCCTCGGCACGCTGGCCGTTGGCGCCAAGCGCGTGACGGACGCCATGTTCCTGGCCGCTGCCCGCTCGCTTGCCGAGCTGTCGCCGGCCAAGACCAAGCCGGGCGACAAGCTGCTGCCGACGCTGGACCGCATGCGCGAGGTCTCCTCGTACATCGCCGTCGCCGTCGCCAAGCAGGCGATGGCCGAGGGCCTTGCGCCGAAGATGGACGACGCTGCCATCAAGGCCGCCATCAAGGCCAAGGTGTGGGCGCCGGAATACAAGTCGCTGGTGTGAACCGCGACCATAGCTGAATGAAGGAACCGGGCGGCCTGGAGGTCGCCCGGTTTCGTTTTGGGATTGCGCGCCGTTGGCGGCTGCTGCGAACTTGATCGGCGCGGCGAAATATCTCATTGTCCGCCGGCCGAAAAGATTCTGGCTGGTGTGGTTATTCCAGCCCCCGTTGTGCGGGATGAAGTCACTCGACAAGGTGTGAACCCACGGCGCCACCCATGGAAATGGATGGTGCCGCCGTCGTTTGTTGGCATGTCTGCGGCGCCATCGATTCCAAGCAGAAGACGGGAATGATGGACAAGAAAACCGCATTGATTTCGCAAGTGTTCATGACCTTCATGATGGCCCTGACCATGTCGGGCTTCATGTCGCTGATCGAACTGGGACCGACAGTCGACTGGCTGGACCATTGGCCGAGGGCGTTCCTCATCGCCTGGCCGACCGCCTTCGTGCTGACCATGGTCGCCTGGCCAACCGCGATGGCGCTGACGCGGAAGGTCGTGCGTCCGGCGCTGAAGGATGACCTTTCCATCGACTGAGCCGTGAAAGCTCACTCCCAGCCGGCAAGGCATTTGAACGAGCCTGGTGACCGAAAGGTCGCCCGGTTTCGTTTGGGGGAGAGTTGGAAGAGATGAGCTCTATATCGGCGTTCCACCCCTTCCGGCTTGAGGTACACCTTGAATTCGCGCGCGAATTCAAGGTGTACCTCAGGCAGAATAAAGCGAGCGGCCGATATAGGGCTCGGTGGGCTATCCGGTTTTGCTCGACATGGTCGATTCCGAAATCGGGTGGCGTCGGTCGTTGGGCGGCGGCAGTTTGGGGCGAAACCCCAGGAGCCCGTCGATGTCCGCTCTCACCTCCCCCGAATTCCTCATCACCTCGCTGATCGTCGTCGCCTCGCCGGGCACCGGCGTCATCTACACCCTCGGTGCCGGTCTCGGCCGGGGCGCCCGGGCGGCGACGATTGCCGCCTTCGGCTGCACGCTGGGCATCCTGCCGCATCTTCTCGCCGCCGTGCTCGGCCTCTCCGCGATGATGCAGACGAGTGTTGTCGCCTTCGAGATTCTCAGGGTGGCCGGTGTCGCCTATCTGCTCTACATGGCTTGGATGACGCTGAAGGAAACCGGCGCGCTGGCCGTGGCGCCGGACGGCCGGGATGCCTCGGCGCTCGACATCACGACGCGGGCGATCCTGCTCAATCTGCTCAATCCCAAGCTCACGGTGTTCTTCCTCGCCTTCCTGCCGCAGTTCGTCGGCCATGGCGACGCGCAGCCGACGCTGCGCTTCGTGGAGCTGGGCGGCGTGTTCATGGCGATGACCTTCGCCGTGTTCGTCGTCTACGGCGTCGCCGCCGCCACGGTGCGCGATCAGGTGCTGTCGCGGCCCTCGGTGCTGGCCATGATGCGCCGCCTGTTCGCCGGAGCCTTCGTGCTGCTGGGCGTCAAGCTGGCGCTGACGGAACAGCAGTAAGACTCATCGGAAATCGACGGCCATCAGCACGCAGAGCGCCAGCAGGCAGCCCAGAGACGCCAGGAAGATGCGCTTCGCCCAGTTGCGCTCGTTCAGGGGCGTCGGGCCGGTGGCGGCGAGGTGCAGCCAGTAGCCGCCGCAGGCCACCGCCGTGCAGAGATAGGCGAGGCCGGTGAAGCCGGCGAAGGGCAGCGCCACCGAGGTGGCGGCGAAGGCGCCGATCGAGACGAGGATGCGCTGCCGCGTGGCGGCGATGCCGTGGCGGAACGGATAGGTCGGCACCCCGGCGGCGGCGTAGTCGTGACGGCGCAGAACGGCGATGGCGTCGGAATGCGGGATCTGCCAGAGCGCGAACATCGCGAACAGGATGACGGCGGCGGCATCGAGGCGGCCGGTCACGGCACAATAGCCGATCACCGGCGGCGTTGCGCCGGCAAGGCTGCCCACCAGCACGCTGACCGGCGAGCGCCGCTTGAACCACAGGCTGTAGGGTCCGACGTAGACGACGAGGCCGAAGGCGGCGACGGTTGCCGCCAGCGGGCCGGAAACGAGCGCCAGCAGCAGCAGCCCACCGCCGGCCAACAGGCCGCCATAGACGGAGGCCGTGGGCACGCCGACCGCGCCGGTGACCATGGGACGGCTGGCCGTGCGGACCATCCGGGCGTCGATGTCGCGGTCGATGACGTTGTTGATGACGCAGCCGCCGGCCACCACCAGCGCGACGCCGACAAGCGTGGCGACGAGCAGCCTGACCTCCACCGCGCCGCGTGCCGCCAACAGGAAGCCGCCAGCGGTCGAGACCAGGTTGCCCCCGACGATGCCGGGCTTGACGAGGCGCACATAGGGGTTGCGGCTGAGCGTCGTCACGTCAGAAGGCCTCGGGGGTCATGGTCATGCCGGGCATCATCCGTTCGTGGGCGCTGAACATGATCCAGATGCTTCCGCCGACCAGGATGCCGACCACCAGGATGGCGAAGAGGGCGGCGTAGACGTTCCAGCGCTGTTCGAGCGAGCCGTCGATGTGCAGGAAGTCGACCATGTGGACGAAGATCTGCACGGCGGCGAGCGCCAGGATGACGAAGATGGTGGCGTTGCGCGGCAGGGCGCCCGTCATCACCAGGGCGAAGGCGGCGCCGGTGAGCAGCACCGACAGGACGAGGCCGCGAACGTAATGATGGAGCGAGGCGCCGGCGCCGGGAAGGTGCTCGGTCTTGTGGTCGGCCATGTCAGAGCACTCCGATCAGGTAGACTTCGGTGAAGACGACGATCCAGATCACGTCGAGGAAATGCCAGAACAGGCCGAGCAGGCCCAGGCGGCGATGGACGGTGGCGGAAAGCCCGTCGCGGGCCAGCTGGACGGCCATGACGATCATCCAGAGAAGGCCGGTGAAGACGTGCAGGCCGTGGGTGCCGACCAGCGCGAAATAGGCCGACAGGAAGGCGCTGCGGCTCGGGCCGGCCCCTTCCGCAATGAGATGGTGGAACTCGTAGAGCTCCATGACGATGAACAGGGCGCCGATGGCGAAGGTCACCGCCATCCAGGCAAGCGTCGCCGTCTTGCGGTTGTCCTGGGCGGCCAGCGTCACGAAGCCAAAGGCGACGGAGCTGGCGAGCAGCACGGCCGTCTCGGCCAGCACGAACCACAGATCGAACAGCTCCCGGCCGGTCGGGCCGCCGGCGTAGCTGCGGCCGACCACGGCATAGACGGCGAACAGCGTGGCGAACAGCACCACGTCGCTCATCAGGTAGAGCCAGAAGCCGAATACGGTCTTCTCGGTGAGTTCGGCGTCGTCCTCGTGGGCCGGCGGGTGCTGCTCGGCGTGCAGCGAGTGGGCTTCGGGAAGGTCGAGAATGGTCATGGCTGGCCAACTCCCTCAAGGCGGCGCATCTCCATGTCCTTCACCTGATCGGCCGGGATGACGAAGGCGATGTCCTCATCGAACAGGCGGACGAGCAGAGCGACGGTCATGGCGACGGCGCCGAGGCCGGCCAGCCACCAGATATGCCAGACGAGGCCGAAGCCGAGGGCGATGCTGAAGATGCCCATCAGGAAGCCGGCCGCGGTGTTCCTGGGCATGTGGATGTCGGAATAGGGCGTTCCCGGCACGAACATGCCGGTGCCGTTGGCCTTCATGTTGGCGAAGGCGTCGATTTCGGTGATGCGCGGTATTTCGGCGAAGTTGTACATCGGCGGCGGCGACGCGGTGGCCCACTCGAGGGTGCGGCCATCCCAGGGGTCGCCCGTGGTGTCGCGCAGCTGGTCGCGTTTCCAGACGCTGTAGACGATCTGCAGGATGGTGCAGAGGATGCCCACGGCGATGATCGCCACGCCGACGGCGGCCAGTATCAGCCAGGGCTGCCAGTCGGGATCGGGATAGTGATTGAGCCGCCGCGTCATGCCCATGAAGCCGAGCACGTAGAGCGGCATGAAGGCGACGTAGAAGCCGATGAGCCAGCACCAGAACGAGGCGCGACCCAGCGGCTCCGACAGGCGGAAGCCCATCGCCTTGGGGAACCAGTAGTTGATGGCGGCGAAGATGCCGAACACCACGCCGCCGATGATGGTGTTGTGGAAATGGGCCACCAGGAACAGGGAGTTGTGCAGCACGAAATCGGCGCCCGGCATGGCCAGGAGCACGCCGGTCATGCCGCCGATGGTGAAGGTGATGATGAAGCCGATCGACCAGAGCATGGGCACCGAGAAGCGCACCCGGCCCCTGAACATCGTGAACAGCCAGTTGAACATCTTCACGCCGGTGGGCACGGCGATGATCATGGTGGCGATGCCGAAGAAGGCATTGACGTTGGCGCCGGCACCCATGGTGAAGAAGTGATGGAGCCAGACGACGAAAGAGAAGAAGGTGATGGCAATCGTCGCCCAGACCATCGTCTTGTAGCCGAACAGCGGCTTGCCGGAGAAGGTGGCGACGACTTCCGAGAACACGCCGAAAGCCGGCAGCACCAGGATGTAGACTTCCGGATGGCCCCAGGCCCAGAACAGATTGACGTACATCATCTGCTCGCCGCCGCCGTCGTTGGTGAAGAAATGCGTGCCGACGTAGCGGTCGAGGCCGAGGAGCGCCAGCGTGACGGTGAGGATGGGGAAGGCGGCGACGATGAGCACGTTGGTGCAGAAGGCGGTCCAGACGAAGATCGGCATGTGCATCATCTTCATGCCGGGCGCCCGCATGCGCAGGATGGTGACGAGGAAGTTGACGCCGGTCAGCAGCGTGCCGATGCCGCCGATCTGAAGGCTCCAGATGTAGTAGTCGACGCCGACGTCGGGGCTGAAGGACAACTGGGAGAGCGGCGGATAGGCGGCCCAGCCGGTCTTGGCGAATTCGCCGAAAATCAGCGAGGCGTTGACCAGCATGGCGCCGGAAAAGGTCAGCCAGAAGCTCAGCGAGTTCAGGAAGGGAAAGGCGACGTCGCGGGCGCCGATCTGCAAGGGCACGGCGATGTTCATCAGCCCGACGATCAGCGGCATGGCCACGAAGAAGATCATGATGACGCCGTGCGCCGTGAAGATCTGGTCGAAGTGCTCCGGCGGCAGATAGCCCGGATTGGGGTCGAGGCTCATCGATTGCTGGAGGCGCATCATGACAGCGTCGGTGAAGCCGCGCAGCAGCATGACGAGGCCGAGCAGGACGTACATGATGCCGATCTTCTTGTGATCGACGGAGGTGATGTACTCCGACCAGAGCCAGCCCCACAGGCGATAGCGGCTCATCATCGCCGCGATGGCGAGAACCCCGAGGAGGGCGACGCCGACCGCCCCCATGATGATGGGCTCGTGATAGGGGATCTCTTCGAGTGTGAGCTTACCAAGAAGTGGGGTCACGTCGTGCTCTCCACGATGGCCTCCGGTCGGCGGCCGACGAGTTCAGTGGTCCGCGTGTGCGGCTGGCGGCGTCTGGCTCGCCTCTGCCGGCGTATCGCCCGTCGGTTCCGGCGGCGGCGTATGGCGGTATTTCTTGATGAGATTGATCAGCAGGTCGGGGTCGCCCGGCGCGTAGTAGACCACCGGGCTGTTCTCCCGCTTCTTGGCGAGATCGGCATAGGCGGCCTCGTCGAGCGGCCGGCCGGCGGCGGCGACCTTGCGCGTCCAGGCCTCGAAATCGGCATCGGAGGTGGCCAGCGCGGTGAACCGCATGCCCGAGAAGCCGGCGCCGCTGTAGTTGGCCGACAGGCCGCCGAAGCTGCCCGGCTTGTTGGCGATCAGGCTGAGCTCGGTGCGCATGCCGGCCATGGCGTACATCTGGCCGGCGAGGCCGGGGATGAAGAACGAGTTCATCACCGTGTCGGAGGTGATCTCGAAATGGACGGGCCTGTCGATGGGGAAGGCGACCTCGTTGACGCTGGCGATGTTCTGCTCGGGGTAGATGAACAGCCACTTCCAATCGAGCGCGACGACGTCGATCTCCAGCGTCGGCTTGTCGGTCTCTTCGAGCGGCCGGTAGGGGTCGAGGGCGTGGGTGGTGGTCCAGGCGAGCCAGCCGAGCGCGAGGACGATGAGCGCCGGCACGATCCAGACGACGGCCTCGATGGCGTTGGAATGCGCCCAGTTGGGCATGGCGTGCGCCCGGGTGTTGGACGCCCGATACCAGAAGACGAAGAACAGCGTGAGGATGATCACCGGCAGGACGACAAGCAGCATCAGCGCCGTTGAGATCAGAATGAGCTGCTTTTCCTTGGCGGCGATCGGTCCGCTCGGATCCAGCACCGGGAACCGGCAACTGACCAGCAGAAGGCCGGAACACAGGACGATCGGCGCCGAACGAAGGCGGGCAAGACCGGAGGTCACGAGCGGGAAGCGTCGGAAAACGGACAAGGCACCATCTCCGGGCGATGCGTCAAAGCGGCCATGCGGTCGATCCGGGACGCGGCAATTCGCGCCCCGAAGTCACACCCCGGACCTGGAACGCCCCAGGGCGGCATCGGTTCCGGCCGCTGACCGACATTCGGCCGAACGGTCCGCGGATCGCAGCAAAGCCACAGCGCTGCCGCAAAACGCGTTCGGCGACGGCAGCCTCTTGACGAGTTGCTTATGAATCGAATCAATAGCCGTGTCGTCATGGTTCGCGTCGGACCGTCTCGGGGGAGGACGGCAGTTTTCTTGAGGAGCTGTTGTTCGACATGTCCACCGCCATCCTGACGTCCGAGAGCATCGGGCGCGCCGAGCAGTTTTCCACGCGCGTTGCCTTCTTCATCGCCGGTTTCGGCGGTGCCGTGTGGGCGGCGCTGGTGCCGTTCGCCAAGACGCGCGCCGGTCTCGAAGCCGGCGGTCTCGGCCTTCTGCTGCTGGCCTTCGGCATCGGTTCGATCATCGCCATGCCGCTCGCAGGCGCGTTGGCTGGCAAATATGGCTGCCGCCGGGTGCTGATCGTCTCCTCGCTGATGGTCTGCATCGCCCTGCCGGCGCTGGCCATCGTGTCGAGCGCGCCGTTGCTCGCGGTCGCGCTGTTCATTCTGGGCGCCGGCGTCGGCTCGGTCGACTGCGTCATCAACATTCAGGCGGTGATCGTCGAACGGGTGGCCGGCAAGGCGCTGATGAGCGGCTTCCATGGGCTGTTCAGCGTCGGCGGCATCGCCGGCGCCGCCGGTTGCGCCGGTCTCCTCAGCTTTGGCGCCTCGCCGGTCATCGTGTCGCTGGTCGCGGCGGTGTTCACGGCGGCCATGCTGATCTGGGCAGCGCCGCATTTCCTCGGCTTCGGCGGCGATACTTCCGGCCCCGCTTTCGCGCTGCCGCGCGGCGTGGTGCTGTTCATCGGCATCCTCTGCTTCATCGTCTTCCTGACCGAGGGCGCCATCCTCGATTGGAGCGCGGTGTTCCTCACCTTCACGCGCGGCGCCGATCCGGCGCATGCCGGCTTCGGCTACGCGGCCTTCGCCACCACCATGACCATCGGCCGCCTCAGTGGCGACGCCATCGTGCGGCGGGTCAGCCGGACGACCATCATCCTCGTCGGCGGGCTTCTGGCCGCGTCGGGTCTGCTGGTGGCGACGCTGGTGCCGTCGGTGACGGCGGCGATGATCGGCTTTGCGATGATCGGCGCCGGCTGTTCCAACATCGTGCCGGTCCTCTACAGCGCCATCGGCAAGCAGACGCTGATGCCGGAAAGCGTGGCCGTGCCGGCGGTGACGACGCTCGGCTACGCCGGCATCCTGATGGGGCCGGCGGCCATCGGCTTCGTCGCCCACATCGCCTCGCTGCCGACCGCCTTCCTGATCATCTCGGTGTTCCTGGTCGGCGTTGCGGCGAGCGGACGCTTCCTGAAGGTGTAACGAGGGGTTTGCGGAGGTCGGCGACGATCTTTATCCTGCCGTCATGATCTACGTTGCCGACCGCCTCTATATCGACGAGAAGGACCTCTCCTTCTCCTACGTCCTGGCGTCCGGCCCGGGCGGACAGAACGTCAACAAGGTGGCGACGGCGGTAGCGCTGCGCTACGACCTCTACAACGCGTCGGGCATTCCCTGGGAAACCAAGGTGCGCGCCTCGCGCATCGCCGGGCCGTCGCGGTTGACGCAGGCCGGCGAGATCGTCATCCAGGCCCAGCGCTTCCGGTCGCAGGAGCGCAATCGCGAGGACGCCCTCGACCGCCTGAAGGCCATTCTCGCCGAGGCGGCGATCCCGCCCAAACCGCGCGTCGCCACCAAGCCGACGCGGGCGAGCAAGGTGCGCCGTGTCGATGCCAAGACCAAGCGCGGCGCCGTCAAGCGCGACCGGCAACGGCCGGCCGGCGAGGACTGATCATGGCGTGGCTCTCGGGCGGCTGCCTGTGCGGCCGGGTTCGCTACGAGGCGGACAGTTACGGCGCCATCGTCGACTATTGCCATTGCGACACCTGCCGCCGGTCGACGGGCGGCGCCACCGTCGCCTGGATGCAGGTGCGGCCGGACCGCTTCCGCGTCGTCTCCGGTGAAGCGGCAACCCATGCCTCGTCCCCGGAGATGGTTCGCTCCTTCTGCGGCGCCTGCGGCAGCCAGCTTTTCATGACCGATGCCAAGGGGAGGTCGGTCGGCGTCACCGTCGGCACGCTCGACGACAAGACCGCAGTGGCTCCGGCTGCCCATGGCTGGGACGGCGACCGTCCCAGTTGGCTATGCCTTGCCGACGGTCTGCCGCGCTTTTCAGCCGATCCCGATTACGACAACTGATCTTCCGGAGCGGGCAGGGCGCCGGTATCCTCGTCGACATCGGCGGCTTCCAGAAGGCCAGGGTCAAGCCGCTTCGTCGTCTTGAGGCCGAGATTGCGCAGCATCTCCGCCTGACGGATGACGTTGCCGCGCCCGCTGGCAAATTTGCCGTAGGCGCGTTCATAGGCGTTCTGGGCGTCTTTCAGGCCCTTGCCAACCTTTTCCAGGTCTTCGACGAAGCCGACGAACTTGTCGTAGAGCTCGGCGCCGCGCTTGGCGATGTCCTGGGCGTTCTTGGTCTGCTGCTCCTTCTGCCAGAGCTGGGCGACGATGCGCACCACGAACAGCAGCGACGACGGGCTGACCAGCAGGATGTTCTTCTCCCAGGCCTGATGCCAAAGCTCGGCGTCGCGGGTGATGGCGACCAGGAAGGCCGGCTCGATCGGCACAAACAGGATGACGAAATCCAGCGCGGCGATGCCGTGGATCTCCTGGTAGTTCTTGGCCGACAGGTCCTTGATGTGGCCGCGGATGCTGTCGAGATGGCGGCGCAGCGCCGCCTCGCGGGCGCCATCCTCCTCGGCGCTCGAGAACAGCTCGTAGGCGTTGAGCGACACCTTGCTGTCGATCACCATGAAGCGCTGTCCCGGCAGGTTCAGCACCACGTCGGGCTGGATGCGGCTGCCGTCCTCGCGCGAATGGCTCTCCTGCGGCACGAAGTGCACGCCCTTGACGAGGCCGGCCGCCTCGAGCACCCGCTCGAGGATCATCTCGCCCCAGTTGCCCTGGCTCTTGTTCTGGCCGCGCAGCGCCGACGTGAGGTTGTTGGCGTCGCGCGACAGTTGCTGGTTGAGGCTGAACAGCTGCCGAACCTGCTCGCC